>JAIEOW010000018.1 GCA_019750095.1 Phycisphaerales bacterium
TCCCCCCGCCGGGGGCGGCCCGGCCGCCCCCCCCCCCGCCCCCGCCGGCGGGTTGCTTCTGGGCGAGTGACTATTTCGACCAGATGTACGAGTTTGCCAAGGAGTTGATCAAGAAGGGCAAGGCCTATGTCTGCCAGCTCACCGCCGAGCAGATGGCCGAGCGGCGTGGGTCGCCGACAGTTCCGGCGACGTCGCCGTTTCGAGATCGGCCGACGACGGAATCGATGAAGCTGTTTCAGGAAATGAAGCTCGGTCGGCATCCCGACGGCTCGATGACACTCCGCGCCAAGATCGATCTGGCGAGCCCGAACTTCAACCTGCGCGATCCGGTGATGTACCGCATCTTGCACGAAAAGCACCACAACACCGGCGACAAATGGTGCATCTATCCGATGTACGACTGGGCCCACGGGCTGGAAGACGCGTTGGAAGGCATCACGCACTCGATCTGCACGCTGGAGTTTGAGAACCATCGCCCGCTGTACGACTGGTTCATCGACGCGATCAACGAGGGCCGCACCGACGATGGTTCCGGGCCGTGGGGCCAGACGCTCTGGCACAGCCAGCAGATCGAGTTTGCCAAGCTCATTCCCACCTACACGCTGCTGAGCAAGCGCAACCTGCTGAAGCTGGTGCAAGAGGGTCGGGTCAGCGGATGGGATGATCCGCGGATGCCGACGATCGCCGGTGTTCGCCGCCGCGGGTACACACCCGAGGCGATGCGGGCGTTCTGTGACGAGATCGGCGTGACCAAGACCAACTCGCTGATCGATGTCGGTCGGCTGGAGGAGGCCGTGCGGATGCACCTGAACAAGGTCGCGCCGCGCTATATGGCCGTGCTCAAGCCGATCAAGGTCGTGATCGAGAACTGGCCCGAGGGCAAGGTCGAGTGGCTGGAGTGCCAGAACAACCCCGAAGACCCCGCCGCGGGCACCCGCAAGGTGCCCTTCGGCCGCGAGTTGTTCATCGAGCAGGAGGACTTCGCGGAGGTCCCGCCTCCGAAGTACTTCCGGCTTGCGCCGGGGCAAGAGGTGCGTTTGCGCTGGGCGTATTTCATCACTTGCACGGGTGTGGAGAAGGATGCCGCGGGCAATGTCACGGCCATCCGCTGTACCTATGACCCCGCGACCAAGGGTGGCGACGCACCGCTCGGTCCGGATGGCAAGCCAACCCGAAAAGTGAAGGGCACGCTGCACTGGGTGAGCGCGGCCCACGCGATCAATGCCGAAGTTCGGCTGTTCGATCGCCTTTTCAGTGCACCCGAACCCGGCGCTCGCACCGGGAATCCGTTCGACGATTTCAATCCGAACTCGCTCGAGACGATCGACGCACTTTTGGAGCCCGCGCTGGGTGCGATCAGCTACCAGAGCGATCTGGGCGATGGGGCGACCGCCGCGGGGTTCGTCCCCGGCTCGTTCCGCAACCCGCGTGTGCAGTTCGAGCGCATGGGGTATTTCTGTCTTGATCAGGACTCCACGAAGGACAGGCAGATTTGGAACCGTGTCGTCACGCTCAAGGACGCATGGGCCAAGGAGACCGATGCGAAGTCGGGTGCGCCGACAAGCGAGAAGGTCTACAGCTTCGGCCAGACCGCACACACGCTGAAGATCAGCAAAGAGAAGCTGACCGAGCTGCTCACAGGCACCGGTGCGTGGGCGGCGGTTTCCAACCGTGATCCGATGACCGTCACGCAGTCAGAGTTCGACGCGGTGCGCAAGCTCGTTGCCAAGAAGTAAAGCCGAAGTGTGCAAGGACGACATGCCCAATCGCCTCGAATCGAAACATCGTGCGATGCTTGCCAGCGTGGTCGCGGAGCGGCGTTTCGACGACGATGACGCCGTCGAGTTGGATGTGCTGCTGTGGGAATCGGTCTGTGATGAACAGCCAGACTTTGATCGGCCGCTGACGATTCCGATTCCACGGGCGATGTACTACGCGGCGTTCTGGCTTGAAGCAGAGGTCAACAATGGCGGATTCGATCAGTTCTTTTCCAACAAGGGGCCGAGGGTTGCCCTCTGCGCGATGGATTTCCTGAAGGCGTGCGGCCCGGCCCCGGTCTTTGGATTGCTGGAGCAGGCGATCGCCCTCATGCCGCAGGAATGGCGCGAATCCGCCCATGACGACGCGCTCGACTATTTCCTGGATGAGGAAGACGAAGTGCGATCTGAGGCGATGCAAGCGCTTGATCTTGAGTTCTATGAGCTGGACCTGATTCCCAGCTTCGCCGAGTGTCGATTGCGGCTGGCGGCTCAGCACCCCGCCGCGTTCTTTGTGTGATCAGCGGCGAGATCCTGAGAGGGCGCGCAAGCACCGCAGCCGAGAGGTGACCCGGAGGTATCACTCCGCATGGGCGAGGACTCCGAAGCGAACATCGCGTCGCCATCCGAGCGGACATTGCCTCGCGCATGCCCGGAGTGTGCCGCGTCCGTCGCCCTGCGCCACCGGAGCGTGCTGACCACTCCGCGAGTGATGCGGATCATTCGTGTATTGACTGTGCTCGTGGTGCACTCGACCGCTCTCTGGCTGGCCTGGTCCTATCGCACGGCAAGCCCCTCCGTCACCACCGGCGAGCTTTCCCGCGAGTTGAAGACGACCATGGCCGAGCTGTCGGCGATCGCCCGCGGCGAAACCTACCCGGCGACCACCCCGCTCCGCGATCGCCTGCAAGCACTGCTCGGCGACAACGCAACGATGCGTCAGGAGGCCTCGCTCATCGCCTATCGCGACAGTCAACGCGAGCATCGAACGCGTTGGTTGCGCTTCGGTTGGCCGATCGAGCTCGGGTCAGTGATGTGGCAGTGGCATGCCGATACTGGCCGACCGCAGTTTGATCAACGGCTTCCGCTTCCAGAGAACTACGCCGGGCAGGAGTGGACGTGGGAGTGGCTGGGCGTTTATCGCAGTTGGCGGATGGATAACTGGATACTCGCGGTCTCAGGCAACGGGACGGCCTTCCTCCAGGTGGGCCTGTTGGTGTTCGCGAGCACCCTGATTGCGCGCCGCGCGGTATCTTGGTGGAGCAGACGCCGCCAAGGTGAGCAACACCCGCCCTCGCGACCGCGTCGATGGCGATCCTCGCCCAGTATGCTAGTGTGCATCGGCTGCGCAATGCTTTTGATCCCTCACGTGCGGTCAAGTCAGTTTCCGTTCTCAGCAATGACGGCCGACGGCACCGGACCTCGCTTTAACGATCTCATAGGATCGAATGATGCACCAGCATCCGATGCACAAATCGCCAAGTCCCTGCTCACGCTCGTTCATAGCGCGCCGAACTTGCCCCAGCCCAACGTGAGTTCCCCGCTCGGCGAGAACGTGCGCCTCATGTGGAGCTATCGCTGGGGCTTTTCGAGCGTTCATCTCACCTGGCCCTCAATCTCCAGCTTCGCCTATTGCACGCTCGGGTGGCGCACAAATCGGCTGATTCCGCCGCCGACTTCGGTATCCCAGCCGGGCACTGCCGCTTCATCAGAACGAGCATTTCCTGTCCAGTCATGGCGATTCCGCACCACGGCCTGGGGCGAGTGGGAACTCTTCTTCCCGGTCGCGCCGGGCGGTACGACCCGCTTCTCGATGCTCATGAATCCACTGTCAGTCATCATCCATGCCATCGGTCTCGGCCTGGCCGTCCTGCTCGCTTTGCGAGGGGTCACGCTGCTCGTCGCGGGCCGCACCAGCAGACGCTGGCGCAATCTCCAATGCGTGAACTGCGGCTACGACCTCCGCGGCATCATCGACCCTGCTGAGCGCTCGTCCTGATCCCGCGTACCCTCGCGCATGCCCATCGCACCGCCGATCGTGCTCGCAACTCCCGCTCTCCGCTGCGTCATCGATCCGACTCTCGGCGCGGGCATCGCCGACTTCTCGATCATGGGTCCACTGAAGACCTGGTACCCGATCATGCGCCGCTCGGCGCCCGGCGAGACCAATGCCTCGCTGCTCGGCTCATTCATCATGGCCCCGTGGGCCAATCGCATCTCGGGTAATCCGCCCACGATCGAGCACGGGGGGCGAACGCACACGCTGGCCCCAACGACAGCCGCAGGCACGCCGAGTCAACAGATCGTTGCCCAGCACGGCGACGCGCGCAAGCGACCCTGGCGTGTGGAACGTTCGACTCCCGACGCCGCGACACTGGTCTTTGATTCGCGCGAGCACCCGCGCGTGAACTGGCCGTGGAAGTTCATGTGCGAGGCCCGATTCACGCTCACGCACGGATCTGCACAAAGCCAGATTGGCCGACTCACCATCGATCTCGACATCACCAACCTCGATGCCGAACCCTTTCCGGTCGGCTGCGGCCACCATCCCTATTTCATGCGTCACTTATGGGCTGACAATGACGCGCTCCGCCTGCGTGTGCCGGTCACCGCACGCTATCCGCTCGCCCACGGCTGCGCCACCGGCCCCGCCACACCCGACGCGCTCACCCGCACTCTTGCTGAGGGTGGACCCGTCCCTGATGAGCACATCGATGGGTGTTTCGTTGGCCAACCCGGTGCGGCCGCCGAACTGATCTGGCCATCCAGCGGCATCGTCCTCTCGATTGAGCCCTCGCCAAATCTCGCCCATTGGGTCGTGTATGCCCCGCGCGAGTCGGCGGGCGAAAAAAGCAGCCGTGCGCTCCCTTTTGTTGCGGTGGAGCCGCAGTCGCACGCGAATGATGCCTTCGGCCTTCAGCGGCGTGGTCTTGGGGCGTTCGGGCTGAGCGTTCTTGATCCCAGAGCAGTGTTTCGGACAACATGCACGCTGACGGTCCGTGCTTCGTCCTAGAACCGGTTTCGGTGGTTGCATGGGCTTGCAGCAAGCCGCTGATCGTGCACACTTGTCAACCCTATAGGAGCTTTGCCGTGATGTTGCGAACTCTGTCCACTCGTGTCTCCATCATCGGAATGGTCGCCGCGATCTGTTCGTCGGCGGCGCATGCGCAAGTGATGCTGATTGACACCTTTGGACCGTCGGACACGTTCACGACCACGGGCACAACGACGGCATCCAGCACTGGCTTTCTTGCCGAACGATTCTCTGGCCCGTCGGGCGGACCGGTCTCGGTGACCAGCGTGACAATCGCCGGCGCCGTGAGCGGTTCGATCAGCAATGTCGAGATTGCGATCTACTCCGAGTCTCTGGGGCTTCCGGTCGATCCGCCGATCATCGTCGTGCCGGTTCCCGGCCCGATCTTCGGAACCCCGTCCACCCTGATCGTGCCGGTAAGTTCCGCGGTGCAGCTCCAGTCCGGTCAGAACTACTGGGTTGCCGTTCGCGCGTCGGGGACGGGCTCTTTCCTCTGGGTCAGCGGTCTTGTCGGCACCGCAACACCCGCGGCCAACTTCGGCAGCGGGTGGACCGTCACTACTACTCCGGCACCACGAGCCGTCCGCATCGTCGGCGCGACAACGACCATCCCATGCTGCAACCCGCGGGGCGTCGGCTGCGCGGTGGTCGAACCGGCCGCATGCATCGCGATCGGCGGCGTCGTCGGCACCGGCACGTGCGCCGCGATCGATTGCACCCAGATCACTCCCGGCGCTTGCTGCTTTGGCGCCGGCTGCCTCGTGCTCACCAAGCCGGCCTGTTTTACCGCAGGAGGACGATTCCTGAACTCAGGAACAGTCTGCGGCACCCTCGGAAGGCCAAATCCCTGCTGCTCGGCCGACTACAACGGCTCGGGTGTTTCCACCGTTTCGGATATCTTCGATTTCCTGAACGAGTGGTTTGCGGCCTGCCCGTAGTCCAAGATCGAGAGGCTCACGGGCCATACCCTTGGCCCCATGCCCATCGCCAAGACCAAGAACAACCACGCCAATCTCGTCGTCACCGGAACCGTCGGCATCGACACCATTGACGCGCCCACCGGCAAAGCCGAGAGCGTGCTCGGCGGTTCCTGTACGTACTTTTCCGCTGCCGCCAGCTTCTTCGGCCCGGTGCGCATGGTCGCCGCCGTGGGTGAGGACTTCCCTTCCGAGCACCTTGCCACGCTCGATCACTTCCGATCCATTGACACCAGCGGCCTGGAAGTCCGCAAGGGTTCCAAGACCTTCCGCTGGGGCGGCAAGTACCTGGCGAATATGGATCACCGCGAGACGACGTTCACCGATCTGAACGTGCTGATTGAAGCGCCGCCCCCGGTGCCGCAGCACTTCCGCGATTCCAAGATCGTCTTCCTCGCCAACATGCACCCGGGCCTGCAGATGGGCATGCTGGAGCAGTTCCCAAAGCGCGTGCTGGCCGTTGCCGACACGATGGACCTCTGGATCAGCAACGCCCGGGCTGATCTGGAGAAGCTGTTGAAGAAGGTCGATGGGCTGGTGCTGAACTATGACGAGGCGGAGTTGTTCACCGGCAAGCGCAACCCCGTCGCCGCCGCTCGGCACATCCTGACCATGGGGCCGAAGTTTGTCGTGGTGAAGAAAGGTGAGCACGGCGCGCTGCTCATCCACCGCGACGGCATCGGCGCACTTCCGGCGTATCCGGCCGAGAAAGTCATCGACCCCACCGGCGCGGGCGACAGCTTCGCCGGCGGCATGATGGGCGCGATTGCGTCGGGAGAGGCCGGCACCAAGCACGGCTCGTTCGATCAGATCCTCCGCGCCCTCGCGCACGGCACCATCATCGCCAGCTTCAACATCGAGTCGTTCAGCTTGGGTCGCCTGAAGACCCTGAAGAAAGCCGAGATCGTCAAGCGCCATCGCGAGTATCTGAAGATGATGCGTGTCCACGACGGCGCAACTACGAGCACTGTCAAGCCGAAGAGCGCCGCGAAGAAGAGTGGGGGAGCCGGCAAGAAGTCCAAAATCAAAGCCAAGCCCCGTCGCTGAGCGATCGATCCACTCCAGCTGATTGAAAGAGCACACCCATGGCGATTCTCGTCCTTCAGCACGCACCCACCGAGACGCTCGGCCGACTCGGCGCCTGCCTCCGCGATCACGGCCAGAAGACCGATGTACGCAAGCTCTGGCTTCCGCCGACGGCCAAGAACCCGCACATCCCGCGCGACTTTGACAACGTCGACGCCATCATCTCCCTCGGCGGACCGATGAACGTGGGCGATCCCGGCCACGCGTGGATGGCGCCCGAACTGGACTATCTCAAACGCGCCCACGAGCGCAAGCTCCCGATCGTCGGCATCTGCCTCGGCGCCCAGCTCATCGCCAAGGCCCTCGGCGGCGAAGTCGGTTTCATGGAGGCGGGTCCGGAGGTCGGCATGCGCCAGATCAGGACCCTCGTCCCCGGCCAGACCGAGATCACCCTCGCCGGCATCGCCTGGTCAAGCTGGCAGTTCCACACCCACGCGCAAGAGGTCAAGACCCTGCCGCCGGGCGCGACGGCGTTCCAATCTTCCGACAAGTGCAAGGTCCAATCCTTCCGTGTCGGCTTGCGCACGCTTGGTTTTCAGTACCACTTCGAGTGCGATCTGCCGATGATCGAGAACTGGCTGAAGACCGACACGCTGTGCAGCCGAGCGGGCATCACCGACATCAACGCCGAAATCTCGCATGCTCGCGAGAAGTACGCCGATTACGCGCGGCTGAGCGATCGACTGTGCGTGAACCTGATCGAGTACGTCTTCCCCGTGTCGCGAAAGATCGTCGCGTGACGCTCAAGCTCGACGCCCCGAGCGACTACTCTCTCGCTCGCGATGTCTGCTCCTACGGCTACTTCCTTCTCGAACCCAATCACTGGAACCCCGACGCGCAGGCGTTTCGGACGACCGTCGATCTCGATGGACGCGCGGTGACTGTCCGCATTGCCCAAGGCGACCCAAAGTCGCCCACGCGATCATTCGGCAGACTCCGCGGCAAGCCGCTCGCTGTTCATGCCGATGCAAAGCTCGATAAAGCCGAACGTGCGCTGCTCTCGGCTCGACTCGCTCGGCTGCTCGATCTCTCGACCCCCGCGTCAACACTCCGGGCCTTTCACACGCTCGACCCAAGGTTCAAGAAGGTCGGCCGCGGCCGCCTCATGCGTTCGCCCACGCTCTTTGAAGACGTCATCAAGACCGTGACCAGTTGCAACGTCCAATGGCCCAGCACGATTGTCATGAACCGTCGGCTGTGCGAGACCCTGGGCAAGCGTTCCCACAGCGGCCTGTATGCCTTTCCGACGCCGGAGAAAATCGCCCGCACGCGTCCCGCGTCGCTCCGTGCACGCTGCCGTGTGGGCTATCGCGATGCACGCATCGTCGCACTCGCCAAGATGTTCGTCCGAGGCGAGATCGATCCTGCCCGCATCGAAGACCCGAGCCGAAGCGACGAGCACCTGCTGGATGAGCTTCTCGAGTGGCCCGGCATCGGGCCATACGCCGCGGCGAACATTCTGCAGTTGCTCCGGCGCTTCTCGCGTCTGCCGCTGGACACCGAGAGCGTTCGTCATGGCAAAGCTGTGCTGGGTCTGACCGGCTCTTCAAAGCAGATCATGATGCGCGTCCACGAGCACTTTGAGCCCATGGGCGAGCACAAGTTCCGCTCATACTGGTTCGAGCTCTGGTCGTTCTACGAGCGCAAGCACGGCCCGTCGTGGACGTGGGTGCGCGAAACCACCGGAACCCAGTTCACCGCCAGCAAGCTTGATGCATGAATAAAAAAGGCAGACCGAGCGTGTTCGCCCGGTCGGCCCGTGTGTGTTGATCAGTGAGCAGACTTGCCGCTCTTGCTCGGCACCAGAATCGACGCCACCGTCGCGATCGCCAGCACGCTGACGACAATCACCAGCGACAGGATCGGATCGATCTTGATCGCCCGCTGCGCCTCCAGCCCGATCACGCCGAGATACGGCGGAACGCTCAGCAGCAGCAGCTTCACGCCCACGAATGCCAGGATCAGGATCAGCGCGGGCTTCAGGAAGCGGAACTTGGCGATCAGCGCGGCCAGGCAGAAGTACAGCGCCCGCAGCCCAAGAATCGCGAAGATGTTGCTCGTGAACACGATGAACGGATCGGGCGTGATCGCGAAGATCGCCGGGATCGAGTCCACGGCAAACACCAGATCGGTGATCTCCACAAGGATCAGCGCCAGAAAGAGCGGCGTCATCGCCCACTTCAGCCCGAGCGTGCCCGCCGGGGCCGGGTCCTGGATCTGCTTGCCCGTCTTCGGGTCGGTTGAATAGGTCGGCTTGACCGTGCGCTTGGTGAAGAACTTCTGCCCGTCAAAGAAGTCGACCGTGCGGAACATCTTCTTGGCCAGTTTCACGGCGATGTTCTGGCTCGGGTCGTCATTGCCCTTGATGAGTGCCATCTTCAGCGCGGTCAGGATCAGAAAACCGCCGAAGATGATCAGGATCCACTGATACCGCATGATCAGCTCGGCTCCGAGGAAGATCATCGCGCCACGCATGATGAGCGCGCCGATGATGCCCCAGAACAGCACGCGGTGCTGATACTTGCCGGGAATCGCGAAGAACTGGAACACCAGTGCGATGACAAAGATGTTGTCCATCGCCAGCGACTTCTCAACGACATACCCAGTCAGATACTGGATCGCCCCGGTCTTGCCGTCCACGACGCCGTTGACGATCAGCGGCGCGGTCGGATCGGTCTTGGTCGCGGGGTTGTAGATCGGAGTGTCGAGCCCCAGCCCCAGCCAGTGGTGCTGATAGGCAAAGTACACAAACGCACTGAACGCCACGCCGCAGGTCAGCCAGACGATCGACCAACTGATCGCCTCCTTCATCGAGACCTCATGGGCCTCCCGGTGAAAGACGCCAAGGTCCAGCGCCAGAAAGAGGATCACCAGACCGATGAATCCGACATACGCCCAGAGCTTCAGGTTCGCGCCGCCACCGCCGATCGCGGCAGGGGCGGTCTCCACCGCGGTCTGGGCCAATGAGAACAGTTCCAACACGTTGATGCTCCGTGCCTCTGCGGCGCGAGAAGGGTCCATGACCACCAAGCCGCACGGCTTGTCGGTCAACAAGTTGCACAAACGTTGGTCTTGCTCTCAACGCCCTCGGGCGTCTGTCCGGACCGGAGCCCCGCCTGTTCGGGCGGAGTCGTATTGACGATCCTGACGGCCGCGATCTGCGGCGAGCTACTCCCCAACTCAACGCCAAACACTGGCATGCGAACATACGCCGCCCCCGCAAGTCGTCAAGATTCGACGGCTTGCGGGGGGGCGGATTCACCTTTTTCGGCATCGGTTTGTCACCCGGATCAGCGGATAGATCGCTCGACATTTGCTTCACCGGACAAATCAGTCCTCAGGACGCTCGCCCTCCGGTGCCATCTTGACAAGACGCGGATCAAAGCGTGCGATTGGTTCCACAAGATCCGCCTGCTGGGCCATGACCTGGAGGATGTCCTTGTATGCCCCGGGCGACTCGTCGATGCCCGCGCTGATTACCGACACGTTCTGCGCGGCAAGGTCGCGCTTCACATTGCCCCAGGCGAACGTGTCTCGCGCCTTGGTCCGCGACATCGCCCGCCCCGCGCCGTGGCTTGCGGAGCGCAGCGATTCCGCCGACCCGCGGCCGCGCACGACAAATCCCGGGGCGGCCATCGAGCCGGGGATCACACCCAGCACGTTGTGCCCCGCCGGCGTCGCGCCCTTGCGATGCACGATCAGCTCGCGCGGCCCTCGCCCATCGCCCACGTCGTGCGTCTCCTTCCACGCAAAGTTGTGGTGGTTCTCGACATAGCCGATCGCCTTTGCGCCAAGGGCTCGCAGGATGTGGCGGTGGATGCACTCATGGTTCGCCGCGGCATACTCGCCCATGAGGTTCATCGCCGCGAAGTACTCCTGGCCCTCTTGCGAGTCCATGTCGAGCCACGCGAGGCGATTGAGCTCTGGCGGCAGTTCCGGGTGGCGTTCCATCGCGATCTTAGAGTAGTGATCGCAGATCGCCGCACCAGTGCCGCGCGAGCCCGAGTGGCTGAGCAGCGCGAGGTATGTCCCGGGCTGAAGATTCCACTTCCAGCCCGAGCCGTGCTCGGCCGCCGACGAGGTGGGAACATCCGTGATCGCCTCGGCGATCGTCAGCACGCCAAACTCAACGAAGTGGTTGCCCGATCCAGAAGTGCCAAGCTGGCTCCACGCCTTGTCCTTCAGCCGCTGCGTGATCGGCGTGACGCCCCAGTCGGCATCGAGCACGTCGTGCTGGCGCGGCGCGCGGAAAGTCCCGCCGACGCCGAAGCGGGTCTCGCGTTCGATCGCGTCGCGGAGCGTGTCCGCGCCGCGTGCGTCGTCGAGCGTCGCCGTCGGCAGGTCCAGCACGGTCAATCGCATGCGGCAGGCGATATCCACGCCCACCGCGTACGGAATCACCGCGTTCTCCGTCGCCAGCACGCCGCCGATCGGCAAGCCATAGCCCACGTGCGCATCGGGCATCAGCGCGCCCGCTGCCGTGATCGGCAGCCGGCACGCACGCGCCATCTGCGACACCGACTCCGGTTCGAGTGCGATACCCCAGTTCCTCCAAGGCGCGGCCTCGGCGCGCTCTACAAACGCGGGTACCGCCGGTGCCGCCTGCAGCGCGGCCGCAAGACGGTCGAACAGCGGATCGGCGAGATATCCGCTCGGATTCTCGATCACACCCATGATCGAAGCGCGGAGTGCATCTTTCTTCATGCCGGCCTCGGCCGCCCGAGCGCAGGCCTTGACAGCGAGCTTCAGCATTTCGCCGTGCGGAATACCCAGGTTGTTCAGTTCACGAGCTTTCATGGTCAGCGATCCTCCAACTCGAGCGCTGCAGACACCCCGATCTTGGGTGTGCGAGCAAGCGCGTGCGATCAGTGCACAGGACTTGAAAAGGGTGAAAGGGAGTGGGGCGGTCGCCGCGATTCTCGCGGAAAGTTCCGAAGATCAGCACTGCGGATCCGCCCAAGGCCGATCGGCCGCGTCCGGATTCAGTTCTGCATGGCGAGCTTGGCGCCCGCCCTGGCAGGTTGATACCCGCGACTTCCGGACCCTCGCATCGCAAAGCGTGCTCCGGGTCTTCCGGAGGCCGGTGCTTGGCCGCACGACACCATCGTCGCCACTGCGACGGGCCCGATGAGGGCGGATGTGGTGTGTAGGTGCGCAAGCACGAGCATGGGGCATGCTATGCCCCATCGCTGGTGTCAAGCGAATGTCGCTGGCGTGCCCGCTTATTCCGCCGAGCTCATCCTGGGCGTCTCGGCATACTGATCGATAAACCCTTCGAGCTTCTTGGCCCGCACCGGGTGCTGCAGCTTCTTGATGGCCTTGGCCTCCACCTGACGAACGCGCTCGCGGGTGACCTTGAAGATCCGCCCGACTTCTTCCAGCGTGTAGGTGTAGCCATCGCCGATGCCGTAGCGCAGCTTGATGATCTCGCGCTCGCGATACGTCAGCGACTTGAGCACGAGCTCGATGCGCGACTTGAGCATGTCCTGGCTGGCGGTGCTGGACGGCGCTTCCTGGCGCGTGTCCTCCACAAACTCGCCCATGCTGCTGTCCATCTCATCGCCCACGGGCTTGTCGAGCGAAACGGGGTGACGGCTGATCCGCATCACCTTCCGCGTGTCGTTCACGCTCATCGCGGCCCGCTCGGCCAGTTCCTCGATCGTCGGCTCGCGGCCAAGCTCCTGCAGCATGAACTTCTGGATGTTCCGCAGCTTGGTCATCGTCTCGATCATGTGGACGGGAATGCGGATCGTCCGCGCATGATCCGCGATCGAGCGCGTGATGGCCTGGCGGATCCACCACGTGGCATAGGTGCTGAACTTGTACCCGCGCTTGTACTCGTACTTGTCCACCGCACGCATCAGGCCCGTGTTGCCCTCCTGGATCACATCCAGAAACGGCAGGCCTCGGTTGCGATACTTCTTGGCGATCGATACCACCAGCCGCAGGTTGCCGCCCGAAAGATCGCGCTTGGCCTGCTCATACTCCCAGAACACCGTGGCCAGGTCGCGCACGCGGCGGGACAGTTCTTCCGGCTCCTCAAGCACCAGCGCACGCAGACCGGTCAGCTCTTCCCGCATCACCGCCACGTCATCCGCGTCAAACTTCTTCGGTGAACGCTCGGCCCGCCGGAGATCGCCCGACAGCTCGTGCATCTTCTTGGCGATCGAGCGGAGCTTCTTGAACAGCGGGATCAACTTGCCCGTCCGAAGCGAAAGCTCCTCGGTCAGGGCGGCCATCTTTCGGCGGCGCGTCGACATCCGCTCGTTGATCTCGGCGACGAGTTCCGCCGTGTCGGAGCGATCCTCCTTCGCCGCCTGCCGGGCGGCGGACAGAGATTCCCAATCCGCGCGGTTCAAGGTCAGCAGCTTCTCGAGCGTCGCCAGGTTGTAGGGGATGCGCTTGGTGATCTTTTCCTTGGCGTTCTCTTCCGCCGTCGATATGCGCATCGTGCGATCAAACGGCAGCTTGCCCTCGTGCACCTGGCGAAGCAGCTGCACCGCCTGCGTCACCACATAGTCGCTCTCCAGGCACCGCCTCCGAAAGATCATCCGCGTCGTCTCGATCTTCTTGGCCAGGCGAATCTCTTCCTCGCGCGTCAGCAGCGGAATCGACCCCATCTGCGACAGATACATCCGCACCGGGTCATCCATCCGGCGGCTGCTCGTCTCGGCGAGCGCCTCGCTCAGATCCCGCTGCAACTGTGCGTCCTCTTCGTCCAGCGTCTCGGCCTGATCGTCTCGATCCTTTCCGCCGCCCGCAGCGGGTGCCGGAATGTCCGTCGCACGATTGCCACCCGCAACGCTCATGGCACGCAGCGGCTTCGCCAGACCATCGATCGAGATGTTCGACGGCTTCCCCTCCTGCCCGTGCCCGTGAGATGTCGCGCCCTTCTTCGACTCGCGATAGCAGCGCGTCTTGAACTCGACCTCGTCGATCAACTCAACGCCGAGGTGGTCGATGTACACAAGCAGTTCGTGCAGCCGATCGGGGTCCACCCACTCATCGGGAAGCACGTTGTTGAGTTCCTCATAGCTCAGCCAGCCGCGCCGCGTGCTGACTGTGATGAGCTCCGAAAGCGCCGGGTGAAGGTCCAGAATCACGCCTTGCCTCCTGCAATGCCGCCCGGTCAGAGAACCGGACGACCGACCCACGATCGTTCCCGCGTGCGCCCTCGCACGCCACTCCACGAGACAGATTCCTGATCCAAACTCTTCCAGCCACCGAATCAAACCACCTGCCGAATCAAACCATCTGCCGAATCAACCATTGCTCTCCTGACTGTGCTCCAAATGACATCCGCTACGACCCAGGCCTCGGCACGGCGCGAGGGTCGTTCATCCGAGACGTCCGCGACTCCCTTGCCGCCATCAAGCGTTCCAGAGGCGAAGCCGACGCCACGATCGTCTGTACGCTTCCCGACAATGGTCCTTGCGCCTCCGCCGAGAGCTTTCGCGACGCCGAGTCCAGCCGCTCGTCCCACAGCCGACGCCGACGCGCCGGATCATGCTCGGTCATCATCTCCACGCTCTCGCTGAGCGCGATCGCGGCCTGCTGCACCAGCGCGTCATCCGACGCCGCCAGCACGTTCTTCAGGTTCGCCGGTTCGCCTTCAATCAGCAGTTCGGCGATCGTTCTCGCCACGCCCCGCACCGCCTCGTCCCCAAACGCATCCGGATCGATCAGCACCCACTGCTGCTCGCCCAGCCGCTCCGTCAACTCGGGCTCCAGCAGAATGCACCCGAGCAGGAGCGCGCCCGGTGCCCGCTCTCCGCCCGCGCCGCGCATGGGCTTG
>JAIEOW010000156.1 GCA_019750095.1 Phycisphaerales bacterium
GCGAGTAGTGAGCCATGCGATCATTGACGGACATCTTCATCACGAAGCCGGTGCTTGCGCTGGTGATCAATCTGATTATTCTTGCCGTGGGCTGGCGTGCGATCGACGCGCTGCCGGTGCGGCAGTATCCGCGGATCGAGTCGACGTCGATCATCATCAGCACGGCGTATATCGGCGCGAGCGCGGAGACGGTGCGCGGGTTTCTGACGACGCCGATCGAGCGGGCGGTGAGCGCGATCGATGGGATCGACTACATCGAATCATCGAGCACGGCGGGGATCAGCACGATCACGGTGCGTCTGCGATTGAACCACAACTCCAATGACGCGCTGGCAGAGATCAGCGCGCGTTTGAACCAGGTGCGGAGCGAGCTGCCGGCGGAGGCGGAGAGCCCGAGCATCGAGATTCAGCGGGCCGATCGGCAGTATGCGACGTTTTATGTCAGCTTTACCAGCGACACGCTGGATCTGACGCGGCTGAACGAGTTTCTGGCGCGACAGGTGCAGCCGGAGCTTGCGACCATCGAGGGCGTGCAGCGCTGCGGGGTGGAGGGGCAGCGGGCGCTTGCGATGCGGATCTGGCTGGATGAGTCGAAGCTGCAGGCGCTCGACCTGTCGCCGACGGAGGTGTACGACGCGCTCAGGAACAACAACTTCGTGGCGGCCGTGGGACGGACGAAGGGTCCGGATGTGCAGGTGGACCTGCTGACGAACACGGATCTGCGCTCGGCGGATGAGTTCAAGTCGCTGATCGTGCGTGAGCGTGACGGCGCGGTGGTGCGGCTTGGCGACGTGGCGAAGGTGGAGATCGGCAGCGAGGAGCCGATGGGTGAGGCGGGGCTGAACGGGAAGTCGGCGATCTATCTGTCGGTGTGGCCGCTGCCGCGGGCCAATGAGCTGGAGGTGGCCGAGCGGCTGCGGAAGCGGCTGGAGGAGATCCGTCCGATTCTGCCGGCGGGGGTCGACATGCGTCTTGCGTATGACGGCACCTTCTACATGAGCAATGCGCTGAAGGAGATCACCAAGACGCTTGCGGAGACGATCGTGATCGTGGGGATCGTGGTGTTTCTGTTCATGGGCTCGCTGCGGACGATGATCGTGCCGCTGATGGCGATGCCGGTGTCGCTGGTGGGGGCGTGCATCTTCATGGTGGCATTCGGATTTTCGCTGAATCTGCTGACGATTCTGGCGATCGTGCTGAGCGTGGGGCTGGTGGTGGATGACGCGATCGTGATGGTGGAGAACGTGGAGCGGCATATTCGCGAGGGCAAGCCGCGGATTCAGGCCGCGTTGATCGGCGCGCGTGAACTGGTTGCGCCGGTGATCTCGATGACGATCACGCTGGCGGCGGTGTATGCACCGATCGGGTTTCAGGGCGGATTGACGGGCGTGCTGTTCAAGGAGTTTGCGTTCACGCTGGCGGCGGCGGTGGTGGTGTCGGGGGTGACGGCGCTGACGCTGAGCCCGGTGCTGAGCTCGATGCTTGTGCCGGCGCACGGCCAGGAGGGGCGGTTCACGCGGTTTGTGAACGGCGTGTTCAACAAGCTTCGCGCGATCTATGGGCGGACGCTGGATGTGACGCTGAATCTGCGGTGGACGATGGCGGCGGCCGCGCTGCTCATCACGCTGGCGGCGGCACCGCTGTACATGTTCAGCGGGAAAGAGCTTGCGCCGGTGGAGGATGAGGGCGGGGTGTTCTTTGTGCTGAATGCCGCGCCGGATTCGACGTTGAACGCGACGGTGAATGCGGCGACGGAGGTGACGACGAATCTGAAGGAGATCAAGGAGACCAACTTTGTGTGGCGTGTGATCATGACGCCATCCACGGGTTTCGGCGGGATCCAGACGACCAAGTGGGACGAGCGCGAGCGCAACACGAAGGAGATTCAGGGCGAGGCCTTTGGGCGAGTGATGGGCGTGGCGGGGATTCAGGCGATTCCGGTGCTGCCCCCCCCACTGCCGGGCGCGGGGTTCTTTGATGTTGAGCTGATTGTGACGAGCACGGACGAACCGGCGGCGATGCAGCGGGTGGCGGGCGAGCTTGTAGGCAAGGCGTTTGGCTCGGGGATGTTCATCTATGCGGATACGGATCTGAAGATCGATCTGCCGCAGGCGCGGATCATTATTGATCGGGAGAAGGTTGCGGACATGGGGCTTGATCTGGCGGCGGTGGGTCGCGATCTGGCGGTGATGCTCTCGGGCGGGTATGTGAATCGGTTTAACTATGAGGGTCGGAGCTACAAGGTGATTCCGCAGGTGGTGGATACCAGCCGCGCGACGGCGGAGCAGATTCTGAACATGAAGGTTCGGGCGAAGGATGGCGGGCTAGTGAGCGTGTCGAGCTTTGTGCAACTGGAGACGGTGGCGGCGCCACGGACGCTGAATCGGTTTCAGCAGCGGAACAGCTTCAAGGTGTTTGGGGTGCTGGTGCCGGGGGTGACGAAGGCGCAGGGGCTTGCGGCGCTTGAGGCGGAGGCACGGAAGATCTTGCCGCCGGGATATGCGCTGGACTATGTGGGCGAGTCTCGGCAGATCAAGCAGGAGGGGACGTCGCTGGCGGTGACGCTTGGGTTTGCGCTGGTACTGATCTATCTGGTGCTTGCGGCGCAGTTCGGGAGCTTCCGCGATCCGTTCATTGTGCTGTTTGGCTCGGTGCCGCTGGCGATCACGGGTGCGTTGATCTTTACCTTTGTCGGGTGGACGACGATCAACATCTATTCGCAGGTGGGGTTGATCACGCTGGTGGGGCTGGTGGCGAAGAACGGGATTCTGATCGTTGAGTTTGCGAATCATCTGCGCGAGCAGGGCAAGGACAAGGTGGCGGCGGTGCGCGAGGCGTGCCTGACGCGCATGCGGCCGGTGCTGATGACGAGCGTGGCGACGGTGGCGGGTCACTTCCCGCTGGTGCTGGTGACGGGTGCGGGGGCGATGGCGCGGAACTCGATCGGCATGGTGCTGGTGACCGTGATGGCGATTTCGACGGTGTTTACGCTGCTGTTTGTGCCGAGTATTTATGTGCTGATTTCGGGGAAGCATGCGAAGAAGGCGGCCCATCCGGAGCATGCCCAATCGGACGCGGCGGCGGTGCATGAGAACGGGTCGGCTCGACCGGCCCAGCCCGCGGCCCCGGCGATGGCCTGATCTGGGCTGGGGTGGGTGGGGGTGGGTGGAGTATGCAGGAAGGGTTGCGGGTTGTGGTGAGGGCGTGTTTCGTTCTACACTGGGTGTGATCTCTAGCCGATGAAGCCCGATCCTAAAGAGGCCCCCGCCTGATGAGCTCGCCCCAGACTTGCACGCTGAATCGTTCGTGGCTGCTGAAGATCGGCGTGTTCATGCTTGTGCTGATGGGGTTTGGGACGTGGGCGGTGCTGGATGCGGTGTGGCTGTATCCGGCGCGGGGGCTGAGCGATGCGTCGGTGAAGCTGCGTGATTGGGTGGTTGCGGCCGAGAAGGCGGGGAAGCTGCGGACGGATGTGATGGTGGTGACCGATCCCGGGGCGGAGCGCTCGCGGCTGAAGGGCAAGGAAGAAGAGCTGCGATCTGCGGCTCGCGGCGAGACGATGCAGGCCCGTGAAGCGCAGATGGAGCTTGCCAAGCTGGAATGGCTGGATGCGCTGGCGCGGGCGTGGCGATTGAACACGGCGCTGAAGCCGCTGGGTGAGTTGAAGGGCCCGGATCGCACGCTGAAGTATGACATGACCAAGGCCGAGGGCGTGAGTGTTGCCAAGAGCGATCAGGCGAAGTCGGCGCTCTCGCTGCAGGCGCTGTCTGGGGAACTGACGGCGGTGTGGAACACGACCAAGCAGCCCAAGCCGCTGTCGGGCTTTGACATGCCGGTGCAGTTCCTGTTCATCGTTCTGGGGTATGGGCTTGGGTTGTATCTGCTGTTTCTGCTGGTGAAGGCCAAGGCGATGGCGGGGCAGTTTCAGTGGGACGAGAGCGCCCAGCGGCTGACGCTGCCGGGAGGCGCGAGCTTTGTGCCGACGGATATTGAGGATCTGGACAAGCGGCTGTGGCACAAGTACTACGTCACGATCATCACCAAGAGCGGGTCGCACAAGCTTGATCTGCTGCGGTATGTGCCGCTGGAAGACTGGGTTCTCGCGATGGAGAAGACGCGATTTCCTGAGCGGGTTGCGGAGGAAGAGGCGGCGAAGGCCGCCGAGGCGGGGGATGCTGGGCAGGCCAAGCCGGAGTGAAACCGGCGGGATGATTTTTCCAAGATAGACTCGCCCATGGCGATTCCTCCCGGCACGTGGGACATTCTGGTTGGTCTCGGCGCGTGCACACTGGCGTGGGTCGGGGTGTTGTTGACGGCGTTCACGCTGCCTGGGATCTGGTTTGCGCTTCTTGCGGCGGGTGCTGCGCAGTGGTGGAGCATCGCCATGCGTCCAGAACCGATGTTCAGTTGGTGGACGCTGGGCGTGTGTGCGGCGCTTGCGTTGACTGCGGAGCTTGTGGAGGTGGGTGCGTCGGCGGTCGGGGCCGCGAAGGCGGGGGGGACGAAGAAGGGCGCGATCGGGTCGGTGATCGGGGCGATTCTCGGGGCGATCGTGGGGACGTTTGCGCTGGCGTTTCTTCCGGTGCTGGGCACGATCATCGGGGCTTCGATCGGTGCGGGGCTTGGTGCGTTGCTGCTGGAAAAGCACCTTGGGGAGAAGACCTGGCAGGAAGCGGGCAAGGTCGGGGCGGGCGCGGCGATCGGACGGTTGCTGGCGACGGTGGCCAAGGTGGCGTTCGCGGCGGTGGTGGCAACGGTGCTCAGCGTGGCGGCGTTTCTTTAGGCGGCCAATCGAGCGGGGGTGGCGTCTTGGACCGATCTTGGGTTGAGCCGGTCGCGCGTGGCGGCGAAGGCGTCGGCGACGCGGAGGAAGGCATCAACAACGTCGGGATCGAACTGGGTGCCGCGGCCGGCGAGGATGATCTCGGTGGCGTTTTCGTGCGAGAAGGCGGGCTTGTAGACGCGGACGGAGGTGAGCGCGTCGTAGACATCGGCGAGTGAGACGATTCTGGCGGCGAGGGGGATTTCAGTGCCGGCGATTCGATCGGGATAGCCGCGGCCGTCCCAGCGTTCGTGGTGAGAGCGGGCCACGAGCAGACTGAGGTCGACGAGGGGATCTTGGCCCAGGCGGTCCTTGACGGCGGCGAGGGTTTCGGCGCCGATGACGGGATGGCGTTCCATGATGGCGCGCTCTTCGGGTGAGAGCTTGCCGGGCTTGAGCAGGACGTGGTCGGGGATGCCGACCTTGCCGATGTCGTGGAGAGAGGCGGCGAGCTGCAGAAGATCGATCCAGGGGTCGGTGATCTCGGGGAATCGGTCTCGGAGTTGATGGGCGAGGAGGACCGAGTAGGTGCAGATGCGTTCG
The DNA here is from genome assembly GCA_019750095.1 of Phycisphaerales bacterium. Classification (GTDB taxonomy): domain Bacteria; phylum Planctomycetota; class Phycisphaerae; order Phycisphaerales; family UBA1924; genus UBA4658. The sequence goes on from JAIEOW010000156.1 coordinate 5,366, forward strand.
AGATGCTGGCCCGTGTCGGTATCGCGGGACTCGGCGAGCTTGGCGAGGCCGATGATGAGGGAGTGGCGGGCGTCAAGAGACTCTCGGACGCGGACCGTGATTTCCTGTTCCAGCCCGAGGTTGATGGCTTCGAGTACGCGGTTGTGCCGACGGATGAGCGTTGCGGAGATGGCCCCGGTGAGCCCGAGAATGATGACGCCCAGCCCGGCGGCGCGGAGCATGGAGCCCGAGGCGACGGCCTCGCCGAAGGCCAGGAGTCCGGACTCGGGCTGCTGGACGACGATTCGGGCCTTCATGGAGGGGATGTACTTGACGGCGAGGTAGTGGATACCCCGATCGAGAAAGCGGGCCTGACCGGCGATGATCTCGTCGCGGTCGGCCTGGGCGATGGTGGTGGTGGAGTCATCGGGCCGGTCGACGCTCATCTCACTGAGGTCGATCCCGCAGAGCAGGGGCTCTTGGCGCAAGCGCGGGTGGCAGATGATCTTGTTGTTGTCGTCGAGCAGGCAGACGAAGCCGCCGGCGGGGAGGGTGAGGTCTTCGATCATGCGCTGAGCGCGTTCGCGGCCGACCGAGCCGCAATAGGCCTCGCCGAAGCTGAGGTCTTCCATGGTCTTGGCGAGTGATTCGGCGGTACGGACGTTCTGCTCGAGGATGCGATCCTGGAGGCGGGCCGCGACGCTGTGTCGAACGTCCTGAAACACGATGCCGAGTCCGAGAGCGAGGACCAGGGCCTGGAGGGCGAGGATGGCGAAGAGCAACCCGCGTCTTGTGCGGAGCAGGGCGAGAAGGGGTTGAATCCATCGGCCGAAGGTCGGCATGAGATGGTCTTCGGTCGCTGAAGGCGCGGGAAGTGGACCAAAGTGACGAAACCGCCGATCTCGGGACACGAAGAGATGGTCAAGTCGGCGACGACGGCAAACTCAGCCGCGTTGAACCTGTTATGCTGTCGATAACCGCCGGAGTCCGGGGGAGGGCGGGCCGGCGGGAGGCCTTGAATCGACGGCGATTCCCGGGAGCATTCGTACACCAATGAGTCTGCCCACACGCAAGGACGCGCGGTTGACGGGACGAACGCAAGTCACACAGAGCGGGAAGGCCGCGGCGGGCGGGTCGGCGCATGCGCCCAGGGAAGCGGATGTTGAGGCGGGGATCAAGCACTTTGTGCTGGACACGAATGTGCTGCTGCACAATCCCAACGCGCTGTTCGTGTTCAAGGAGCACCACGTCATCATTCCGTTTGCGGTGATCGAGGAGCTCGACAAGCTGAAGCGTGTGAACGACGATGTCGGGCGCAATGCCCGTGAGTGCATCCGTCACCTGGATCGCCTGCGGACGCTGGGTCGGCTGATCGATGGCGTGAAGTGGGGTGAGGCGAGCCCGACGGTGGGCATGGCGGCGTCGGATGCGGGCGCGACGGGTGATGTGCGGATCGACGTGGCGGATCACACCCGGCCGCCGATGCTGAGCGAGGATTCGCCGGACAATCGGATCATCGCGTCGGCGTGGTCGCTGCACGCGGCGGGGATGCGGGCGGTGTTTGTCTCGAAGGACTTGAACGCGCGGATCAAGAGCGACGCGCTGGGCATCCGCACGGAGGACTTTGAGAATCAGAAAGTCGACGCGGAGCGTCTGTACACGGGATGGATCAACGCGGCGGTGGCTGGGGAGCTGATTGATGAGCTGTATGCCGAGCGGATGCTGGCGGTTGGTCGCGTGGCCGATGCGCTGACGACCACGAGCGACGATGGGTCGACGTACACGCGCGAGCTGGTGGCGAACCAGTTCATGATTCTGCGTGACAAGGACGACGAGGGGCACACGGGGCTTGCGCGTCGGCTTGCGGACACGGACCATCTGATCCCGGTGAACCAGCCACGGAAGCCGATCTATGGGATTCTGCCGCGGAACGTGCAGCAGACGATGGCGTTTGACCTGTTGATGGACGACGAGGTTCGGCTGATCACGCTGCTGGGCTCGGCGGGTACGGGCAAGACGCTTCTGGCGGTGGCCGCGGGGATGGCCAAGACGTTCAGCGAAGAGCGGTATGAGAAGCTGCTGGTGGCGCGCCCGATCATGCCGCTGGGTCGCGACATCGGGTATCTGCCAGGCGATAAGGACGAGAAGCTGACGGCGTGGATGCAGCCGATCTTCGACAATCTGACGTATCTGATGGGCATGCGGTCGACGCCGATGCAACCGACGGATGCGCAGAGCACCGAGATGAAGATTCGGAAGCTGATGGCTGACGGGAAGCTGGTGCTCGAGCCCTTGACGTACATCCGCGGTCGGTCGATTCCGCGGCAGTTCATGATTGTGGATGAGGCGCAGAACCTGACGCCGCATGAGATCAAGACGATCGTGTCGCGCGTGGGCGAGGGGACGAAGGTTGTGCTGACGGGCGACATTCAGCAGATCGACAATCCGTACCTGGACCAGTCATCCAACGGGCTGTCGTACCTGATCGAGAAGATGAAGGGCGTGAGCATCGTGGGCCATGTCTCGCTGACCAAGAGCGAGCGGAGCGATCTGGCGAGTTTGGCGGCGGAGATGCTGTGAGGGGAGGGGGAGGGAGGCAAGAGGCAAGAGGCAAGGGGCAGGAGGCAAGAGGCATCAAGGCATCAAGGCATCAAGGCATCAAGGCATCAAGGCATCAAGGCATCAAGGCATCAAGGCATCAAGGCATCGAGGCATCGAGGCATTGAGGCATTGAGGCGGCGGGGCAAGGGGCAAGGGGCTTGAGGCGTGAGGGCGCTGTGAGTTTGTGGGGAATTTGCGTCCCATAAGAGCAAGCTGTCGTCCGTGCGGGAACCCGGCGAAGGGTTGGTGCGCACTGGTCGATATGGCGGCATACGCGGCATGATCGCCGCGATGGAGGCCTCAGATGCTTGCTCGCTTGCTGATCGTTGGGTTGGCGTGCTCTGCCACGATGACTTCTGCCGCGCTTGGGGGACCAGGGGCGACGGCCCAGATCGCCCGTGCGGGGAGTGTCAATCAGACGCTGATCATCGCGCAGGGCAACCAAGCCTTCTCGGGCACGGCGGACCTGCGGATCACGCTGTTTGATGCCGCGTTCGGCGGGCTTCAGATCGGGAACACGGTGGAGCTGCAGGGCGTGAGCGTGAAGAACGGGGAGGCCGACGCGCAGATCAACTTTGGCCCCAACTGCTTTGACGGGCGTCGTCGGTACATCCAGGTTGAGTATCGCATCCTGGGCCAGGGGCGGAACTTCATCGGGATGCCGACGCGGCAGGAAGTGCAGATCGCGGGCATGGCGCAATATGCGGCGGTGGCTGGTCGCGTGCTGAACGCGGTGGCCGGGCCGCCGGGACCTGCTGGTCCGCAGGGGCCGTCTGGTCCCGCCGGGGCGACGGGACCAGCGGGACCGCAAGGCCCCGCGGGACCATCTGGCGGGGCGACGGGGCCGCAGGGCCCTCAGGGGCCAGAAGGTCCGCAAGGACCGGAAGGACCGAGGGGCAGCGATGGTCCGGCAGGGCCACAGGGTCCGCAAGGCCCGCAGGGTCTGCAGGGTCCGGCAGGGCCGTCGGGCGCGGGGGCCGCGCTTTTGAAGATCGCGACGAACAAGGTGGGGGCGATCGATTCCGGCCCGGCGTTTCGGTTCACGTTTGCGGCACAGAGCGCGCCGATTGATCCCGCGTTTGACGGGGAGAATCTGTACGTTCCGCTGCTGACCTCGGGGCGTGTGGTGCAGATCCGCGCGCGGACGGGCGCGCAGGTGCGGATCATCAATCTGAACAACACGTTCGCCTTTCCGACGGGTGCGGCGTTTGACGGGACCAAGATCTGGGTTCCCACGGGCCAGGGCGTGGCCGTGATCAATCCCGAGGACGGGACGTTCAACACCTTTGACTTTGGCGCACAGAACCGCGGGATCGCCATCACCAACGGCACGGTGTACATCTGCAGCCCAAATCTGGGGCAGGTCACCGCGCTTCCGATCAACACCGCCGACGGCACGCCGACGCGGACGTGGGTCATTCCGACGCCCAACGGGATCGTTGCCAACGCCACGGGGGTGTTTGTCTCAAGCTCGTCGACGGGCCAGATCTATCGCATCAACGGCACCGAGGCGACGGCGAACGTGGTTCGCACGACCGGCGGGCAGCCGCGACGGATGCTGATCGCCAATGGCACGGTGTATGTTGCTGATGGCGCGGCGAACCGGATCTATTCGTTTTCCGCCGACGGCACCGGGAGTGTGACGACCAACACGGTGGGCTTGTCAGCGCCGACGTCGATGGTGTTTGACGGGGAGAATCTGCTGACCACCACCCAGCTTGGGCTGGTGACGGCGTATTCACTCCCCGGCTTTACGCCTGTCGGCAGTGCGCAGCTTCAGCTTGGCATGGACTCGCTGAGCTTTGACGGGCGGAATGTGTGGGTTGGGAATAGCTTGAACAACTACGTCGAGAAGCGGTGAGCGATCACGGGTGATGTGCGACTGGCGTTCACGCGTTCACGCGGTGACGCGTTCACGCGGTGACGCGGTGACGCGGTGACGCGGTGCTCGGATCGTGTTTGATGGCGTTGGTTTTCGACCCTCGCCTGCGGAGCGCGGCTGGGCACCGAACGCGGTTGGGTTTGGCGGATCAGATGCCGCTGAGTGGCAGCGTTCGTGCGAGGGCGAGGTATCGGTGGTGCTGTTCCTGCAGTTCGACGATTGAGTCGCCACCGAACTTTTCGCGGAGCGCGCGGGCGATCTCGAAGGCGACGACGTTTTCCATCACCACGCTGGCCGCGGAGACGGCGCAGATGTCGGAGCGTTCGTACGCGCTGGTGGCCGACTGCTTGGTATTGAGGTCGACGCTGGGCATGCCTTGCAGGAGGGTGGCGATGGGCTTCATGGTGCCGCAGACGACGACGGGCGCGCCGTTGGTCATGCCGCCTTCGGTGCCGCCGGCGTTGTTGGATGACCGGACGAAGCCGAGCGAGGGGGTGCCTGCGCGGCTGGCATCAAAGGCGATGGGGTCGTGGACCTTTGAGCCGGGGCGGAAGGCGGACTCTTTGCCAAGGCCGAGTTCGACGGCTTTGAAGGCCTGGATGCCCATGACGGCTGCGGCGAGGCGGGCATCGAGGCGTTCGAACCAGTTCATGGTCGAGCCCAGGCCGGGCGGGCAGCCGAAGACGTGGGTCTCAACGAGCCCGCCGACGGTGTCTTTGTCGATCTTGGCCTGGCGGATGATGGCGCACATGCGCTGGGTGGCGTCGCCGGATTCGCCGTCGGGGCAGTAGACCTCGCTTGAGTCGCGGAGGGGGATGAGCGTGCGCCACGATGCTTCGGAAACGTCGCCGTTCCATGCGGCGTCGAGGATCGACCGGACGAAGCCAAAGGTTTCGATGCCCACGGCGCGGAGCATGCAGCGGACCAGCGCGCCCCCGGCGACTCGGGCGGCAGTCTCGCGGGCGCTTGCGCGTTCGAGTGTTTCGCGGCAGTCGGTGGTGAGGTACTTGACGCTTCCGGCCATGTCCGCGTGGCCGGGGCGCGGGGTATAGATCGGCGGGGTCTTGGCGAGATCGTCGAGGCGCGAGTCTTTGTTGGCGATCTTGAGAACAACCGGCGAGCCGATGGTCTTGCCGCGGCGGACGCCGGAGAGGATTTCGGCGGTGTCGGTCTCGATGCGTTGGCGTGCGCCGCGGCCGTAACCGCCTTGGCGGCGACGCAGCTCGTTGTTGATGAAGTCCACGTCGACATCGACCCCGGCGGGCAGGCCCGAGACGAGTGCGATGAGGGCCGGGCCGTGGGATTCGCCGGCGGTTTGGTAGGTGAGTTGGGCCATGGGCCAAGAGTATGGCGGGTTGAATCGGAGGCCGGGGCGCGGGCTATGGCACGTTGTGGCGGCGAGCACACGTCGAAGGTGCCCGGGCTTGCGCCCGGGCCTCGGATTGAGTGGGTACGCTCAGGGTCCATGAGCTTTCGCACCACGCATGCCCGATTTGACGCCGTGATCTGTGATATTGATGGCTGTTTGTCGCCGGAATCGAGCACGCCGTTTGATGTTGATGCGTTGGCGATGATCGCGGCGCACAATCGGAAAGCGCAGGCGCAGCGGGATCGCCCGGTGCTTACGCTGTGTTCTGGGCGGCCGCAACCGTTTGCGGAGGCGATGTGCCGCCTGCTGGGCAACCGCACGCTGCCGCTGATTGCTGAGAACGGGGTGTGGATGTATGTGCCGGGGGACAATCTGTACGTGCTTGATCCGGCGATCACGAGCGCGCAGCGGCAGATGGTGCGCGATGCGGCGACGTGGCTCGATGACGAGTTTGGGCCGCAGGGCGTGAGCCAGCAGCCGGGGAAGGCGTGCAGCGTGTCGCTGTATCACCGCGACACGGAGTTTCTGGCGTCGCTGCGGCCGCGGATTTCCAGCGAGTTTGCCCGCCGCGGGTGGACGCTGCGGGTGAGCATGACGTGGCTGTACATCAACTGTGACCTGGCGCATGTGAGCAAGGCGACGGGCGTGGCACGGCTGCTGAAGTACACGGGGTTGCCAGCCGATCGATGTGCGGGGATCGGCGACACGACGAGTGATCTGGCGATCCGCGATGCGGTGGGGTGGTTTGCCTGCCCGGCGAACGCTGTTGCGGAGATCAAGGCACGGAGCGACTACGTCGCGGTGGCGGAGGAAGCGTCGGGGGTGGTGGAGATTCTGCGGCATCTCTCAGCGTAAAAGGCCGTTGAACGCGAAGGCCGCGAAGGGCTCGAAGAGAGCCGTGAGCGCGGAGAAGAGACCAGAGGCGCGGAGGAACGCGGAGAGATGGCCTTGGGTTCAAGACAAGAATCGTCTGGCTTCAATCCAATCGCCTCTGGCTCAATCTCAACCGCCTCCCTCCGCGCTCCTCCGCCCCTCCCTGAATCTCTCCGCGTTCCTGGCTCCCTTCGTGATCATCGCGGTCTTCGCGTTGAACTCTTGGCTCGGAGGATCGACGCGCAGGGATCACCGTGTGAGGGCGGGTCTTCCTATCCTCCGTTTTCGCAGGAGTCTTCCATGCATTGCTCTTCCGGCATCCTGGCTCGAACCGTGTTCGCCGCGACGATCATCGCGTTGACCATGCTCACTGGCTGCGCCGCCACCGGCGTGGCGATCCGCGAGCAGTTTGGCGTGGCCAAGCGCGAGCAGCTCGTCGATCGGGTGGAAGAGGCGCGCGACAGCCAGAACTCGGCGAAGACGCAGTTTGATTCTGCGTTGCAGGAGTTTCTGGCCGTTACGGGGCAGACGGGTAAGGGTGGAGATCTCGAAGCCAAGTACGCCAAGTTCAGCAAGGAGTATCAGCGGTGCGAGAGCCGAGCCAAGGCCGTGAGCGATCGGATCGGCTCGGTTGAGTATGTCGCGGGCAAGCTGTTCAAGGAGTGGGAGGCCGAGCTTGCGCAGTATTCGAGCGCGAACATGCGTGCCCAGAGCCAGAAGATGCTCGATGACACGAAGAGCCGCTATGCCCAGTTGATCGCGAGCATGAAGTCTGCCGAGAGCAAGATGAAGCCCGTGCTGGCGGCGTTCAAGGACCAGGAACTGTTCCTGAAGCACAACCTCAACGCGCAGGCGATCGCGAGCCTGCAGGGGACGGCGACGGAGATCCAATCCGACGTGACTCGGCTGATCCAGGAGATGGAGTCGTCGATCGCTGAGGCGAACGCGTTTATTCAGCAGATGGGCAGCAAGTAGGACACTGGCGGTGTGGGTAGGCGATGCTTCCGCCATGAGGTTGCCGCGTTATCCTTGTGCATGGAGCTGTACGTACACGAACTCGATAAGGATGTGCTGGTTGTCGCCGTCGACGGGGGGCTGAGCGCGCAGACTGCTGAGCAGTTCACGGAAGAAGTCGAGCGTGTGGCCGCGCGGGGGTTTACGAAGATCATCGTGGACTCGTCTGCGTTGTCGTTCATTTCATCGAGCGGGATTGGCGCGCTGCTGATGCTGCACAAGCGGATGAAAGCGCGGGGCGTCCATGTCAAGGTCGCGGGGCCGCGGAACTTTGTGCTGGATGTTCTGCGCATAGCGCGGCTGGACACGCTGTTTGAGATCTATCCCGATGTGAGCCGAGCTCGGCTTGCGTTTTCCGCCCGGGAGGCTCTTGAGCAGAGCGACGACCCCGCGCCGAGTGCCGAGACGGTGAAAGCCCGCACCCGCGAGCAACTGAAGCTCGCGCTTGTCGCGATGGCCGCGCCGGCCCGTGCGGAGGCGTCGAGGCGACTGGTTGCGCACGCGCTGGCGATGCCCGAGTGGGCCGGGGCGCAGGCCGTGATGCTGTTCTGGCCGCGGGTGGAGGTCGAGGAACGACCCTCCGGTGCGGAACCCGACATCCGGCCGCTGATTGCCGCTGCACTGGAAGCGGGGAAGACCGTCTGCCTGCCGAGGGTTGATTGGAGCACCAAGACCATCCAGCCCGCGCGCGTGACGAAGGTGCCTGAGGATCTGGAGCCGGATCAGCACGCCCCGGTCACGGGCTTGCTGCAGCCGAGGGCTGGGTGCCCGGGAATAGAGATCGGTGCACTGGACCTAATTCTCGTGCCCGGACTGGGCTTTGACCTGGCTGGACATCGGATCGGGCGGGGCGCGGGCTTCTACGACCGGTTTCTCGGGGACCTTTCGCCGACGTCCGCGGGCAATCGGCCTTATCGCCTGGGCGTGTGCTTTGACACGCAGATTCTCCGCGCGATCCCCACGCAAACGCACGATCAGACGATGCATGGTGTGGCGACGCCTTCGGGGCTGGTGCGAGCCACCTCCGCCGCCGCCCCTGCTGCCCCCGCTTCCCTCCCCGGCAGTTCACCCGACATGGGCATTGCAGCGACGCCGAGCCAATGACCGAAATACGCTTGATACGCGGCCCGTGACGGATCACCGGCCCGCTCCTATCGCTTGAACATCCCCACACGCCTGCCCGGCCCCCCCCCTCCGCCCCACCCCCCCACCCGCGCCGGCAGAGATTCACTGGACGAATCGCTATGGCACTGCAATCCCAAATGGCCCGTACCTCGTCCCGCGTCTCGGGCTCCATGGTCAGCGGCGGAGGTCGCAAGGGCCGAGCCGGAGCGCGTTTGCTCGTGCTCGGGGGCCTCGTGCTGGCCGTGGGAGCGGGGCTGATTTACGTGATCCGCTTTCACGGGGGTGCCGTGGGCCCGCAGGAAGCGAGCGCCGGGATCACCCTTCCTGCGTCGTCAACGCCGCAGCCGACGACGGGAACCGGTGGCACGCCCGTTCCGGCCCCCGCGCCCGCCGCGGCGGTTTCGACGACGCCCCCCGCGCCCGAGCCGGACATCGTGGACATGGGTGCCCGTCGCCGTGCGCTGCAGACGCCCGTGATCGGGACGAATGCTCCGGGGAATCCGACGCCCAGCACGCCGACCGCGCCCACCCCAACATCGACCGCTCCTGGCGCACC
>JAIEOW010000098.1 GCA_019750095.1 Phycisphaerales bacterium
CCCTCATTCAAACGGGGGGGGCGGGCGGGGGGGGCAGGGCCGGCCCCGGGGGCCCGGGGGGTGGGGGGGGTGGGGGGGGGGGGGGGGTGGCAACGCCCGCTCGACTTCGTCCTCCCCTCCGACGAAGAGCTCGAACGCGAAGCCGCGGAACTCGATCGCGTCGCCGCCAAGATCGACCCCGCGGTTCTCAAAAGCCAGCTCTCCATCTCGCAACTCCAGCGGATGGATATCGACAAGCTCCACAAGGTCGCCACCGAGAGCGGCCTCGAAGACTTCTACCAGGTCCCCAAGCAGGACCTGATCTTCAAAATCCTCAAAGCCAGGGCTGCCAAGCAGGGGCTCATGGTCGGCGAGGGCACCCTCGAAATCATGCCCGACAAGTTCGGCTTCCTCCGCTCCCCCGAGCAGAGCTATCTCGCCGGTCCAGACGACATCTATGTCTCCCCCACACAGATCCGTCGCTACGGCCTGCGAAAGGGCATGGTCGTCCGCGGCTTCATCCGTCCGCCAAAGGAGAACGAGCGCTACTTCGCCCTCCTCCGCGTCGACGAAGTCAACGCCAAGCCCCCAACCCAAATCCAGCGCAACAACAACTTCGAAGACCTCACCCCCCTCCACCCCGAGCAACGCTACTTGCTCGAAACCGAGCCCGGTGAGATCGAATGCCGCATCGTCGACCTCGTCGCCCCGATCGGCAAGGGCCAGCGAGCCCTCATCGTCGCTCCGCCCCGCACCGGCAAAACCGTGCTCCTTCAGAAGATCACGCGGGCCATTGCCAAGAACTTCCCCCAGACCAAGATCATCGTCCTCCTCGTCGACGAGCGCCCGGAAGAAGTCACCGACTTCCGCCGCAACACCGCCCCGGGTGTCGAGGTCGTTGCCAGCACGTTCGACGAGCAGAGCTCGCGCCACGTGCAGGTCGCCGAGATGGTCATCGAGAAAGCCAAACGCATGGTCGAGTTCGGCGACGACGTCGTCATCCTCCTCGACTCCATCACCCGCCTCGCCCGCGCGTACAACAACGAAACCGGCAACTCCGGCAAGATCATGTCCGGCGGCATCGATTCCAACGCTCTTCAGCGCCCCAAAAAGTTCTTCGGCGCCGCACGTGCCATCGAGAACGGCGGCTCGCTCACCATCATCGGCACCGCCCTCACCGACACCGGCTCCAAGATGGACCAGGTCATCTTCGAAGAGTTCAAGGGCACCGGCAACAGCGAACTGCACCTCGATCGCAAGCTCATGGACAAGCGCATCTACCCCTGCATCGATGTCGCCGCCTCCGGCACTCGCCGTGAGGAACTGCTCATGGATCGCAAGGAGCTCGAGCTCGTCTACCGCCTCCGCAAGGTTCTCGCCGACATGAACGTCGTCGAAGCCATGGAGCTGCTCAAGAGCCGCCTCAGCAAGGTCAAGACCAACACCGAGTTCCTGCTCTCCATGGGCATGGGCAGCTAAGGAGCATCGCCGTGGCGCGAGCTCGGGCAATCGCCCTTCGGGCCTTGTTCCTCCTCGTCGCCGGCGCATGGGCGCTGGCGATGGTCTACACAGGCCTCGGCGTGCTGCTCAACCAGTGGGTCCTCGTCGACCCCCCAGGTCCAGGCCCCGAATCCCCGGCGCGCTGGCTGCGCGTCGGGGCCCTCGTCCTCGTCACAGGCGGGGTCTTCGTCTTCGCCCTCGCCGCCAGCCGCTGCTTCCCGCTGGCCAGCCAACGGGTCAAACTGGTCTGCGAGCTCTCCCCATGGGCCGCCGCTCTGGTCGTGCTCGTGGTCGGGTGGCTGTAATCTGGTAAGATCGGCTCCCAGAGTCGATCCGATCGCTCATGCCCCGGTTCCGGCGGGTCGATTACAGAGACGGTGAAAGTTCGGTCGACAGACTCTGGCACCCCAGGAGATCAGATCGTGAGTCCATGGACGGGCAAGCGCAGCGCGGTTTCAGTGCGTCGCCGATTCACCCGGGCGATCGCGCCGGTGGTGCTTGCGCTCTGCGCCGGGCTCGCCATCGCATCCGAACCCGCCCCCCCCGAGCGGCAACCCCTCGAGATGCTCGCCGCACATGCCGCCGCGCGGGCCGCGCTGATCGATCTCCGGATCGCCGAGCCCCCGACCCTCGACGACTATCGCATCGCCGGCGAGATCCTCGCCACCGCGTGCACGCTCCTCCCGGGCGACCAGACGCTCCTGCGCCTCCGGATGGAAGCCGCCGAGAACGCCGGCGATGATGAGACCGTCCGCCGCATCGCACGCTCGCTCGTCGCGCTCGATCCCAAAGACACCGTCGCCCTGCTCCGCGTCATCAGCGGGGTGATCGGCGACCTCCAGACCGTCGACGAGCGTCTCGCCGCCTATGACAAGTTCCTGGGCGAATCCGGCCAGGGGCTCGACGACAGCGTCCGCAGCCGCCTCGCCCTCGACGCCGCTCTGCTCTACCGCGAACGCGGCGACATGGACCGCTTCGCCGCAATGCTCACGCAGGCCGTCGAACTCGACTCCACCAACAAAGACGCCGCCACCCTTGCCCTCGCGTTCTACACCCAGCGCATCGATGACCCCGTAGGACGCTTCGAGTGGCTCCTGATCGCCGTGCTCAAGGCTGATCCGTTCGATCAGGCAACCCTCGCCGCCTGCGTGCGCGAGCTCACCTCGTCCGGTGCCGTCGATGGTGCCTGGCGCTTCGCCAAGGTCCTCCGCCGATTGGCCGACGCACGTCAGCTCGATCTCGCCCCCGCCCAAGAGCGCGCGTTCGACATTGCCGAGTGGAATGCCATGGGCGCCGAGGCCGTCATCCGCCGGCTCTCCACCATGGTTGAGACCGAACGCAGCCGCGTCTTCGAGGTGCGCCGCCAGCTCCAGGAAATCGGCCAATCCACCGAAGGTGTCCCGCTCCCAGAGTCCATCCGCCTGCCACCCTCCCGCGAGCGTGTCCGAGTCTTCTGCGCCGCCGCGATCGGCGACACCGAGCGTGCCGCGATCATGCTCCGCGAACTGACCCTTTCGACCCAGGCCGCGATGCTCGAACTCGCGGATTCCGGCCGCCGTCCCGCTGAGATCGACGACGCCGAGGCCGATCGCCTCCGCGCGACCATGCAGGCCGAACTCATCTGGACCCGCCTTCTCGCCGGCCTCGAACTCACCGAGGCCGCCCAGGGGCTCGATGAGCTCGTCGCCTCAGGCAAGGCCGACGCCGCAACACTCCAGCGTTTTGGCGCATGGCGGCTGCTGCGCTCCAGCGATGCCGGGTCGGCACGTCGTGCCCTCGAAGCCGCCATCGAAGATCCCCTCTGCCAACTCGGCCTCGCCGTGCTCGCCGAAAAAGAGGGCAACAAGTCCGAAGCCGTCCGCCGCTACTTCGCCGTCACCCGCGCGATTCCCTCCGAACTCGCCGGTTCCTACGCGCGCACGCGACTCAAGGCCCTCGCCGGTCGCTTCCCCGCACCCACCGAGGTCGCGCAGAAGCTCGACGCCATGGCCGCCGAGGTCCCCACCTGGCTCGAAGAAATGGTCGAGTCGCCGCGCCGAGTCATCGCCCTCGACGTCGAACCTCTGCGCTCCGGCGTCAGCCCGATCGAACGCACGCCCGTGCGCATCACGCTCAAGAACATCTCCCAGATTCCCCTCGCGCTCGGGCCAGAGAAACCGATCAGCAGCCGATTCCTCTTCATCCCCGTTATCGAAGTCGGCCCGGCGCGCATGTTGGGATCGGAATATGTCCACATCGCCGGCCTCGATCGCCGCCTTCGACTGATGAAGGACGAATCTGTTGACGCCATCATCTGGCCCGACCTCGGCGCGCTCAGCTACGACCTGGAGTGGGTCGGATCATCTCAAGCCCGGATCCGCTGGCGCGTGCTCCAGGGCTTCGAGGTTTCGTCCCAGCGCATGTTCGAGCCCGGTCCCGGCTCGATCTCCGGCGAGACCGAACCCTTGATGCGTCCCGCCGTCGCCCGCGCCACCGCCGTGCATGACGCCATGCGCCGCGCCATCGAAGTCGCCGGCCCGCGTGAGCTCTCCGACACGCTCCAATCCCTCAAGCTGCAGATCGCCAACCCGAACTCGGGTCTCAACTTCGCCGATCTCGATCGACTCATCGAACTGCTCGCCCGCCGATTCGCCTCGATGGATCGTGCGACCAAGATCCTGGTGATGTGCCTTTTGCCCCCCAGCAAAAAGGTCCAGCCCTGTCTCCGCATCGATCAGCTCGCCAGCCAGGACACCGATGAGGAAGTGCTCGCCATTCTCCTGGCCACCCGCGTCTTCAAAGCCGACGACACCGTCTTCACCTCGCCCACAGTGCTGAACTCCTCCCGCCTCTCCGCCCTCGCTGCCCTCGTCAAGCAGCGCATCGAGCAGGACCGCGCCGCAATCTCCACACGCGAGCCGCAGGTCCCGCAGCTCATGATGTCCGCGCCGCCAAGGCACACTCCAGGCATGGGGTCTGGCCAGGGCGACGCAGCAAACCCTGCCGGATCACCAACCACCTCTGGCGCCTCCAATAGCGGCTCTACGACTTCGGATCCCGCGACCCCGCCCACCGATCAACCCAAACAACCCGAGCGTGTCCTCCCGCCCGCGGTCCCGCCAGATCACGCGCCAGTTCCGATGATCTTCTGAAATTCTGCTCCGCAGTCTTGGATCGGTGGTACAGACCTCTGCCCTGTGTACGAATGAAATCAGCGACACATCCAAGACGCCTCAGCCAACTCTTTCCGATCTCCTGAAGCGATCTCCAGGCATCCGACCATGAGCGATCCCCGCGCACGCGAAGACGCCTCACCGGTCACCCAAGTTTCCCCTCGCACCACCAGCTCCATCACGAGCTGGTCACGCTTCGCCGTCGGCCTCCTCCTCATCATCGCCGCCATCTGGGTCGTCGCGACCCAGGGCGACTCCCTCCGCGCCGCGTGGGGTTCCATCCAAGACGCCTCGCCGTGGCACATTGCCGCCGTGCTCCTGCTCCCGCTTTCGAGCATGGTCATCACCACCACCATCTTCTGGCTCCTCACGCGCCGCCTCGGTCGCGTCTCATGGTGGGAGATGTCCGCCCTCATCGGCAGCGCATGGCTTCTTAACATGCTCCCGTTCAAGCCGGGCCTCATCGGCCGCATCGCTTACCACAAAGCCATCAGCGGCATCCCGATCGCAAAGTCCATCGCCGTCGTCGTCATCGCCATGGTCGTCGGCACCATCGGCATCGCCCTCACCCTCTTGGCCGTCGCGATCTCCATGCCCGGTGATGCTCACGCTGGCCTGAGATGGCTCGTCGCAGCCGGTGCAATGCTCGTCGCAATCATCGCGACGCTCGTCGCCAAGCGCACCTTCCGCGGCAGATTCCGGCAGCTCATCCAAAGCCGCCTGGGCGAACTCGGCATCTGCCTCGCGCTCCGCATCATCGACACACTGCTCTGGGCGCTCCGATATCAGCTCGCGTTCGAGCTCATCGGCGTGCCCGCCGACTATCGCTCGTGCATCATCTTCGCCGGCGTCTCCCAGATCGCCGGCCAGATGCCCGTTCAACTCGGCCTCCGCGAATGGACCGTCGGCATCGCCGCCGGCATCTTCGGTCAATCCTCCGCTACCGCCGGCAACATCGCCGCACCCCCGCCCACCATCGCGGCCGCCGTGAGCGTCCAGGGTGTGCTCCCCGGTTTGCAGGCCGACCTCCTGACCCGAGCCGCCGAAATCGCCTGCGCGCTCCCCATTGGCATCATCTCCTACTTCTGGATCGCCCAAAAACTCAAAGCCAAATCGCAAAGCTGATCACATACACCCACCAGCTTCATCCGCCATGCGCTTCCGCCACCCGCATCGCGATTTCCGAAACTCTGCCATCTCCAGCAACGTACCGAACTCTTGGGGCCGATCCCTCCAGATCCACCCGTGTTGGGGAGTGGGCCATACCGCTCCTCGCGCGGTCTCTGCGGCTCTGGGCTTCGGGCTCTCGGTCCACCCGGGGGACTTCCGATAACGGCACAAGCCGACTCCCGGATTGGCCGGTTGCTGGTCCAAACCCCGCGTGGGCATGCACCCACGCCCGGCGCGGACCGATGCGCACCCGGCTCGGGTTGTCGCGTTCTTTGATGTTGTGTGCTCGCGTGATCAACAAAATCGAACAAGATCATCAGCGTTTCCGCCAGATCGTCCGCGGCAAGATCCGCCGTGATCTCAAACGCTTCATCTCCCGCGGCGATTTTGTGGGTCAGGAAGGCGGCCGCTTCGTCTCCGTCCCAGTCCACGATATCGATATCCCCACCTTCCGCTACGGCGACAACTCCGGCGGCGTCGGCATGGGCGAAGGCGAAGAGGGCCAAGGCGTCGGCAAAGGCCAGGGCGGCGATCAACCCGGTAAGCACCTCCTCGAAGTTGACGTCTCGCTCGAAGAACTCGCCGACATCCTGGGCGAAGAGCTCCAGCTCCCGCGCATCGAGCCCAAGGGCCAGCACAAGATCACCACCATCCGCGACAAGTACTCCGGTATCCGTCCCACCGGACCCGCGAGCTTGCGACACTTCAAACGTTCCTATCGCGAGGCCCTCAAGCGTCAGCTCGCCCTCGGCCAGTACGACCCCGACGACCCGGTGATCATCCCCATCCGGCGCGACATGCGCTATCGATCCTGGGAAGAAGTCAAAAAGCCCCAGAGCAACGCCCTCATCGTCTACATGATGGACGTCTCCGGATCCATGGGCGACGAGCAGAAAGAGCTCGTCCGCCTCGAAGCGTTCTGGATCGACACCTGGCTCCGCCGAAATTATGAGGGCACCGAGAGTCGCTACATCGTTCACGATGTCGCCGCCCAGGAAGTTGACCGCCGCACCTTCTTCACCGTCCGCGAAGACGGCGGCACCCGCATCTCCAGCGCGTACCAGAAGTGCAAGGAGATGCTCGACGCCCACTACGACCCCGCCGAGTGGAACACCTACCTCTTCCACTTCTCCGACGGCGACAACTCCTCCGAAAGCGACAACCGCACCTGCATCCAGCTCATCGAAAAGGGCCTCCTCCCCGTCTGCAACATGTTCGGCTACTGCCAGGTCGCCAGCCCATACGGCTCCGGTAGCTTCATCAACGTCGTTCGCGAGGCCTTCCCCTCCAGCGGCACAGCTCCCGACGCCGGCAAGGTCGTCACCAGCCGCGTCAACGGTCGCGACGACATTTTCGAGTCACTTCGAACGTTTTTCAAGGCCGGAAAGTGAACCACGCCTGATTCGTCCGCCCGGCAATCCGTTTGTCTTCCGGGTTTGAAGCGTGACGCCGACCATCCACGAAGTACACTTTGTCCAGGCCGTTCCCACGGCCATGCTGCAAAGGGCTCCGGCGTGCTGATCTTCCCCATCCTCGCCAGCATCGTGTGGGCCGCCGCCATGCACTGGCGGCGACAGTGGCCCTCCTTCGTCATCGTCACGCTCACGGTGATCGGTCTCCTCCTCGTCGCCATGATCATGCGAGCATGGGCTGATCACATGCCCGACGCCGCAAGAATTTTCACCGGCGTGGTCCTCTGGCCCTATCTGCTGCTCACCGGCACCGTCGGCTACTACATCGCTTGCCTCCCCCGTCCGCCAAAGCCGCACGAGTGCCAGTCCTGCCGATACGACCTCTCCGCCCTCGCCCCCAAAGGCCTCAAGTGCCCCGAATGTGGCACCACCTACCGAGGCCCGGGATCCGAGCACGCCCCAGAGCCCGCCCCCCTCACGCCAATCCGCCACGGCCCCGTCAAGGCCCGCCGAACGCTGTAAATCAGCTCGGCTCCACCTCAAACAAAAACTCAATTTCCACCGGCACGTTCAAGGGCAGCGCATTGGTCCCCACCGCCGCCCGAGCATGCCGACCCGCCTCGCCGAAGATCTCCATCAACAGTTCGCTCGCGCCATTGGCGATCTTCGGCTGATCTCCAAACCCGCTCTCGCACGCCACAAAGCACCCGACCCGAACCACCTGGCGAATGCGCCCGAGTGACCCGAGCACGGCCTTCGCCGCGGCCAGCCCGTTCAACGTGCACTGCCGCGCACACTCTCGCGCCACCTCGATCGACACCGCCGTCGGCACCGCCCCCGTCGCCATCAGCTTCCCCTCCCGCATCGGAATCTGCCCGCTGATATACAGCAGCGACCCGCTCAGCCGGGCCGGGATATACGCCGCCACCGGAGCCGCGGGTGCGGGAAGGACGATGCCAAGCCGCGCCAGCGAAGCGTCAGGATCGATGTGTTGATGCTGCATGTCCCAAGCGTATCGGCTCACCCCCGAAACCGCGCCAGCACCCGATCCCCAGCCATCAAATCCAGAATCGCCCCACGCACCCGATAGCTCTTCGCTTTATTCAGCGCGTTAAACAACGCCGTCTCGTTCGCCATCGCCTCCGGCGGCCCTGCCATCTTCGTCGCCCCAACACCCGTGAACGAAATGACGCCTCCTCGCGTGCTCGCATACGACCCGAAGAACCTGTTCACACCGGAAAATCCGCCGATCTGGTTCTTGACCATCAACTCCAGCGTGATCCGCGCCGGCTCCGTCGGTACCTCCTTCCCATCAAGCTGAATCGCCGTCCACGTGCGACCAACCAGCGCATCCACGTCCGGTCGATCATTCCGAATCGGCCGCGGCCCTGCGCACGCGCACACCGTCAACGCCAGAATCAGCCCAACCGCCGCTGCAAGAATCGTCTTCATGGATGAACTCTACAAGAAACCGCCCGCCCCAACCCAACGCCGATCTCGATCCCCGAGACCATACTACAGCGACAACGCGATCTTCCGCGCAAGCTCCGCACCCGCCGCGCTCTCCAGCTTCCCCGCCGACCACCCGATCCCAAGCCCGCGCCCGTCGTCCATCTTCGGAATGATGTGATAGTGCACGTGCATCACCACCTGATGCGCCGTCGCCCCGTTGTTCTGCAGAATGTTGTACGCCGTCGCACCCGTCGCCTTCAGCACCGCTCGGCAGATCCGCGGCAACACCCGCCCGATCGCCGCAGACGCCTCATCTGAAAGCTCATGCACCTGCGCACGCTCCTCCTTCGGAATCACCAGCGTGTGCCCCGGCGACAGCGGGTTGATATCCAGAAACGCAAGCACATGCTCGTCCTCGTACACCTTGTGGCAAGGAATCTCCCCCGCGATGATCTTTGAGAAAATCGTCATGCCCACAGGGTACCAGCCGCCCCATCTCTCGCGTCGATCCGGCGGAACCGTTCACACCTCCATCCCGTTTTTTCGGACCTCTGCACCCCCCGGACACCCCCCTTGTTCGCATTTCGTTTCCGTTCCGCCAGAGACCCTCGGCAACCCCCCAGATTGGCCGATATACTTCCCATCCGTAGCCCATGACCACGTCACACTGGCCAGAACCCGCGAACAACTCCGCCCCTCTCCGAGGGCGTGCCGTGGCGTCTACCGGCGTGACACTCCTTCTCATCGTCACCCTCGTCCTCGCCGCCTCCCCGGCCATGGCCCGCACCTGCGGGCTCGAACTTCTGGGCCAGCGCGACGCAACCTTCAGCCGCCTCTCCACCTGGGAACAAGTCCGCACCTCCGAACCCGGTGGCGACAACGACCAGGACCCCCGACGCAATCGCCCCGGTCTCGGCGAACACATCCGAATCGCCCGTGCTGAACTCACCGCACTCGGCGTCCTCGCTCGGCTTCTGCCGACCGACACACAGCGCGACCCCGTCGCCTCCGCCACGCCTCGGCCATCCCTGCTGAACCTGCCCCCGCCCACGCTCGCCTGATGAGCGATCGCATCCCCGCCGGATGCGTCCTCTCAAGCGCTCCAGCGTTCCCACACACATCGTGACGTTCAAGCGTCGATCGTTGCCATCGCAACGTCACGCCCAGGCGTCCACTCTCAAGCACACATCCGACCCGATCAACGCGTCGCCGCATTCACCCGCGGCCATCGCGGCATCGAGCCGTTCCGCCCCGAAAGCAGGCAGCAGTCATGGCCAAGAGCAACGTCAGCAAGGGCATCCCGATCGTCGGGCCCATTCTCAATCTCATCATCGGCACCCGCAACGAGCGCTTCGTGAAGCGCTACATGGCCCGCGTCGAAGCGGTCAACGCCCTCGAGCCGCAGGTCCGCAAACTCACCGACGCCCAGATCCGTGAGATGGTCAAGGAGCTCCGTGAGCGCGTCGAAAAGGGCGAAACCCTCGACAGCGTCATGGCCGAGGCCCTCGCCGTCGCACGCGAAGCCATGGACCGCTCCGTCGGCATCCGCAACATCTTCAATCCCAAGCACGAAGCCAAGTTTGATCCGAGCAAGCTCCCCTCTGACGCACGCGCCATATACGACGCCGTCAAGGCCCAGATCGCCACCCGCGAGCCCGCCCCGCCCACCGGCGAGTTCCTGGGCTGCACCGAGCCCGAGCCCGGCTGGCTCCAGGTTGATATCCAGCCAGAGCTCTACGAAGCCGTCCGCCAGATCTACACCACGAGCAAGCCGCCCTTCCGCGCTCGACCCTTCGACGTCCAGCTCATCGGCGCAATGGTCCTCTCCGGCGGCAAGATCTCCGAAATGAAGACCGGCGAAGGCAAGACCATCGTCGCCCCGCTCGCCTGCTATCTCGCCACCATCGAAGGCCTCCCCGTCCACGTTGTCACCGTCAACGACTACCTCGTCCAGCGTGACCGCGACTGGACCTATCCCTACTTCCACGCTCTCGGCCTCACCGTTGGCGCCATCCACCCTCAGCACATGCAGCCCGAGTACATGAAACGCGACATGTACCGCTGCGACGTCGTCTACGGCACCACCAGCGAGTTCGGCTTCGACTATCTGCGCGACCAGATGAAGCGCAAGGTCGAGCAGCAGGTCCAGCGCGAGCGAGCCTTCGCCATCGTCGACGAAGTCGACTCCATCCTCATCGACGAGGCCCGCACCCCGCTCATCATCTCTGGCGAAGCCCACGAGGGCTCCCCACGCTACGACCTCGCCGACAAAATCTCCAAGCACCTCGTCGCCCGCCAGATCCCCTGGCAACAGGCCGACGATAAGGTCAAGCAGTGCCAGCGCCTCATCAAGGGCCTCGAAGGCGACATCCGTAACGCCCGCGACCGCAGCAAGATTCCCGCGCTCGAAGCCCAGATGTCCGCGGCCAAGGCCCAGCTCCCCAAGCTCGAAGCCGAACGCTCCAAGTTCACCCAGTTCTACGAGGTCGAGCTCGATCGCAAGCAGGTCCACCTCACCCACGACGGCATCGCCGAGGCCCAGCGCGTCGCCAATCTCGGCTCGTTCTACGTCGGCGAGAACATGGACCTCCCGCACCTGCTCACCCAGTCCGTCCGCGCCCACGTCGTCTATGAGCGCGACAAAGACTATATCGTCATGCCCGTCGAAAACCCGCGCACCGGCAAGGAAGAGCCCGGCGTCGTCATCGTCGATGTCAACACCGGTCGCCCCATGATCGGCCGCCAGTGGTCCGACGGCCTCCACCAGGCCGTCGAATCCAAGGAAGGCGTCCCGATCAAGCAGGAAACCCAGACCGTCGCCACCGTCACCATCCAGAACTACTTCAAGATGTACAAACGGCTCGCGGGCATGACCGGCACCGCCGACACCGAAGCGCAGGAGTTTCACGACATCTACCGCCTCGACGTCGTCTCCATCCCCACCAACCTCCCCGTCCACCGCAAAGATCGCGATGACCTCATGTTCCTCGTCGTCAAGGACAAGTGGGACGCCATCGTCGACGAGATCAAATCCTTCCACGACGTCGGCCGCCCCGTCCTCGTCGGCACCACCAGCGTTGAAAAGAGCGAATCCCTCGCCAAGATGCTCACCGCCAAGCACGGCGTCAAGCCCCTCGTCCTCAACGCCCGCCCAGAAAACGTCAGCAAGGAATCCACCATCGTCGAAGACGCCGGCCAG
Organism: Phycisphaerales bacterium; assembly: GCA_019750095.1. Taxonomy (GTDB): domain Bacteria; phylum Planctomycetota; class Phycisphaerae; order Phycisphaerales; family UBA1924; genus UBA4658. The sequence continues at coordinate 11,865 of JAIEOW010000098.1, forward strand.
CTCGGCAGCGTCATGATCGCCACCAACATGGCCGGTCGTGGCACCGACATCAAGCTCGGCCCGGTCTCCCGCGAAACCCTCATGGACCACTGGCTCCGCCGCGGCATCGCCAGCCGAGAGATCCGCGTCGACATGACCGACGAGCAGCTCCGCGAGAACATCTACCGCAAGATCGCCGCCAAGGAACTCAACAAGCCCAAGCACGAGGTCGAGAACCTCCCCGCAGACCAGCTCGAGCCCATGCTCCTCCGCCAGTGGGCCATGAAGTTCACCTTCGCCAGCGGCAAGCAGATCGACTCCGCCTCCGTCGACGAGCTCCGCTCCATGCTCGATGAATCCGGACGCTGCCTCATGCACCGCCTCCGCTGGTTCGACACCATCGAAGACATGGGCGGTCTCCACGTCATCGGCACCGAACGCCACGAGAGCCGCCGCATCGACAACCAGCTCCGCGGCCGCTCAGGCCGACAGGGCGACAACGGCTCCTCCCGATTCTTCGTCTCCCTCGAAGACGATCTCATGAAGATGTTCGCCGGCGAACGCACCATGAAGATCCTCTCCACCCTCGGCATGAAAGAGGGCGACGCCATCGAGCACCCCATGCTCTCCAAGAGCGTCGAACGCGCCCAACGCAAAATCGAAGAACGCAACTTCCAGATCCGCAAAAACATCCTCGAATACGACGAAGTCATGGAGCACCAGCGCCAGGCCTTCTACGGCCTGCGCCAACGCGTCCTCGAAGGTCGCGATGTCCGCGGGCTCATCTTCACCTACATCCGCGACGCCACGCGCGATGCCGCCAGCGAGTACCTCGCCCCCGGCTACGCCGCCAAGTGCGCCGCCGACTTCGTCCGTGAAAAGCTCGACGTCACCATCTTCCCCGACCGGCTCAAGGGTCTCGAACTCAACGAGATGGAGAAACGCATCCGCGAAGAGGCCAAGGCCGAGGCCCGACAGATGATCCAGGTCACCCTCGGCGAGTACATCCCCGAAGAGGGCTCCGAGGTCGAGGTCGACTTTGACGCCGAAGGTCTCGCTCGCTGGGCACGCTCACGCTTCGGCGTCGAGTTCAACCCCGAAGAGATCCGCGAGAAGGGCCAGTCAGGCCGCCGCGCCGTGCAGGAAGCCCTCAGCGAAGCCGCCTTTGCCCAGATCGACGAGGCCGATCTCTCCGAACTCGTCAAGTACGTTGACAAGGCCTATGGCCCCGCCGAGCTCTGCAAGTGGGCCGACAAGAAGTTCAGCATCAAGATCACGCCTGAAGAAGTGGCCAAGGCCCAGGCCCTGCCCGCCGAGAAGAACCAGACCTCGCCGGTTGAGAAGCTCATCCTCGATCAGGCCGAGAAGCTCTACACCAAGCGCGAGATCGAGTATCCCGTCGAGTTCGTCATGGCCGCCACCATGAACGCCATGCGTCAGAACCCCGCGCAGGCCATGCAGCAGCTCATCACCTGGGCCAACGAGCGCTACCAGCTCGGCTGGACCCCTGAGTCCGTGATGAAGACCCCGCCCTTGCAGGTCCGCCAGCAACTGCTCGACGCTTCCAAGAAGTACGTCGAATCCGGCGAACTCCAGAAGCGCATCGCCGAGGCGATGGCGATCACCGACCACGACGCCCTCGACAAGCACCTCCGCGAGAAGCTCCGCACCGAGCCGCCGGAGAACCTCCGCCGACTCAAGGGCGCCGAGCGCGAGCAGCAGCTCCGCGCCAAGGTCGAGAGCGCGCTCCGTGCCGAACTGCTCTACTTCGAGCGCACCATGCTCATCGAAACCCTCGACGAGCTCTGGAAGGACCATCTCTACCAGATGGACCAGCTCCGCGACACGATCAACTATCGCGCTTTCAGCCAGCAGGACCCGCGCATCGAGTACAAGCGCGAGGGCAGCAAGCTCTTCAAGCAGATGATGGAGACCGTCCGCGACCGCGTCACCGACTACGTCTTCACCCTCAACCTCGTCCCTCAGGCCGCGCCGCAGCAGCAGATGCCCATGCCTCAGCAACGCCCCACACAACCCCAAACCCTCGGCGGCAACGGCGCGGGTGGGGGGGGCGGCGGTGGTGGGGGGGGCGGGCTCTACGTGCCCCCCAGCGGTTCTGGTCAGTTGCCCGGCGGCGGCACCATCAGCGGCCCAGGCCTCGGCTGATCCTCCGCTCATCAACCCCGGCTCTTTGAGCCGGGCTCGCCTCGAACACATCGCGCTGCGCGTGACGGCGATCCCACGCCCGGCTCCCAAAGCAGCAACATCATCTCTACACGCATCATCGGACCCGCCCTCCCGTCTTTCCACACCAACAACCCTCACCTCTTCAGCCCGAAGGGCTGCACTCCAGTAGCCGGTGGTGGAGCGCAGCGACACCACCGGAAACGACCAGGTCACACCCAAGCACTCTGAAAGAGTGCCCGCCCGTTCACCGATCACACGCCGATCTCAAGGCACGCTCGCCGATACGCAACACGCGATCAACGCCCCAACTCCATCCCTACGGCATCTCCCCCGGCACCCGCGCCTCATACGGCATCATCACCATCCCCCGCACCTCGTGCCGCGCACGTTCACCCACATGCTGCACGCACCGCACGCCCAGAATCGGCATCGGAATCGGATCCCACGCGCCCGCGTCGATCACATCCACGATCGCCAGATCGCACCGTATCCGCACATCATCGCGCAGCGGATAGTTCGGGTCATACACGCGCAGCGTTATCCCTCCCGCAACACGCTCCGATCCGATCCCCAGCACCTGGTGATTCTCCCACGGCGTACCCGCCCGCGCCGTCGAACCGCGATTGTTCGCATACCGCACATACACAAGCCCAAGCACCACGGGCCGCCCCGCCGCCAGAGTCTCCAGCATCGCCGGCAGATTCAACAGCGTCGCGCTTCGCGTTCCCGACAATCCCT
>JAIEOW010000001.1 GCA_019750095.1 Phycisphaerales bacterium
CACGCGGCGAAGGTGAGCGCGGCGACGGCGATGCTGAAGTTCAGCCGCGAGAGCATCGAGCTTGACGATCTGGCCGAGCGGATCGAGAAGCTGGAGTCGATCACGGCTCAGGAGAGCACGCCGAAGCTGGGGATGGTGGGATGAGGTCACACCGCATGCATGCTCGGCTGGTCGCGATGGAACGCGCGGTCGCGGACCGCGTTGTTCACGATTGCGCTGAGTGTGGTGGCCCAGTGCCGGGGGCGAACGTGTATGTCTTTGCGGAGGATGACGGGCGATTGGCCTTCGGCGCGTGCGGATCGTGCGGGCTGGCGTTGGATGAGCACGGCCGAGCGCTTGCGCCCCGGCGATTGAAGAAGGGCGAGCGACGCGGGCATCCCAAGGCGTACTGGCCGGGGCTGGCGGAAGTGATCGCGAGGATGTGAAGCACGACCAGCGTGGAGACCGCAACGAGGGGACTGAAAGTGGCCATCCGCAACGCGCATCGAGTCAAGCGATTGGAACGGCGGGCACCAACGTATCTGGCCGCCCTTCGCCCGACGTTGGCCCCAGTGGCGTGGACGGCGAGCTTCCTGGCCCGCCGCCCGGAGGCACGATCGATCCTGGCGCACGCGGCGGCGCTCGCCCCCCTCCACGCGCCGGCGTATGTGCTGGACGATGAGCCGCGATTGACCGCGAGCGCGGCGGCATATGTGCTCTACCGCCACGCGGGGCTGATCGGCGTGAAGGACGTCGCGAAATGGCACCCCGATCCGGAGCAGAAGGTCGCGGGATTGATGTTCGCGGAGCTGCTCGAACTGACGCTGCGGTTCGCTGGCGAGACCGGGACGCCGATCCCCGGCGGTCACATCTTCGCGGCGTGCGTGTGAGGACCGCGGGAGCGATGCGCGTTGATGCGCATGGGCAGCCGCGAGCGGGCAATGAGCGCTAGGAGGATGCTGGGGCGGTGGGCGGTGGGCGGTGGGGGGGGGAGGGAGCGAGGGGGCAAGTGGGGGCGAGTGATGGTCGAGCACACCAACACCGAGGGGGCGACTTGGGGCTGAAGTTCTCCGCACGGGTCCAGCGCCTGGAACGCCGCGTGCTCGCGCCTGCGCGTCACACCGGATGCGCGGCGTGCGATCATGCGACGCACTGGCCGCTGATCTTCCATCTTGAAGGATCGTCCGAGGTGATACCTACTTGCCCAGTCTGCGGCGGAGAACGCGGTGATGTGTGCCGCATTGTGGAGTTGCGACCTGACGACGACCCACGCGCTGCTCGTCCCTCGATCCAGCCGATATCACTCCCATGCAGATCCGAAACCGGCTGTGCCGCATCGAGCGTTCCCTCGGCCTGAATGGGCCTGGCGGCACCGCGTGCTTTGAATGTCGAAGTGCCGAGCGCCGGGTGATCGCACTCTTCAAGGATGACATACCCGGCTTCGCGGCACGCCCAGCAACCGCGCCAGTGCTCTGCCCTGGCTGCGGCCGCGACATGAACAGCTACGTCGAGGTGGTGTTCGTGGACATGATCGCGGGGCGACGCTCGGGCGACATCACGCATGAGCGCTACGAGTCTTCTTCGGGAACGTAGCGGACAGCATGGATTGATCATGGCTCTCAAATGTCTCATCCGAATTGGATCAGGAGGCCCAGAGCAGCGCAGCCCTTTGGACAATCGTGTCTGCAAATCTGCAAGTTGAATGTTCCGTGAACTTGCTTGCTTCGGCGTCGTCATTGCGGAAACTCTTCGTGAAGCTCCCTGTCTGCCAAACTCGGCCTCCATCCAGAGTTGGCTGGGGTTTAGCTAAGGCGACAGATACGCGCCCAGATAAGCGAGGAGCTGTGTTGCTTCCGAAGTCGATTCCGGTATCATGCATTTCTCTGATCGGACACACCGAGGGAACAAAGCCCTTTTGCTGAGTCGATCGTTTGGTTCGTCTTGTGCGATGAACGACTTCGGACTGGAGCCACCTCCGTGACCACGTCAGCCGCTCTGCGAAACTGCCAACTGATCACTGCAGCCAGCATGCTGACTGTCGCGGCCAGATCGCACGCTCAGGTTGTTGAGCGCGTGTTTCTGATGCGATCAGGCCAATCAGTTGACGGTGGATCGGCCACACTCATAGCACCGAGGAGTGTCGTGTCAAACGTGGTTGGTGGGTATGCGGTGCATGCTGAGACGCTCGAACCCAGTGCTATCCGATCCCGGTTTTTCGTCGCTCACGCACGGCAGAGTCTGACGATCGTACCGAGACTCGATGACTTCAGTCCTGTGTTCTTTGCCGAAGCAAGGGTACCGTTTGGGTACTCCAGCAGCGGCCAGCTCGCTTTCGCTGCATCCGTCGCGCGGCATGCGGAACTGGCTCCATCGAATTCGATAGGGTTTGTCGACACACTGGTGCATGAATCGTCGCCGATCTTCTTCGAGGGTCAAAGTGTGCCGCCGCTGAATCAAGGGCTGGAGTGGGCGAGTTTTCGACGTGTCGGTCTTCTTGGGAACGCCGACTTGGTGTGGATTGCTGATTCTTCAAGCGAAGCTTTCGGTGCGGAAATGAGCACTCGACTGCACTATCGATCGACAGCGCAGGCGGTCATCTCTGGTGGCCAGCAGTTCGCCACTCTACCGGCTCCCGTGGCACAACTCGATGGAATCGTCGATTTCAGCTTCACCGCCAACGGTCAAAGACGGGGCGCGATAGTTCGACTCGCCGATAGCGCGAATAGTACGGCGGTGCTCATCAACAGCGCTGCGTGGTCCATCAATAGTTCTCGAGTGCTGACTGGTCAATTGGTCGGTGCTTCGCCCGCGTTGGCGGGAGAGAGTTGGGATTCGATCGGTCATCTCTCTCTCAACGAGTCGAGCGGTGCGGCACAGAGGACGGTCATCGCGGGCTCGACGCGAGTTGGAACCGCCACGCGCTATATCGTAGTGACAAATGCAACTGTTCACCAACGCGACGGCGCGGAGTTCGGGTCGTCCAAGTTGATTGGCCCGGTCCAGTTTGCTGGGACAAACTCGACCGGCGACGTGCTGACCGTTTGGGGTGATCGTGATCGTGCCAGCCAGATCGTTCTTCTCAACAACCAGCCCATACTTCGAACCGGCGACGAGATTACGATTGCGGGCAGCTCCACGGGGGGCTTCCGTGTGACTCGAGTGCATGCGCCGATCGGGGTGGCACTCGGAGCCCGTGCGATCAATGGCGAGACGGAAGTCTTTACAATCGTCTCGGGGCAAGGCCCGAACGGCTTTGAAACGGCCTTGTTGCGAACGCGAGTGTTTGTATCCGCGCTTGCGAGTTGTGTCGCAGACTGGGACTCGTCCGGTGTACTCGATCCTGCGGACATATTCATGTTTCTGAATGACTGGTTTGCCGGTGTCGCCGACTTCAACGCAAGCGGGACCACTGATTCGGTGGACATTTTCGACTTCCTGAACGCATGGTTCTCCGGGTGCTTCTAATGCTTACACATGCATTGTCCGCTTTAATCGTGGGGGCTTTGTCGCCGCTTTGCCGGCGAAGTACCTCCCGGTGTTTCTCGGGACTGATCGCCGTAGTGGCATGCCTCTTTGCTTCTTCGAGCGGTGTCGCTTCGATCGATATCACCGACTTCGACGCTGACGGTGACGGCCAACCGGATATCGTTCGAAACACACCGCCGATCGATACGCAAGTCACCAACAACTTCACGATCTCCGTCCTATTGCAGGGCGGCACTGAGCCGGTTTGGCGACTCCCAATCGAAGCTTCGGCCAACAGCATCGGGCTGTTTGATCGCTTCGGCTTCGCTGTCGGGTACGGGCTTGGCCTTTCATCGGGGTCAAGTCGCGACCTCGTGGCGACCGCACCTCTGCGTTCTGCGCCGGCGGGGCTTCCAGGGAGTCCGACGCCCGGAATGGGGGTTGCCTATGTGCTTGACGCCTCGACCGGTCAGATTCGACGTGTACTCAGCGTAACTGGGTTGGTCCGCATCGGATTGGATGTCGGAACGATCCCGGACCAGGACGGTGACGGGCTCAGAGAGGTGGTCGTGTCGGGTGCGCGGCAGGAGCCAAGTGGCAAATGGTCTCCGCGGACGTTCGTTTTCTCGTCAAGGCCCGGAAGTGCGCCTCTTGATCGGGAACTCTCACTTGAGCGCGTCATTGCGTTCGCCGAGTCCGGTGGCGTCGTTCTTCTTCCGGGAGACTTCGACGACGATGGGGCCATCAGCTTCTTTGACATCGCACTACTCGCTGGTGGGCTTCATGACCCATCGAATGCGCCACAGGGAAGTGATCTCAACCACGATGGCATAGTCAACCTTCATGATTTGAATCAACTCGTGACTCAGTATCTGGCCGGGGCACGCTCGATGCCCGCGATGTCGATCGGGGAGCACGACACCAACCCGTGGGGCTATTTCAGGTATCGGTGGGAACAAGTCCATGGCCCGGCTGCGCTCACGGTATTCGCCGAAGCACGGTCCACGCCAGCTCAGCAACCCTCGGTCGCATCACTCACAGCCATCGGCAACACCACGCCGTGCGGTTGTCGCCTGCCGAACTCTTGCGGTATTCAGATGTCTGGATGTCAGTCTGTTTTCCGAGTTGGGCAGTCGATCCTCCTAGAGATGACCAGTGGGCAGAGCTGCTTCTGGCAGATCGTTGGTCCGTCCGACGCGATTAGGCCGCTGCCTGGCACGCCCGGCCACTATGTCGCCGTCCAACCTGGTTCGGCGACAATCCGTGCCGTGTGCGAGAGCGACAACTGTTGTAACTGCTTCGAATGCGAGATATTCATACTTCCCGCAGACTTTGGCCCATGCTCCCCTTCAGTGCACATCCGATGCAATCCTTTTCCTGAGAGTCGCATCCAGGCAAGCGGCGGCCTCACCTATGACCTCCTCGCAACTGGTGCGCCTTTTGGCGGGCGTTATGTCTGGTCCGTGGAGGCGCTCACCAGCCCGTCCCCGGTTGATCCAGATCGAACCGTGCTCGGCAACCGCCAATACGCGACGATCGGTTTTCTGGAAGTCGATGGCATCGTCCGAGTTTCCGTCACATACGTCGTTGAGGGGTGCGGGTCGGGCTTCGCTGTCGATGTAGTGGAGTTCCAGGTTCAGGCTGACGCTGACCAGGATGGACTGACGACCACCGAAGAGAACGACCTCGGCACATCGCCAACCTCGCAAGACACCGACGCAGATGGTTGGCTCGATGGCTGTGAGGTACGGCTCGGATCGTCTCCGCTCGATCCCTCGCAGATCCCGGCCATGGCGCAAAAGGACTCGGACGGAGACGGTCTGAGCGACGCAGACGAAATCTGCCGCCACGGCACGAGCGAGTTTCTCTTTGACACCGATGAAGATGGTGTTTCCGACTTCTGCGAGATCACTCTGGGGCTGAACCCATTGACCCAGTCGAATCCATGGAACTCGACGGGGCTGCTCTCGTACTACACGCCTCCGTTCGGATGCAATCACAATCATGTCGGCATCGACCGACCGCAGCCGCCCTACACGGACGTCGCCGACATCGACGCGCCAGTCTTCGTCGCCGCCGACTCGGATCGCGACCTGCTCTCAGATGCCTTTGAGCGGCGGAGCGGGACCGATCCCAGAAATGCGGATTCCGACGGTGATGGTCTCCTTGACGGCATCGAGCGACTCGCGCGACGAGACGCGCTCACGGTCGATACCGAGCCGCTTCCTGATACCGACAACGATGAGATTTCGGATTTGGTTGAGTTGTACATCGATCGCACCAACCCCAGAGACGAAGACACGGATCGGGACGGCCTGTCCGACGGCTTCGAGAAGCGCTACGGACTCTCGCCTCGAAACCCCGACTCCGACGGCGATGGCATCTCCGACGGCTACGAGGACGAGGACGGCGACGATCTGTACAACGTCCTTGAGGCGGACTATGGCACCGATCCGACAAACGCCGACACGGACGGAGATGGTGTTTCAGACGGTGCCGAGGTCGCCCGTGGACACGACCCGCGCGATCCCACTCCGGGCGCGACGCTTCCCCAGCGCAGCGGCGGAAGCGGAGACGCGATGGCAGTCATTGATGTGTGGAGCTACTCAGACTGTGTGAACTTTCGGGGCATGGAGATCTTTGTTGGCGGTCGGCGGTACTATGACCAGAACCGCATCAGATACTATCTCGACGGAACGATTAGTCACAGCTCAACGTTTAGTATCCCGATGCAACTCGGAGAGCAGCGACTCCTGGAAGTCAAAGAGCATGTCACCAACGGGTGCACTGGTGGGACCGTGAATTTCTGGGTCGGAGTTCGTGGCCCTTTGAGCGCGTCCACGAGCCCCGTCATTGTGCATAGCCGGAACACCACTAGACTGCCGGGCCAGATGCCTACGCGCGGAGTCCGTCATAGTGGCCCAAACGGAACGCGCTATCCCGCCACAACGTGGGTCGTCATGCCCGACATCAAGATCAAGCCCGTGTCAGGTCCACCCGGCCAGTTTGAGCTCAGTCTAAAGCCAGCGGCACTGCATCAGAGCGTTGACCCCGCCTCTGTTCGTTGGCGGCTTGAACACGGCTGGGGTGACCCCATTAACGGTGACGATCCAACCGTGTACAATCTCACTTCGGGTGCGTTCACGGTGACCGCCCCGCTTTCGCAACTGTACGAGACGCGTGGCAGTGGAAGCGATGTGGTATTTGGATACGGGCACATTGCAGCGTTCTTTGAGTATCACTACAACGTGAACTGTTTCCCCGGGCCCGCGACGTGTTACGTGCCGCATGTGCACCCGTTGCCGGAGAACGTGCGTCGGCTCGACGGTCGTGCATTGCTCGAACTTCGTGTTCCGAGACGATTGGATATCGCTGTAGACAGCGAGAACGCCTATCAAGGCGAGGGGAACGAGTGGTACGACACGGAGAACATCGAGGATATCGACGGCCGGCCGGGCAAGATCATCATCGCTCACGGGATTGATCAGGATAGCGATGCTGACGGAATTCCAGACTTCGCTGACGGTTTGGGTCACCCTTGGGACCCCGATCAACCAAACGGCGATGAAGATCTTGTGAGGTATCTTGAATGCACGACATTAGTGTATTTGAGGTACCCTGAAGAGTGGTGGTCTGCCAATCGGGAAGTGATCTTTGAGTACAATGCTTCGGATCCACGACTGATCACCCACGTGCAGACTCCTTCAGGAGGAACCGAGTACACCTTCCCTGAAGGAACGTATCGGCTGTTCCTCGATTACCGCCTGTTTCAATATCGCGGGACGGAAGATCCGGCGACAGGAGAGTGGTATTACACGGATGCCAACAAGTTCCAGTCCGTCATGTTTAACGAGGGCCCGTACTACTTTCAGTTCCATCACAGTGGAACTGGCGGAGCGTACATCCCGTCCGGCGAGCCGATTCGCCTGCGAACCCTGGACCCATCCTTTCGTGGCTCGGTCCGGCTCCGGCTCCACGCCGTCCGCCCAAGCCAGAGTATCGGTCAAGACAAGATCCGCGTGCGACTCGCGGACCAGGCAAGTTTGGATGGCTCCGATAGTGCAAGGGTCACTGCGCTGCAGTTCAGCGTTCATGACTACCGCCATTGGGGGCCATTCAGAGCGAGTCTCTCGACATCCGACATCCTTCCGACCACGCTCGACCTCCGGTCCGAGATAAACGTTCCGGGCGGAACAGGGGTTGCCGGAGCGATCGCCGACGGCAGCAGTATCTGCGTCATTCGTTGTAAGCCAAGTCTTGAGGATACATCGATTACTGTCCACGGCTTTCTGGGTTACCCGTGGGCCTACAACGATTTCGGCGAACCGGGTATCCAAAGTATCGCTCCTACACCCTGGCGCGGCCTACTTCGCGGCGAGGGCTTTGGGTACAACCTCTACTCAGTACCCAGAGTTCCGATTGATCTGCAAAACGATCCGCAGGGCTTCCGCTATGATACCTTAAGCGAGGGGTTCAATGGGCGTTTCCTCTGGGTGCCTCCGGACGAGTTTATTGACGCCGCGGTGGCACCGCCCGGTGATAAGTTCAACTTTGGGCTCAACAAAGAGGAGTATGCCGCTCCTTTCACGGTCGCCAAGATCACAGGAGGGAGCATACCCCCGAGCCGCCATGACCGAGTTACGGCGATGGGCGTGGCGGCGACGCTCCGCATCCGCAGACCTCCCGTCGTATTTGTACACGGCATCACGGGCTCAGCCACGAACTATTTCGGGGAGGAGTTCGCCAACGAGACAACCGACACGCCGGTTCCGAGTCGTCTATACTTTGCTGATTACTCGCAGTCGCATGTGGCAGGGTTCGATGTCAACTGGCCAGTCGTCCCCGCGACGATCGCTCAGGCACTCAATGACTATCGCGTGGGAAACGATGACTCTGGCACACACACGCCCTGGCTTGAGGATGGTGGTCTACAGCACTCGCAATCAAGGTCGTTCAATGGCCGACGCTACGCGGCGACTAGAGCCGACGTTGTCGCGCACAGCATGGGTGGGCAGTTGACTCGGTTGTATCTGTCCGATTTGGACGGGATTAGTATCCCTAGGCGATGGCACGATGGGGTCTTCCAGGATACTTGCCTTGATCTGCTCCCCGACTCTTGGCCGAATTTGTCGATCAACCGGTTGCCGAACCAAAAGTACATTCGGCCTGACAACTATGGTGGCGGTGATATTCGGCGATTCATCTCTGTGGGTACTCCCTTCGACGGCTCGCAGGTTGCGGCCCTGTCATTCCTCGCGAGCAATCACGTGATGATTCGGAAAGGTCGAGAAATACTGGGAGGGAGGTTTCCCGATGCTCAAGCATTCTTCGACTCAAAGATGCAACCTGGGGCAGGTATGGCTCCTGCTGGTTGGCTTGACTTGATGCCAAAGTCTACCATCAACGAGTTGCTGCAGTCTGCACAGTACCCAACGGGACAAAAGGCCGTGCGCTGGATTCCAATCGCGTCGACAATTCACCCGCTTGCCTGGCCGGGGAACATTCCAGGGACCAATCCTCAGTCATGGTTTGTTTATTCATGCATGAATTCTGCACAGTTGCCCACCAACTTCACTTCGGACGGCATTGTCACGCTCGATAGCGGGACGCATCGAAGCTTTGAGCGAGGTCTTTTCCTTGGCATCTATTCTGGATTCGGACATTCGACTAGCACCCCAGGCACTCCAGTACCGAGCCAAGTTCATTCAAACGTCATCGCAAAAGACATTGGTATGTTGCTTGGGGCCCCATCCTCGCTTTTCAATACGACCGGTCTGAGAGGAGACGAACATGTTCCCCGTCCGTAGCAAACTCCTGATACTCCACCTCCTCGCAGCGATGAGTTTTGACGGCACCGCGGCCTGCTGGGCGGCTGCCCCTCGCACAATCGCTGTGGAAGTGCGGCTGACAACCCCGGCGGGCTCTCCAGCCGAAGCGGGCGTCCCCGTGACGGTGATAATGTGCCGACGAGACTGGAAACGCGAGAGATCGGACGCCGCAGGTGTCGCCCGCTTCTCGATCGACATCGCTGACGGGTGCGAGTGGATCATGGTGTACGTGAGCCAGATTCCGTCCGCCAGGAAGGGCATGACTGCGGAGTTGCAGGAGTACGACCGCGTTCAGTCGTTGGAGCAATCATGGAGCGTACCCGCGCCCGTCACGTTCCGGCTCGTGCCAGATCAGTCCTCGTACGTGATAGATCTGCCCCTCGTTCCGGCGATCACGGTCTCCGGCAAGGTTGTTGCGCCGAGCGGCGAACGCCGCGGTGTTCGTGTAGACCGCGACGGACGAATGAACATGGGCGTGTTTCGTGGCCTGGTCACTGGCAAGTTTGAAGTGACCGGTGTCCCTAAGGGCAAAGATTCGTTGCTTTACATCTCGGTGTCAAACGAGTCTACACAGTCGTTCTGGACGCGCATCCACGAACTGAATGCCGCCCAAGCGCAAGCAAGCGTGGACCTCGGGACGATCGTGGAGGATCCTCCATCCGAGATGATCTCGACGTCCGTGACCGTGACGGACTTTCGAGTTCCGCCGGCGAATCGGTATCCGAATGGCCTTGTGCTCGTCGCGATTCGATCCGACGGCCGCTACGCGATACCCGATGCGTTCTGGCGCCAGGCAGATGCCCTTGACCCCGCTGCACACTCGCTCACGATGTCAATGAAACTGCCGGTGGGCACATGGTACCTTTTTCCGCTTGCAACCGATGAAGTTCAACTGGTCCCCTCGATCCGTCGTCTTCTCGCAGGCGACACGGCCACTATCGATGCCGCCAACATCCCCAAGGTCGTTGTGATCGCCGCACAGCCACCAGCGCCGGTGCCCTCCGTGACCATCGACTTCTGGCCAACCCTCGAACGCATGCTCACGATCACGCCACCGCCCCCGCCTCCTCCGCCCCCAGCGCCTCCCGCTCCGTGATCCATTGCTTTGAGCGCACCAAGAGTTCCGTGTGTGCAGCCCACCGCTTTCGTTTGGCTTTCGACGCTTCCGTCAACCGTCAATGAGTTGCTGCGTGACCACTCATGGCGACATCGCCGAGTGTACACTCCACTCCAGACTTGCCGCAGTCCGATGCAATCTGGCCATGCTCCGGACTGCATCCTGCCTTTGGAATCGTTCTTCAAGTTGCGGTCAACTGCAGAATGCATCTCCTCAAGAAGGTGCAACGGCTGTTGAAGCTGAGCCCGTAGACACGAGGGCACATCAACGGACCACGGTTCACATAGCGGGGTTCTTGCTTATACATCTGCGGTTCCCCCACGTGATCCCCGCGACGCTCCGCAGAGGGACAGGTAACCGCATGATCGCTCTGCCTGTCCGGAGACTGGAGAACCACACGGCGAGAGGTTTGTGATCCCGCGCCTTCAAAGAAAGACCCCGCAAGCGGGGTCGAAGAACACCATGATGTGTGAGCCGCGATCAGCCGTTCGCCACGAACACCCCGCGATCGGTCTTCTTGAACCGAGCGTCCTTGCCCTTGGCCGCGATCTCGCGGATGATCGCGGCGTAGAGCGTGGCTTCGGGCGTTTTGCCGCCCGGGCTCTTCCAGAGACCCTTGGCTTCGATCGCGGCGATCATCTCCGTGGCCTTCATCGGCGTGCGGGACTCGGCCAGGATCTGTGCGGCCGCGTCAAGCGCGCTCAGGCGCTTGGGCTTCGCGGGCTTCTCGGCCTTGGGGGCATTGGCCGATTCCGGGGTTGTGCCTGCGCGTCGCGTGCCGCCGCCCCCGATCCCGCCGTCCTTTCCCCTCCGGCCCCCCTTCGCCACTGGCGGCGTCGTGGGCGAAGCGTTGGCGTCCGGCGCGTCGTTGGCCGTGGCGAGGATGGGCGTGGCCTCACCGTTCAAGACGTGGGCGGGCGGGTCAACTGGTGCTTCAAGCTTGGCGATGCGCTCGCCGATCTCGGCCCGGGCCGCCTTGAGCAGCTTCTCTGAGCTCTTGGGCGTGGCATGCTTGCCGCTGGACTTGGCTGAAGGGGACGCTCCCGACGACTTCTTCTTGCTGCTGGCCATGGTGATGGCTCCTGTGTTGCGGGGCGACGGCATTGCCGCCCGCGTGCGACACATGAGGGCATGGAGCGGCGAGCAGTGCAAGGCGACCGCGCCATGATCCCGAGTACTCGGCGAGATCAAGGGAGTGCCTTGCTGCGTGCGTGTCGTTGCGCTGCGGGTTGGGGGGGACAGCTACGTTCCGCGGTCATTGCGTAGCAGTCACCTTGCTTGATTCGGCGGGGTGTGGTACCTCCACCAAGCGGAGCGGTGGGGGGGTGAGGGGGGCGGGGTGCTGGAGGTACCCATGCCGTTGAGCGCCCGCCGCAAGCCCGCACGCCGACTCCCGCCGGAAGTCCTGACGACCGACGAGGTCAACGCGCTCATCGCGGCGATCCACGGCAGCACCATCGCCGCCGTGCGCAACCGCGCCCTGATCGCGTTCCTCTATCGCACGGGCCTGCGGATCGCCGAAGCGCTCTCGGTGTACCCGAAGGACATCGACGCACATCGCTCTGCAGTGCGCGTGCTGCGCGGCAAGGGCGGGCGCGCGAGGACCGTCGGCATCGATAGTGGGGGAGTTGCAATGCTCCAGCCATGGATCGAACGTCGCCAGCAGATCCAACTCGGCGATCGGCACCCGCTCTTCTGTACCTGCTGGGGCACGCACCTGACCACGGCCTACGTCCGACGCCTCCTCCCCAAGCTCGCCGCCCGCGCCGGCATCACCAAACGCGTCCACGCCCATGGCCTCCGCCACACCCACGCCTCCGAACTCCGCGAAGAGGGCATCGACATCGGCATCATCTCCAAGCAGCTCGGTCATGCCGACATCTCGACCACGGCGAGCTACCTCGACCACATCGCGCCGTGGGCGGTTGTGAATAGGATCAGCGCGAGGTCGTGGGGCCTGTAAACCGACGCGAAACTGAGAAGACCACCCGCGTTCGGGCAGAGAGAATCTGTTTGAGGGGGTTGCGGATAGGGAGCTTCAAGGGCCGCGTCCAAAAGACGCGGCCCTGTTCGTTTACGGGATCGTCGGCGTGCCGTAGCTGCCCCGGTGGAGATTCCACGCGGAATTGCGGACGCTTCGGACGGTTGCCGCGCGGAGACAGATTCTCCGTTTTGTGCCCGCCGCGAAGGCCGCGTCACCGACCGCCGGTTCGCTCCGAGTTTTCGCGTCAAACTCTCGGATCGCGGTGAGAATCGAGGCCCTTGGTTTACAGAACGGTTACGGCAACGACCCCTGATCGCGATTGGTTCGTGTCTCCGTGCCAACTTAGGTGGTCTGTAGTACCATACGCGAACACGAGCCAACGCCACAGTCCCGATCGGTTGCCACTGGGAAAGCGTTGGCAGCCCGGAGTACTCAATGGCCAGAGGTTCGCCCACATCTACCACGCCGCCGTCCGCCCTCGTCTCCGACACCGACCTGGCGTTCGAACGTGAGCTGTTTGCCTCCGCCGACAAGCTCCGGTCGAACATGGACGCGGCCGAGTACAAGCACGTTGTGCTCGGTCTCCTGTTCTTGAAGTACATCTCTGACGCGTTCGAGGAGCGGTGGCACGCCCTGAAGGCGTCCGTGGATGACCCCAAGAGCGACTACTTCCTCAAGGCAGATCTCCGCAGCCGTAGCGCCCAGATCGATGAGTTGCTCGAGGACCGCGACGAGTACACCAGCGAGAACATCTTCTGGGTGCCGAAGGTCGCCCGCTGGTCCAACCTCCAGGCCAAGGCCCGCGACCCGCTGATCGGCAAGATCCTGGATGACGCGATGGTGGCTATCGAACGCGACAACCCAACCCTCAAGGGCGTCCTCCCGAAGGACTACGCCCGACCCGGTCTCGACAAAGCCACGCTCGGCGACCTCATCAACATGTTCGCCAACGTCGGCATCGGCGGCAAGGCCAACCGTTCAAAGGACATCCTCGGCCGCGTGTACGAGTACTTCCTGTCCGAGTTCGCCAGCCAGGAGGGCAAGAAGGGCGGGCAGTTCTACACGCCGCGCCCGGTCGTCAAGCTGCTGGTCGAGATGCTCGCGCCGTACCGGGGCCGCATCTACGACCCGTGCTGCGGCTCGGCGGGCATGTTCGTGCAGTCTGAGGAGTTCATCGAACACCACGGCGGGCGCATCGGCGACATCTCGGTTTTCGGCCAGGAGTCCAACTACACGACGTGGCGGCTGGCGAAGATGAACCTGGCTATCCGCGGTATCGACGCGAAGATCACGCACGGCGACTCCTTCCACCAGGATCAGCACCCCGACCTGAAGGCCGACTTCGTCATCGCCAACCCGCCGTTCAATGACTCGGATTGGAAGGGCGATCAACTGGCCAACGACCCGCGGTGGAAGTACGGCGTGCCGCCGGCGGGAAACGCCAACTTCGCGTGGGTCCAGCACTTCCTCTCGAAGTTGTCGCCCACGGGCATCGCGGGCTTCGTGCTGGCCAACGGCTCGATGTCGTCGGGCCAGTCGGGCGAGGGCGAGATCCGCCAGCGGATCGTCGAGAACGACCTCGTTGACTGCATGGTCGCGCTCCCGGGCCAGTTGTTCTACTCCACGCAGATCCCGGTGTGCCTGTGGTTCCTGGCCCGCGACAAGAAGAACGGGCGCTACCGCGACCGGCGGAAGAAGGTCCTGTTCCTCGACGCCCGCAAGATGGGCACGATGATCGACCGCGTGCAGCGGACGCTCACCGATGCGGACATCCGCAAGATCGCCGACACCTACCACAGTTGGCGCGGCGACAAGCCCGCCAAGGGCGAGGCCGCGCTGCCCGCATTCGCGCCCGAGGCAGGGTTCAGCGCCGAGGCGACGATCGAGGAGATCGGCAGCAAGCACAACTGGGTGCTCACGCCGGGGCGCTACGTCGGCGCGGCCGAGGTCGAGGGCGACGGCGTGCCCTTCGAGACCAAGATGGCAATGCTCACGGGCGAACTGGCGGTGCTGATGGCCCGCGGGGCGGAACTGGACAGGTCTATTGCCACCAACCTTGCCGCGATCGGCTTTGCGCTGCCCGAGGCGGGCAAGACAGCAACCGCCGCCGGGGGGCGCAAGTGATGCGCGAAGGTGATTCTCACGCCCTCGGGCACGGTTCCCGCCGGTGCGGGGCCGCACGCGGCCACGCGACGGATGAGTTGTCGCGTCCGCCGGGTCAGTTGGCGGGCCTGACAAGCCGCTTGGCGGGTCGTCCGGGTCGGTCGTCGCGTCGTCCGGCTCGGCTGGAAGGTTCTCCAAGTCATCCGGAGAGTCGTCCAACTCATCCGGACGGTCGTCCGAGTGAGCCGGACGGTCCCGGCGCAGCGCGCCGGGGCTCCGTGGCGGCGCGCCGGGAGGGAATGGCCGCGCCACGGAGGGGAATGGCGGCGCGCCGGAGGCCCGCGGCCGCGCCCGGGAGGCCAT
>JAIEOW010000104.1 GCA_019750095.1 Phycisphaerales bacterium
AGCTTTGGTGGCACCAGTGTCTCGCCGATGTTCTCAGCATCAAGCAATACACACAGGCGGGACGCCTGTGCCACCAACTCTAAAGAATGCTCCGCCCACTCCCTCACCCGATCGTCTTCGACTCACTCGGCCCCATCGGCCTCGCCGGTGGCAATGGCGCAGCGGGTGTCGGCGCATATCGCGTCAGCGTGCTCGCATCCCCATGCACCGGCTGCCCCGGCTGCGGCACATGCTGCGGCTGCGGCATCTGCGACTCGCGCCTCTGTCCGTACATCTGCGTCCCCGCTCCGCTCGGATACGCGCCCCCGCCCATCGGCCCCGCAAGGAACCCCGACCCGCTCATCCGTCCAGAGTTCATGCTCGCCTGCTGCGGCACCGGAACCCGCCGGCGCAGCTCCGTGAACCAGTTCAGAATCACATCCAGGTGCGTCACCTTCGACTGATCCTCCTGCGCCCGCAGAAACACAAACTCGCCCGCAGGTGTCACGTCACAGTTCGCCGACGTGCTCGTGGCCGGTGTCATCACCCCCTGGAACATCACCCGCGGCCTGCCGACCATGAACGCCGGCTCCACCGCCACCCGCACCGCGATGATCTGCTCACCCGTTCGAAAGTACAGCTCCCCGCCAGACTTGGCCCACAGCGGCGCGGTCCCGCCCTCGACCGAAACCTGGCGCCGCGTCGGCGTGCCGGCCATCGTCTGCACATACACCTCGGGCCGACCCGTCTCGTCACAGACATACGCAAGGAATCGCCCATCAGGGCTCACCGACGCGCCCCAGCAGCTCGCCTGCGACTGTGCGATGGGCCGCGCACTGTTCGGATCATCCACCCCGACCGACCAGATCTCCAGCCCGCCCGCCGCCGCCGGCGCACCGGGAACTGCCGCGTTCTGCTTCTGCTGCACAAACACCAGCGTCCGCCCGTTGTCCGCAAAGCCGCAGGGAAACGGCGAGCGATCCGATGAGTACAGCAAGTCAGGCGTCCCGCCCCCTCCACCACCACCGCCCGCGCTGGCGATGGGCATCCAATACAACTCATACTGCCCCGACATGTTCGATCGAAACGCGATCCGCGTGCCATCGGGCGTGAAGATCGGGCACGCGTTGTCACCCAGAAACGTCACACGCGAACCCGGATTCGCCGGACGATCCAGGTCATACAGCCAGATGTGATCCGTCGCGCCCTGCACTTGCACCGCAAGCAGTCGACCCGACGGCGCGATCGCCGGCGCACAGAACGGCTTGGCATCGCTGATGATCGCTCGCGGCTCGCCCTCGCGCGCGCTGATCATGATCTGGCACCGCGGCTCCCACACCGGCCCGTGCGCCACCACCAGCGTCCCGTCTCCGCCCGCCGCAAACTGGGCTGATCCACCCAGCGCATTGCCCAGCACCTTGTCCTCCACCGCCAGCGGCGATCCGAAAACCTCCAGCCGCTCCGGATCAAACGCCACCGCCAGCAATGACCCGCCGCGCGAGAAGATGATGTGCCCGCTCGCCAGATATCGCGCGTTGCACCCGCCATGGATGAGCGGCTTGCGCGCCCCGGTGCGGAGATCGATCGCCGTGATCAGCGCGTCATCATGCCCGTTGCCCGTCCCTGTCCACACGCTCACAAGCGCGTGCCGCGAGCCCGGCAGCACATCCGGAGCCATGAGCGCAATCTCGCCCGAACCCAGATCCGGATCGGTCACCAGCGCGGCCGCACCGCCCGCGGCCGGAATCTTCATCACCCCGCGCTGCCAATCCGGTATGAAATAAATCGTGTCGTCCGAGTCCCACGATCCACCCTGATGCCGCGGCGCCGCCGTCAGTGTCACCGGCGCACCACCCGTGAGCGCGACGCGCTTCAGCTTCCCGTCGGCAAAGAACCCCAGCTTGGTCCCGTCGGCGGAAAAGAACGGCGCATCCGCCCCCGCCGTTCCTGGCACGGGCCGTGCATCGTGCCCATCCATCCGACGCACATACAGCATGCTCTGCGGCGTCTTGCCCGCCACAAACGCCACCGTCGACCCATCCGCCGAGATCGCCACCGCCGACCGCGCCGAGTTCACCAGCGTCAGCTCCATCGTGGTCGCCACCGACCCCGATGCGCCCTGCGCAACACCCGGCATGCTCAAGGGCATGATCAATCGCGCCAGCGTCCCAGGCCGCGCGCTCGCGCCCGTCGCCTGATACCACCCGCTCTGCGGCTGCGTCAGCACATCTTCCAGCTCAATCCGCGCATCACCAATATCACGCATCCGCCGACGCGGATCCTTGATCAGCAGCTTCCGCAGCAAATCCCGCAACCGATTCGGCGTCCGCGCAGGCAAGAGCGTGTAGTCCGGCTCGCGCTCAAGAATCGCCACCAGGCAATCGCTCACCGTCTCGCCGCCAAACGCCTTGTACCCGCTCAGCATCTCAAACAGCACGCACCCAAACGCCCAGATATCCGTCCGCTTATCCGTCGGCACGCCGCGCGCCTGCTCGGGGCTCATGTACCCCGGCGTGCCCATCACCATCCCTGCCTGCGTCAGATGGCTGCCGCCCGGCCCATTCGCATCCTGATGCTGCTGGGTCGCCAGCCCAAAGTCCAGAATTTTGAGCAGGCCCTCGGGCGTTACTCGCAGGTTATCGGGCTTCAGATCGCGGTGCACCACGTCCCGCTCGTGCGCCGCCTCCAACCCCTCGCATACCTGCATCGCCACCCGCAGCGCCTCATCCAGCAGCATCGGCCCGCGCACAAGCTTGTCCGTGAGCGTGTATCCGGGGATGTACTCAAGCACCAAGAGCCGCTGACCCGCCGCATCTTCAAGCCCGAAGATCATCCCCACGTTGCGATGGTTGAGCTGCGCCAGCGTGCGGGCCTCACGCTCAAACCGCTGCACACGCATGGGATCAGCGACAAACGCCGCCGGCAGCACCTTGATCGCCACCGGCCGATTCAGCCGCGGATCACGAGCCAGATACACCACACCCATCCCACCCCGCCCAAGCTCGCGCTCGATGGGATAGGGGCCGATGGTGGCGGGCAAAGTTGCGGCGTTTGGATCGTGCTCGGGCATGGGCTAGAGGTCCGACATGATATCGGATGTCCGGCCCCGGCCGTGGCATTGCCCCCCCCAAAACATCGAGCTTTGGCACCCCCATCATGGGCCGATCTCGCCCAGTCTCGATCGACGACACACACCTCACCCCCGCCGCGGCAACCACGGTGTCCGCCCTCACGGCGACGCCCGATCGCACGCACACTCCAGCAAGATCCCGCTCTTTCGACGTGAAGGCATCATGTACCCGTGCGACCGATCCGCCGCATCACGCGAGCTGATCGTGATCCCGCCGCGATCTTCGTGCGTGATGCGAAACGCACACTCGCCCGCCCCCGGCGGGCGATTCGACCGCTCCGCCGACAACACACGCCCGTTCCGAGCAATCAGGATCGAGCGATACCAGTGCTCTTTGCCCTGCGGGAGCTTCTCGAGATTCTGCGACCCAAAAGGCATCAAATCTACCACGCGCCCGAGCTTGTCACACCCAACCCCTGTGATCACCATATTGTCGAAGATGATCCGCGAAGCCTTGAAGTCCGGCATCGCCACTGTGACCCCAGAGTCCTCATCTACCGGTCGGCATTCAGCGGACATCGACTGTCTGCGATCCACGATGCGCTTGCCGCATGTCACGTGCTCAGAACGGTTGCATCCAAGCCCTGCGAGCGCAACCCCCGAAAGTATCGCAACTATGCGTAATCGCTGCATCAAAGCGTACCTCGCAGATTTTTCTCAAGGATTCCGCATCGGCGGATTGCCACATGGGCAACGCCAGGTGATGTTGCCGTTCTCCCCGACATCCTGCGCTGGATAACACGTTTTCTCGCAAATCTGCGCATTGCAGCTCAGTCGAGGGAGTTGGCCTGGAGCGATCACAATCTTGAGATAGCATGACACCAACTCGTCGTCTTCTAACTGTTCAAAGGAGACGATCTCACCAAAATTGTTCGTTTCAACCCAAGCGTACCTCAGCTCCGCATCTGGTCGCATCGCCGCTTGTGGCAAGCCACACGATCCGCTCATCAGCACGCACGTCAGCAGTCCGACAAACATGAGCACCTCCGATGCAACATCAAACTACCAAGTTGCGCTCCTGTGTCAATGTCACACTCCTTCCTTCATGAACTTTTCATACGCCCAGCATTGTCGCGCTCAGAGCAAAGCTCAATCAGCGTCGCATGCTTGATCAGCGCCGCCGTCGCCGTCGACGCCGCCGCCAGCCACCCTGGATATCCATCCAGCACCCCGCGCTTCAGGATCAACTGCTTCAGCATCGCCCCCGTTGGCGACATCAATAGCCGAACATATGACCCGCGCTTCCCCGCCGCGTGCAAGCTCGCGGCCATCGTCGTCGCGTGCGACCACTGCTTTCTCATGTGCTCGGCAAACGTCGGGAACGAATCATGCCGCAGATCGCCCCTCACCCGCGCCACGCGCGCCCCCGCCGACGGCGCCAGCACATCATGCGGGTCCAGCCCCGTCCACGCCGCACTGCCCTTTTTCACCAGCCGCACGCGCCACTCTGGCTGCCACACATGTCGCAGCGCACGCCCCTTGTAATACGTCCGCCGATTCACCGCATACGCATCGCCCTGCGGACTCTGCACCGCCGCACGGATCGAGGCGTCCAGCTCGGGCAATACGCTTTCATCACTGTCCACGCACAACACCCACTCGCGCGAGCACAGCTCCAGCGCCTTCTGCTTCGTCCGCACATGCCCCAGCCATTCCGACTTCACAATCACCGCCCCCGCCGCGGCGAGCATCTCCAGCGTCCCATCCGTTGATCCCGAATCCACCGCCACGATCTCATCACACAACCCCCGCACCGACTCCAGCGTGCGCCCGATCGTGCTTGCGTTGTCCTTGCACACGATCGCGCACGAAAGATTGGCCAGCGGCATGCCCATGAAGTCGCCAGCGTAGCACACCCCACCCACCCCCACCCGCCCCCACCCACCTACTTCTTCGGCGGATTCTTCGGCTTCAGCAAATCCCCAATCACATCGTTGATGATCTTCTCCGGCTGCTTCAGAAGCTGATCTCCACGCTCCTTCACAAACAGCCCAAGATCGATCTCCGTCTTCGGATTATCCAATGACCCACGCGTCACGATCGGCACCGGCGTCGACTTGTCCAGCACGCCCAGCTTCCCCGCGATCCCCGTGTTCAACGACCCCGCCGCCACATCCGAAAGCCCCAGCAGCGGCACATACGTGATCACATCAATCTGCCGACGCACCAGGTCCACCGTCCCGCGCGTCTTCAAGTCAAACTCACCCAGCGGCAGCGTGAACTGGTCATACGTCAGCACCCCGTTCACCGCACGCACCGTAAACGGCTCCAGCTTCCGACCAAACTCCGCCGCACTCTGCCCGCCCACCTTCTTCAGCAGCGACCCGATGAAGTTGTTCGTCGTAAACCGCGCCACACCCGGATCGATCGTCAACACCCCGTTGATCTTGCTTACATCCCCATCCAGCGGCACGCTCACATCCTTGCCGAGCGAGATCGCCGGCGCATCCGTCGGCGACTTCGTCACCGAATCCACGATCGGCAAACTCCCCTGCAGCATCCGGATGAACTCCGGTCGAATCTCCAGAAGCTCCGCAGTGATCGGCCCCGTCTGCACAAATGTGCCCTGGCGAATGTCCCCCTTCACCTCGGCCCGCGCCCTTGGGCTACTCGCTTTGAACTCCAGCGTCCCCGCCGCATTCGCCGCCCCGCCTCCCGCGCCCAGCGTCACATTCCGCCCGGTCGCCTGCACATTCACCGTCGGCCCAAGCAGCTCCGCCAGAATCCCCTTCTGATTCGCAAGCTGATCGATGATGGGCGTCGGAAAACTCGTCAGATCCGCATCCAGGTTCAGCACCATCGCCTGAGGCGTCGGCTTGCCCATCGCATCCGCAAAGTTCGACACACGCACGTTCGCCGTCGATCGCTTCTCCGCCGCACCGGCATTGCCCGTGATCCGCGCGATGCCAAGATTGGCCACGATCTCTCCGCCCGCTCCACCAGCACCCGCCTGATGCCGCACGCTCACCTGCGTCGCTTCCAGTCCCAGCACCGTCGGCGCTCCGCCGCGTGATTGCGTCGTGATCCCCACCTGCGGCAGGTTCACGCTCGCATCCACATCAAACACGCCCGGCTTCAGCGGCCCCTCGCCCACACCCGAGGACAACACCAGCTTGCTCAACGTGATCGTGATCGGCGCAATCTGCGTGATCGTCATCGGCGCACCACCCGCGGCCGCCGGCGCGCTCTGCTGCCCCTCTCCCGTCACCGTCTTCACAAGATCACGCACCGCGTTGTCAATCCCTCCACCACCTCCGCCACCACCACCCCGCGGCGCAACCACTGGCCCGCCCGCCGACCCCTGATCCCCCTTGAACGCATACCGATTCACAAACGCCGGATCCGGCCGCCACGTCATCGTCGTCGCACGACTGAGCGCCATCCGCGTCGGCTCGTGCACCAGCTCAAACTTCGCATCCGTCAATCTCGGTGCGGCAATGTCCGCCGTCAATCGCGTCGTCTGTCCCGCGGGAGTGACCTTCACACTCACATCCGCCCGCTCGCCCAGCGCGCCCGACACCATTCCCGGCTGGCCGATCAATCCATCCACCACCGCGCATTCCACCCCCGCCAGCTTCACCGTCGCCTCCGGCTCCTTCCCGCTCATCGTCCCCGATGCCGATCCCGACACATCCGCGATCGGCGCACTGTCCGCCGCCCGAAACGCCGCCAGAGCAAACGTCATGCTCGCCCGCTTGCTGTCGCGCAGCGACGCATCCAGCCCCGACAGCGGCGCCATCACCTCAGCCCGCAACCCGCGCACACGCACGCCCACCGTCCGCGGATTTCCACGCTCATCCGCGCCCGTCGGCACGTTGTCAATCCCAATGTCATTGTCCGTCGTCAGCGCGATCGTCGCGTTCCCCGCCTTCGCAAACTCCGGGCTCATCGTCCCCGGCTTGAACGGCACAGAAATCGGCTCCTTCGCCTTCAACGTCATCGCAAACCGCTGCGCAAGCTGAATCGGCGCGCCACCTCCACCCCCACCACCCCCACCACCCGCCGACGCCAGCACCGGATTCACCACCCGCGGATCCATTCCCGCAACCAGCTCCAGCGTCTCGGCCTTCACGCCCCCCGCGCTCAGCGTCGCGCTCGTTCCACCGCGCACGCCACCCGCCGCCGTGCTGATGTCGCTTGTGATCACCAATCCGTCGCCCTTGGGCTGCAGCACCACGCTCGCCGTCGCGCTCGCGCCGATCGACTCCCGTATCGCTCGATTGATCTGCGACGGCATGTCCGCGCCCGCGATCGCCACCGTCCCATACCCGCTCGTCGCCGGCATCAGGTTCAGCACGCTCCGAGGCAAACCCTTCAAATCCACGCGACCCGTCGGCTTCAGCGCGATGATCTTCGCCGCCCCTTCCCCGGACGCCGGCATCTTCCCGCCCACGATCCCATCCAGCGTCATCTGCCCGTTCAGTTCAAACGCCTGGCCCTCATGCGCCATCTGCGACGACAACTCCACCCGCGGCGGGCTCGCTCCATCCAGCGTCAGATTCACAACCCCACGATCAATCCGCACCGGCTGCTGCGCGGCAGCCACCGCCGCGCCCGCCACATCCGACCCGCCCGCACTCGGCAGCACACCCAGGTCCGAAACCTCCACCCGCGCCTTGGCCTTCAACGCCCCAAGTGCTTCCGCGCCCTTCATCTTGTCCAGCGGCGCAACCACCTCGCTCATCGTCACACGCACGCCGCCGTTGCCGCTCAGTGCGATCGCCGCAACCTCGCCCGGCTTGCTCATCATCCGCGCCGCCATCGGCGCACCGCGCTGCACCTGAATCACCACGCCCTCGCCCGTCGTGGTGATCACCCGATCCACCAATCGCCCCGTGGCATCCGCCCGAATGTTCGCGCTCGTGATGTTCAGCTTCGCCTCAATCGGCGGCATCGCATCCGCAGCTTGCCCACCACCCCCGCCACCACCCTGGCGCACATCCGCCCGCGCGTCCAGCATCATGTCCAGCGTCGGCCCCACGTCCTGATTCAGATCGATCGCCAGATCAGCCCCCGCCACGATCGGCTGCACCAGCGCGGTCGACATCCCCTTCACCTGCACGCTCGCGTTCACCGTATCCGCAAGCCCCGCGCCCGCGAGCGCCCGCAGATTTCCCGCCGCGGTCAAGAGCCCCTCCGCCCGCGCATTGATCGTGATATCCCCCGCCGGCGATCCATCGATCGTGGCCTTGGTTCCCCCGCTGATCATCACCGGCTGCGAAAGATCCGCCGCACGAATCTCCAGCACCATCGGCGCAACACCAAACGCTCTCCAGTTCGCCGGCGCGGTCGCGTTCGGCGCGCCGCCCCCGCCACCCGTCGGCAGCGCAATCTGCCCCTGCATCGCCCCAACCTGCACGCGCACATCCACACCATGCGCGCGGAAGTCCGCCTTCGCGAGCGCCCCCTTCGCGTCGCCACCATCCACGAGCGCCGCCGGCACCGGCCACTTCAGATTCTCGATCGTGATCTGCACCCCGGGCGCAGAACTCACCTTGATCTGCGCCCCCGCCTTCGCGAGCACCTCACGAAGCTGCGGCACACTCGCCAGAAACTCCGTCGACTGCAGCGTGATCGTGTTGCTCTTGCCCGCCACAACCCCCCCCCCACCCCCCCCCCCCCCCCCCCCCCGCCACCCCCACCACCCGCGCCGCTCGCGCCGCCACTCGCCGGCGCACTCGCCTGCGCCGACAGCACATTGTCCTTCAGCAGCAGATCCAGATCCGCCCGCGCACGCTCCGCGTTCATCGCCAGCTTCACGCTCGCGTTCTTCGGCGTTCCTCCCGCATTCAGCTTGATCTCCGCCCGCGGCCCGATTCCCTGCACCAGCGCGCCGCCCTGCCCCGCGATCGCATCAATCAGGTTGATCGGCGCGTTGCTCACATCCAGCTTCACCTGCACGCTGTCGATCGCCGACAAGCCGCTGCCGCCGGCCTGCTTCGGCTTCACACTCGCATCAAGTGCAAGCTTGATCGTGTCCGCGCTCCCGCTTCCGCCGACAGATGTGCCCGTCAGCGCACTCACCACGTTCAGCGTCATCGGCGATGCCGCAAAGTCAATCTTCGTCTCCCCAGCAAGCCCCTTCACACCCAGCTCTGGCGACAGCTTCCCATCCAGCCCGCGATCGCGCACCGTCGCGTCCAGCGCGTTCAGCTTCAGCACCGCCTTCACCGTCTGAATCCCATCGCCGCTCTTGGTTCCCGACGCCGTATCCTTTGCATCGGCCTTGCCGCTCGCCGCTACTCGCGGCTCAAGCGCCCGCTGCAGGTTCGTCTTTCCCGTCTTCTCATCGCGCACCAGATCCAGCGCGCCCGAAAGCTCCACGACACCCGCGTCGAGGTTCTTCATGCTCCACCATCCCTGGCTCACGATCGTCCACAGCGTCGTCGGCGTCTTCACCGTCAGCTTCGCCGCCGTCTTGCCCTCAGGATCGATGATCTCCACCGGCCCCACGCTCGTCGCGCTGAACCACCCGACGCTCACCGCGCCGACCTTCACCTTCCCCTGCAACTGCGCCGCCGCCGCGTCTTCGATCCGCTTGGGGGCCATGCTCGACGCAATCGTCGGCGCAAGCGCCACCACGATCGCCAGCAGGACGGCGACCACACCGGACGTGATCAGAATGATCCGCCCCCACCGCCGCTTCTTTCTGGGCGCACTGCTTCTGGGTGCCGATCGCCCGGCCTTCTCCCATGAAGACAAGTTGCCCGAGCTTCCCCCGCCCGCCCCGCCCGCATCCGGCTGCAATCGCACGCCGCGCATGGTGTATCCCCTCAGTTATCCAGTTCAATCCATGAACACTTGCACCGAAAATCGTAGCGCAGAACCCCCGCATCCGGAGCCCAAACCACGCTGTCTCGACAACGCGCGCATCCCCTGTTCTCAGGCCCGGAGGGCCGTCGGCCTGTAGCCCGCGACCGTGGTGGTTTGTCAAGTGTCCATAGGGATTCTCCATGGTGTTTTTTCGCGCACGATGACGATCCTGCCCCGGAGGGGCAGAGGAAGCTCTCTTGTCACTGGGCCATTCGGAGAAGCGGTGATCTACAAAACGACTTCCCGCTAGGCCTTCATGTCACTCAACGCCACGCCCATGACGTCGCGGAGTCGCTGGCACAGATTCTCAGGAAGCGGCGCTTGCAACTCACGAATCGCGGACCGAGCGGCGGCCTTCTGTGCATCGCTTGGGCCGTACGGCACTCGCCACGGCCTGACACTATGAATGAAATCCGTGCCGACGCGAACGAGCACTTCGCTGCCGCTTCCAGCGGCGGTCACTGCATCAACGACCGCGTCATAGGGATGCCTCCGCAGCAAAATGCGGAGGGCATACCGGCGAGAATGCTCGTGTGTATCTCCATTCAGGACTTGGCGCAGCGCCTCGACCGAGGCATTGTTCCCCAACGACTCAAGTGCTCGACCTGCCTCTCTCGCCACCGAGGGCCGGTCGTCGCAAAGAAGGCCGATCAACCATTCGACGCGATGATCCCCATCAAGCGCCGCGACGGCTCGCACCGCCGCCGAGGCAACCGCGGAGCGGCCGTCCGAGGCGAACTGTGCGAGGCTATCGGCGTCCGCCTTTGTGCCGCATTCGCCCACGCCCGAGATCGCAGCAGAACGCTTGCATGGCTCGTCGTGCGCAATCGCGTCAAGGTAGAACGCGCGAACGCCGAGGTCTCCGCTTCCCTGCTCCGACTTGTCACGCAAGTAGAACCTTGCAGCGTGACGCATCGAGGCGTGGCGATCGAGCAAAGCTGCTCGCAGCACGGTCCGGCGACGCTCCGGAGTGTCGTCCAAGGCCGCATAGAGCGCTTCGCGACGGATCGGCATGAAGCGGTCTGACGACATGTTCGCCAGGAAGAGCTCACGGTCTGGGCAGCCAGCCCACGCACGGAGTGCCTTGGCCGCATGCAGCCGCACCACTGGGTCGCCGCTCTGGAGCGCGAGCGAAACGAACATCGCGCGATCCGCATCGGGCAACGTCATGGCCGCACGAAACGCCCACCGTGCCACCAATCGGTCTTCCGATCTGGATGCGGTCATCAGTTCTGGACGTGATTCCGGGCGAAGAAGGAGCGAAGTGACCGCATCGGTCAGCCACGCATGATCCGCCCTCGAGCGGAAGCGCAGTTGATCGACCAGGCCGAGGACTGGCACCCACGCGCTCGCATGCTGGGGCGCCAGCAACCCCTTCACCGCTGCCGTTGCGACCGTTCGCACTTGCTCCACCCAGTCATTGATCCGCAATAGGAAATACGGCAGGGCGAGCCCGGAGTTTTCTTCAGATGTGAGGCGTCGCAGGGCCGCCTCTCGGACATACCCGCTTGGGTGCATCGTCAACATGGCCCAGACACGCGGCGGCCACTCCTGTTTGGCAACCCACTCCATCCGAAGTTCGTTCCATGAGTACGCCTGCAAGGTGGAATCACGAAGCCGAACTTCAAAGCCCGGCAATGCCGCAACTGGAATAGAAGCCGCCAAATCGTTGATGACCGTGGCACCAGCAAACCGAAGTTCTGCGTTATCGTGCGAGAGAACGTAGAGCAGCGACGGAATGAACCGCCAATCGCCGGTAGCCTGAACGGCCGCCAGTGCATCCTTCGATGCTGCAACTGAGCGCTCGTAGTCGGCCTTCGTCGGCTGAGGCCGCCACCGCCACCCCACAGCCCAAGTCGGCAAGAGCGCGTCGTCCAGCCGCTGGAGGAGATCAATCATGTAGGACGACGCGGCCATACTCCTTTACGCTCCCCGGGTTGCTCAGATGGTCGCTGGACGACTGGCCAGTTGAGAAACTGCGGTTGCGAGTCGCCACAGGCCGATCGCCCCGTCAGGAGCGATGGCCTTTTCATCATGTCTTTGATCACTCGCACCGCACACTCAAGGCACTTACTCAGTGGACCAGCAGCGATGCACCCCAATCACGTCCCATCCGCCTTCGTCAGCTGCCACTCCTCAATCTCAATCGGCGCCTGCCGACCGAAGATCGTCACCAGCACGCGCACCAGGCCCTTGTCCGGCAGCAGCTCGTCCACCGTGCCCTCGTATCCCTGGAACGGGCCTTCCTTGATCGTCACGTGCTCGCCCTTGGCGAACACCAGCTTCACCGTCGGCTGATCCTCCGGCTTGCGAGAATCCATGTGCAGCTTCTCGATCTCGTGCTCTTTCATCGGCGTCGGCCGACCCGCCGTGCCAACGAAATCGCCCACGCCCGTGGTCTCCTTGATCAGGAAGAACACGTCCTGCGGAATGCGGCCGTCCGGCTCAAGACGCATCTCGACAAAGACATATCCGGGATACATCTTCGTCTCGACAATCTTGGTCTTGCCGTTCTTGATCGTCTTGGTCTTCTCGGTCGGCACAAGGATGCGCCCGACCAGGTGCTCCATCTTCTCGATCTGCACCTTGCGCAAAAGCGTCTCGCGCACATAGTTCTCTTTGTTACTCGCCACGCGGAGCGTGAACCAGTCCATGCCGTCGCGGCGAAGCGGCTCATCCGGCCCGAGAAGTCCGGCGCGGGTCGCGGGAATTGCTTTTTCTTCTGACATCGAGACGCTCCTTGAACCGTTCGAGCTTGGAAACCACCGGCCATGCGCCGATGGCATCATCCATTTGTGACAACCGGGCCATGCGGCCCGGTGCAAACCATCCATCAATCCGGCCCCCATGCATTGGCGAGCCGTGCTTGTTATCCGAACCGACCGCTCACACCGCTCAGACCAGCACACCAATGGCCCGGAAGAACCACTGAAACGCGAAGTCGACCACGAACAGAGACCCCGCCAGCATGAACGCGGCAAAGATCACCACGGTCGTCGACATGCGAATATCCCGCACCGTCGACCAGTTCACCTTCTTCATCTCGCCATCGGTCGAGATCAGGAAATCTACAAACCGCTGGTGCACCGCCGTCGCGTAATACCCGATCACCGCGCCGATCAGAATCACCAGCCCCGCCACCAAGCCCTGCAGCAAACCCACTTCGATGACCGGCAACCCACGCGGCGTGCTCGTCACGAGCGTCCGCACCGGCGCGGCACCCGCCGCCCCACCAGCAAACTCAACCGCCCCAGCCGACGTCGCGTCGGTCAGGCGATCGGTCATGTTCATGTCCTTGAGCCCGATCGACTTGCCCGTTGACTGCGTGATCACACCCGTGCCGATGCTCGCGCCGATCTTCCCGCCGGTCTCTTTGGCAAGCAGCGTCACCGTCTGACCAACCGCCGCCGATGTCGGGACACTGTCAACGACGACTGTCCACGTAACTTTCGGCAGGCGCTCGTGCAGACGGGCCATCTGCGACCACATCCACGCGGCGGCGGCCAGCGTGATCACGCCGATCATCGTCGCCGTCATCACCCGGACCCAGTACCCTTGTCCAACTTTGTAGATTCCGGCTGCCATGAGGTGCTGCTATTGCGAAGCCGGGTGCCTTGAAACCAGCACCGGGCAAGGAACCCGTCGGTCTTGATCCCCCTCCAACCAGAGCAGACGCATGCCGCCCACAAAGCACGCCGGGAGGGAATCGAACCCGCAACCTGCGGATTTGGAATCCGCCGCTCTGCCAATTGAGCTACCGGCGTGTGAATACTGTCTGCAATTACTTGCGCTTCATCTTATGGAGCGTGTGCCGCCGAAGACGCGGGCAGTACTTGTTGAACCCTTCCTTCAGCTTCTCATCGATGCCGCCCTTGGTGCGGATCTCGGTGCGGTAGTTCAGGTCGCCGGTCTCCGAGCATTGGAGCCAGACGTACTCACGAGCGGGTGTTCCACCCTTCTTGGCCATGATCCACCGTCACTTTCATTCCGACCCGATCGAAAAACCGACCGGATCGTGTTTAGAGGCGAGAGAAAAACTTTCCAACCCGAGTCAAACCGGCCCTCCGACGTGCGTCGGAGGGCCAGATGAAAACGCTTTCGGCATCCATTCATCCGCATGAATGGATGATCGCGATCAGTCGAGGATCGCCGTCACCGTACCCGAGCCGATGGTTCGGCCGCCTTCGCGGACGGCGAAGCGGAGGCCGGTTTCCATCGCGACGGGCTTGTCACCGAGGTCGACTTCGACTTCGATGTTGTCGCCGGGCATGCACATTTCCGCGCCGCCCAGGAGC
The DNA here is from genome assembly GCA_019750095.1 of Phycisphaerales bacterium. Classification (GTDB taxonomy): domain Bacteria; phylum Planctomycetota; class Phycisphaerae; order Phycisphaerales; family UBA1924; genus UBA4658. Next base: position 14,218 of record JAIEOW010000104.1, read on the forward strand.
TTGACCGAGCCGGTCACGTCCGTGGTGCGGAAGTAGAACTGCGGGCGGTAGTTGGAGAAGAACGGCGTGTGGCGGCCGCCTTCTTCCTTGGTCAGGACGTAGACCTGACCCTTGAACTTCGCGTGCGGCTTGATCGAGTTGGGCTTGCAGATGACCTGCCCGCGCTCGATGTCGGTCTTTTCGATGCCGCGGAGGAGCACGCCGACGTTGTCGCCGGCCTGGCCCTGATCGAGGGTCTTCTGGAACATTTCGACGCCGGTGATGGTCGTCGCCTTGTTCTGCTTGGAGAGACCGACGATCTCGACCGCGTCGCCGACCTTGCAGATGCCGCGCTCGATACGACCCGTGGCGACGGTACCACGACCCTTGATCGAGAAGACGTCTTCGACGCTCATGAGCATCGGCTTGTCGATCTCGCGGGTGGGCTCGGGAATGAAGCTGTCGATGGCCTCGAAGAGGTCGTCGATCGGCTTACAGGCCTTGTCGTCACGCGGGTTCTCAAGCGCGAGCTTGGACTGGCCGCGGATGATCGGGGTCTTGTCGCCCGGGAAGCTGTACTTGTTGAGCAGCTCGCGGATTTCCATCTCGACGAGTTCGAGAAGTTCCGGATCGTCGACGAGGTCAACCTTGTTCAGGAAGACGACGATGTGCGGCACACCGACCTGGCGAGCCAGGAGGACGTGCTCGCGGGTCTGCGGCATCGGGCCGTCGGCGGCGGAGACGACGAGGATCGCCCCGTCCATCTGCGCGGCACCGGTGATCATGTTCTTCACGAAGTCGGCGTGGCCCGGGCAGTCGACGTGAGCGTAGTGACGCTTCTTGGTCTCGTACTCGGTGTGCGACGACGCGATGGTCACGGTCTTGTTCGCGTCGCGAACCGTGCCGCCCTTGGTGATTTCGGCGTACGACTTGATGATGCCGCCGAACACCGCCGCCGAACGCGCCGAGAGGGCTGCGGTCAGGGTGGACTTCCCGTGGTCGATGTGACCGATGGTGCCGACATTCACGTGTGGCTTCGTACGCTCGAATACGCCCTTGGCCATGGGACCTGAACCTCCTCGAAGCGCCGCCGTTGTGGGCGGCCAGATGCGATCGTTTTCCGTCTTCCGTCAATCCGCCGCGTTGGCACCGATGCCAGCCGGTGGTCGTTGTCTGTCTGAAACACCCGCGCCGAACTCA
>JAIEOW010000077.1 GCA_019750095.1 Phycisphaerales bacterium
GCCGGTGGATCGAGCTTTGTACTTCCGCCCGTCTGAGGGCGGACCATTGTGGTTGTGAGCCCAGAGTCATCCGCCCTCAGCCGGGCGGCGGAAACAAAGAGGCCTGTTTCCGGTGGCTTGCTGCGCTGCGCCACCGGCAACAGCTCGTGCGCACTCCGTGCGAAGAGCACAGCGGAGCATCTGATTCCAACTCTGTTCCGAAACCCCGCGGGGCACCAAGCTGGCACGTATCCGCCGCGACGCGGCGAAGGTCAGTAGCCGTGGGTCGTCGCGCATGCGACACCCACGGAAGCCGCAACCAAACTCGGCGGCACCGCGCAGCGGTGCGGTGATCGTCAAGTGGCACCTTCACCACTTCGTGGTGAGTGGTCCCAGTGCACGCGAGCCGTGGGTGCCGCGCTCGCGGCGACCCACGGCTATGCACCGCGACGGCTCCGCCGTCACAACTCCTCACGGGCAGATTGGCAACCGAATGTATCAGTGTTGGTCGGTGCCCGGGCTTGCGCCCGCGCCTCGGATGAGGCGTGATGCCTGGCGATCAGTCCGGCCGGGGGATGTTCTTCAGCGGCATCGGCGTCTTCATGTCCTCGGTCAGTGTTCCCGCGCCGAGCCCGAACGCGTCGACCATCACCTGGTGCAACTGCGTGTTGTCGATCACCCCGCCTGAGGCGGCGGCGGCGTCCATCATCAGGTCGGCGCCGGGGCCGAACGCCGTGGTCTCGACATAGTCCGCCGAGTGATTCGGGCTGATGAAGTTCACGCCGAAGTGGTTGGCGAGGATGCCCCCGAGCACGCAGGCCCATTTGTTCAACTCGGCGAATGGCATGACACGCTCCTCGCGCATCAAGCGAGCAAGCAGGTCGCGCTCCGGCGGGGTCATGGTGTAGCCGAGCTGTTCTTTGGTGTGGCGCGCGATCACGTCCAGCCGGGCGTCTGCGCCTCGTACTTCGGCAAGGGCGGCGCCGAGCACCTCGAACGAGGCCTTGGCGTTGAGCAGCGCGTCCAGCCCGCGCTCGGCCTCGTCGTGATAGACCGACAGGCCCGGGTTGGCGTTGCCGTGGTCGCTGGTCACAATGAGCAGCGTGTCGTCGATGTTCCGCTTTTCGAGCCACGTCCACACCGCCCCGATGGCACGCTCAAACTCCATCTGCTCTCCCACCAGGGCCGCGGCGTCGTTGTCGTGGGCCGCGTGATCGACGCGGCCGGCCTCGATCTGCAGCAGAAAGCCCTCGGGCTTGGTGCTCAGCCGCTGGAGGGCGGCCAGTGACATCGCGGCAAGGTCCGGCACGCTGTCGGCACGATCGATCGCATACGGCACATGGCTCTCGGCGAACAGCCCGAGCAGCTTCCCGTCGGGACGAGCCGCGTGCAGCTCGCTCGCGCTACGAACCACCTGATAGCTCGGGTGCCGCGTGATGAGTGAGGGCGCAAAGAAGCGTTCCCCGCCGCCCATCACCACGTCGATCCCACGCTCTAGAGACTGCTCGGCGATGATGCCCTCGTAATCGCGCCGTGGCGAGTTGGCGTAGAACCCCGCGGGCGTGGCGTGCGTCACACGCGTGGTGGTCACCACGCCGACGGCCTTGCCACGCTGCTGCGCGTGGATGCCGATGGGCAGGAGCTGACTGCCCTCGGGGGTCACATTGATCGAACCGTTGTTGATCTTCCTGCCAGAGCCCCACGCGCTGGCGGCGGCAGCCGAGTCGGTCACGACGGAGTTCAGTGCGTGCGTCGCCTGCAGGGCCCGGCGCGTTCCGGGTTTGGTCCACAGCATCGCCCACGCGCCGGGCTTGCCCGTCTTCCGACGCGTCAGGATGTCGCCGAGCGTCAGCGTGCCAAACGACATACCGTCGGCGACCATGAAGATGATGTTCTTCGCCTTCCCACGAGCCGGCGTCTGTTCACGCCGATCATCGCTCGGGCGAACGGCCCGCGCCAGCGGAGTCGCCACCCCAAGCCCTGCCGAGATGCCAAGGGCCATCGCTCCGCGCAGCAGGTCGCGGCGACCCACCGCGATCCCGCGATCGGTGTTCGTCGGAAGATGGTCCGGGTGGCGGTCGGCGCGGTCGAGAGGCGTCGTCATGATGGTGCGATCATTCGCCGGTTCCCGGACCCGGGGGGCAACGGTCTGCGGCACACGCACCAATCTGACGCGTTCTTCACCATCGGACCCCGTTGCAACCCGCCCGTGTGTGGACGGTTAGTATTCCGCCATGAACAGCCGAACTCGAAAAATCGCCCTGTGTGTCGGAGTTCTGACCCTTTCGACGCTGGTTCCCGGGGCTTTGGCCCAGGCCTGGAGCCAGTTTCGCGAGCCCCTGCCGATGATCATGCGGAGCGTGCTGCCCGCCGCCGACGGGCGCATGGGGCACATTGCCCATGATCCGACCTCAGGCCGCCTGTACTTCGCTGTCCCGCGGAACAACACGATCGAAGTGCTGGATGCCACCGGCATGAAGATGGCCCAGAGCGTCTCGGGGCTGAATGAGCCCAACAACCTGCTGCTGCTCAACGATAAACGCACCCTGCTGGCTTCCGGCGGCGGGGGCACCGTCTGGACCTTCAAACTCGATGCCCAGGGCCAGGCCACGGCTGACAAGTCGTACACCTTTGATGGTGAGGCCGACCCGATGATCGTTGACCCCAAGAGCGGGCGGCTATGGGTCGGTCACGGGTGGTTCCTGAGTTCCTTGGATCTCGCGACCGGAGACAAGTCCAAGCCCCTGGCTCTGAACGCCGCGCCCGAGGGCATGGCGATCGAGACCAGCGGCAATCGCCTGTTCGTGAACATCGCCACCAAGGGCCGAATCGTGGTGATCGATCGCGAGAAGGGCGAAGTCGCCGCGACCTGGACGCTGAAGAACGCCACCGGCAACAACGCCATGGCCTTTGACGAGGCAAACAAGCGTCTGTTTGTCGTTTCACGCAACCCGGGCAAGTTGATCGTTCTCGATTCGACGGACGGCAAGGAAATCACCCGTCTGGACTGCGCCGACGATGTGGACGACCTCTGGTTCGACCCCCGTGGCAAGCGGCTGTACGCCAGCGGCGGCGGCGGTGGCGGCAAGATCACCATGGTGCGTCAGGATGCCCCCGACACGTATGTGGTCGAGGCCAATGTGAACACCGCGGCGGGCACGCGCACGAGCGTCTTCATCCCGCAAACGCGCCGACTGGTGGCGACGGCGCCGAAACTGCCCGACACGCAGGCGTTTGTATACATCTACCTTATTCCCGACGAGAAGGACCGCTTGCCCACGGCGGCTCCGGCGCAAGTGCCTGTCGGAAAGTGACTTCCATCGCACGCAAGATCAGCGAAACAAGACCCCGAATTCGGGGTCTTTTTCTTAGAACCGGAGAGTTCTATCGGGAATGCAATTGGCTCTTTATGGCCAAATCCAAACTTCGCAAGGGTTCGTATTGCCAAGTGACATATCTGGGTGGACACTATGGTCATGTGCCGAAGTCGCGGTCTCTCGCCGCCCGGCACTCAGCAAAGGGAGATGAGACATGCAGATGATGAAGATCGGAACCATCGCACTGCTCGCGGGCCTCGGGCTCGCGGCGTCGGCCCAGGGACAGATCGTGTTCCTCGGCAACTTTGGCGGCAAGGCGTATTACCACAACTTCACCGGCCAGAGCTGGACGAACGCTCGGGCGACCGCGCTCGCGTTTTCGCCCGGCAACAGCGACCTGATCGTCTTTGAGACGCAGGCCGAGGAAGAGTTCCTCAAGACCGTCGTCGCTCCGCCCAACAACGGGCCGAATCCGTGGATCGGCTTCACCAAGGCGGCCAACCCCAGCGGCGGGCAGGCGGCTTTTCAGTGGGTGAACGGCGCTCCGGTGCTGTACACCAACTGGGCCGGCGATGCGACCTTTGCCCCGGGTCAGGACTATGCGAGCTGGAACTGGTCCGACCCTGCCCGCGTCTGGAACGCGCTCGGTGACAACGGCAGCCCGTTCGGCTTTAAGAGCTCGATCATCGAAGTCGTCCCGACCCCGGGTGCGGCGGCGGTGCTCGGCCTCGGCGCGCTCCTCGCCGCTCGTCGGCGCCGCTGATCGGTCGTTGAGCATTTCAAGAGCATTTGTGCCTGCCGCTCCGGCCATTGTGTCGGGGCGGCTCTCTTTTTGGCATCACTTGCACAGTTTTTCGGTCAGTGCGCGGAGCGGGGCGGCGAGGAGCAACGCCGTGGGGATGGCGACGGTCGCACTGATCGCCCAGCCACGCATCCACTTGGAAACGAACCACGCGTCGAAGCGGTGATTCAGCACGGTCATGGCAAAGGACATGATCAGCGACATGGCCAGAGCCATGAGCACAACGAAGACGATCGGGCGCAAGCGCGGCGACAGCATGTTTGGAATATCGAGCGTCGGGCCAATGTTGCCCTAGTCTTCATCATGCGTCCGACGCGACCGCGAGCACCCGAGGATGCACCCAGATACTGCTGCGTCATCCTGCGCGACAGGCGGGGGTGGTATGTGATGGAGCGCCGCCCGGGGAGCAAGCGCCATGCGGGCGGCCAGCTCACCTGCTTCGGCGGATCGCGCGAGCATGGCGAGGACCCGGAAGCGTGCGCCCGGCGCGAACTGATGGAAGAGATCGGATATGCCGTCGGCGTGCTGGAACGGTGCGTGGTGCTCAGCACCCCGCGGGGTGAAGCTTGGTTTTATCGAGCGCTGGGGCCGGAACCGGGGACGGTGTACGCGAGAGAAGCCGACACCGACGTGGAGTGGATCGAGCCGGAGCAGATCATTTCGGCGGATCTGTCCTCGTGGCACGCGGCGGCGATCGAAGCCGAGCGCGTGGGGCGGGGCGAGGCGCAGGCCGAATAGGCGAGTGCAGGATCAGCGTGATCCCCGAAAAGAAACCGGCCCCGGGCATGCTTTGCCCGGGGCCGATCCCACACTCATGTTTGATGAACGAACGGGCTGCGAGGTTTCAGCACCCGGCGAACCAGAGGTTCAGGAACGCAAAGACGTCGCCCACTTCGATCGTGTCCGAGAGATCGACATCGCAGCGCGGGTCGGCGGCGAACCAGGCGTTCAGGAAGCCGAAGAGGTCGTTGGTGTTCAGCGTGTTGTCGGTGTTGAAGTCGGCGCGGCAGGAGCTCGGGCAGCCCATCGAGCCGCAGAAGAAGCGGACGGATGCGACGGTGGAGTAGGACTGGCCGCCAGCGGCGCCGGCGTCATCGATCTGCCACTGCATGAAGACGATCTGGCCGTTGACATAGGGCACGCCGACGAGCGGCATGTGCAGCGTGGCGACGCCGGTCTGTCCGGCGAGGCCGGTGATGACCTTGTTGGAAGAGATTTCGTTCGGGGTGATGATCCCGTTCACCGGGCCGGAGCTGGAGATGAGCAGGCGTGCGGTCGCCCCCGCGAGCCCCTGATCGACGGCGACGCGGAACTGACCGTTGCCGAGCATGGGCGGATCAACGGCGATGATCTGCGGGACGACGCCCCCGGTGCCCGCGCGTCCGCCGCCGACGATGGTCGGACGATCCGCGGCGCGCTCGGTGAAGAGTGTGGGTTTGTCGAAGGGGAAGGTCTGGTTGGCGACGCGCGGATCGCGCAGGCCGTTGGTGATGAGGTCGGCGACCACCGCGCCATCGGGCGGCGGGATGCGGACGTTGGCCATGACCGGGTCCTGATTCTGCGGGAACTGCTGAGTGCCGGGGGCGCGGTCATAGAACCCGAAGACCTGCTGCAGCGTGGTGAACTGCCCGTTGTGCATGAAGGTGTTCTTCAGCCCGGCGTTGCGAAGAGAAGGCACCTTGAAACGGCCGGCGTCGACGGCGAGGTTGGTGACGCCCTGGCGCCCGTTGTCCTCGCCGATCGGGCGTAAACCGATGTTGCGGAACCCGTTGCCGGTGAAGAGTGGCCCGCCGTGGCAGACGGTGCAGTTGTTGGCCTGAAGGCGCTGGAGGCCCTGCTGCTGCTGGGGCGTCAGGGTGCCGAGATCAAACGGAGTCTGATTCGCGATCAGCGTGCGCTGGTAGGTGGCCAGCGCGAACGCGATGCGGGCGGCGGAGATATTGGAATCGCCGAAGGCCGCCTGGAAGAGTTCTGAGTATCCGGGGCGAGAAGCCAGCCGCGTGGCGACGTCGGTGGGCAGGTTGGTGGAGAGCGCGAGCGGGCGAGCGCCGGTGAGCTTGGTGGTCAGCGTGCTCCAGGCGATCTGATCGTGGCCCATCTCAACGTCGCTGAGCGGGGGTTGGATGGCTTGATTCTCGAGCGCGCCGCCTGCGACGATGAGGACCTGGTTAGTATCGGGATCGCGGAACTCTCCGCCAGCGCGGCCGTCCCAGAAGAGGTTGGGCGCGAACGCGGCGTTGATCGGGCTGTTGGCGGTGCGCCCGGTGATCTGCGGGGCGGTGCCGAAGATCGCGTCGCGCACGATGTCGCGGACGCTGCTGGATGCGATGACGCCGGGTGAGGCGATCTTGTCATCGGGCGTGTTCAATACGCCGTCGGGCCCGGGGTTGCGGGCGCGGCGCGGGTCGGAACCGGCGCGGTTCATGACGTGGCAGGTGGCGCACGACACGGTGTTGTCGTGGCTGAGCTGCTCATCAAAGAACAGGATCTTGCCCAGAATGCGCTTGGGCTCGGTGATCGGGTTCTCCGGCGGAACCGGGACCGGGGGCAGCGGCTGCGCGAGCGCGCCCGATGCCGCGAGCAGTGCGGCGGCGATGCCCATGAGGCCTGCGTTGCGTGGGCCTGCGATGTGAGTGCCTGCGGCGAGTGGATTGGTGCGTTTCATGGCGTTCTCCTGTCTGCGAATCTGAAGTTGTCGAAGCGGGTCCGAAAGCGTTCAAGCATCACTGCGGTCGGGATGGCGGCTGCTGACCCGACGTGTCATTTGGCGGTGGCGGGGGCGGGGGGGACATGCCCTCTGGATTTTTCATGTCGCCATCGCGATCTCGCGGGGGCGGCGGCGGCATGCCTGGGCCGCGATCACGCCGCGGGGCGCGATCGCCGCGTGGTTCGCGCGGGCCGCGATCTCGACGATCACCACGTGGGCCGCGGTCATCGTCGCGATTCATCTCTGGCCCGCCACGAGCGTCGGGCCGGTGGTCATCGGCATTTGGTCTGCCGCGGGGCCCGGCCATGGGCGGGCGAGGGCCGCGCGGACCACGTTCCATGCCGTGTCCACCGATCGGCGGGCGCATGCCGCGGCGGCCCATCATCGGGCCATGGGGACCCGGGCCATTGGGACCCGGACCATCGGGACCGGCCTGTGCATGCGGCGGGCGTGGTGGTGGCGGTGGGTCGAATCGATGTCCGCGCATCATCGCATACGGGCTCATCGGTCCGCGGCGGTCCGCACGTCGATCGCGGTCGCGTCGATCGTCGCGACGCTCGCGACGGTCATCACACTGTTCATCGCGATCATCGCGATCTCTGTCGCGCATCGCGCGCATCGGACGATCATCGTCATCGCGATCGGCGTGATGGGTGTGGGCGCACCCGCCGGTGGCGAGCGCGATCGAGGTCGCAAGGCCGCAGCCCAGAAGGCCATACATCAGTCGAGAGATCATGGTGTGCTCCACGAGAGGGGTGTTTCATGGGTCCGAGAACGCCCGAGTGTTGCAGGGGCGTGTCGGCGGGCGTCAGAAGCAGCAGGCCGTTCTGCGGGCGACGGCCTCTGACGCGAAGATTGCGGTCGCGCGTGCAACAGGGGACAGGCCGCATACGAAAAGTCCTAAGAACGCCGCACGTTTTTCTTTTCAACGAGCTGTCCCCCGGCCCATCCATGGCGACAATCGCCTGTGGAGCACCTGTGGGCATGACCGATCCGCTTCCCATCCTGGACGCCAAGAGCGTGTTTGAGATCCTCGTGCGTGAGCACGCGGACATGTTGACGGCGTATCTGCGCAGTCTGCTCGGCGCGGACCCAAGTGTTGACGACCTCTTCCAGCAATCGATGCTCGTCGCCTGGCGTCGGCTTGGTGACTATGACCGATCACGGCCGTTCGGACCCTGGCTCCGCGGGATCGCCCAGCGGCTGGTGCTGGAGCATCATCGCAAGCGACTGGCTCGGCCGATGTCGACCGATCCGCAGGTGCTCGCCGAGCTTGACACGCGGTTTGACGAGCTCTCGAGACTCTCGGGCGACACGTTTCGTGAACGCGTCGATCGTTTGCGGGAGTGCCTGAGCAAACTTCCTGACGCCATGCGGCACGCGATCGAACTGGTGTATGCGCGCGGATTGCTCATCGCGGCGGCCGCCGAGTCGCTCGGGGCGGGCGAGGAGGCCGTGAAGAAGCGCGTGCAGCGCGGGCGACAACTGCTCGCGGATTGCCTGATCTCGGGAACGATCGACGATGCGGCCACAACCGCCGAAGTGAGGACGCCATGAGTGCCAACCAACACAATGGTGACGATCGACCGACCGCGCCGGCAGATGGCGTGCCCGAGCCCTCCGCCCACGGCGACGCGCGACAGATCGCCGGCGAACTTCTCTCGCACGGGCTCCTGACCTTTCTCAACGCCGACACGAAAGAGTCGCAGGATCAGCGCGTGCAGCGCGTGGTTGCGGCGTTGCACGCAGACGTTGAGCCCTCGATCGCAAGCGAGGCACCAAGCCGCACGCTGCGATTTCCGTCGCACCTGCTGCGCAGGGCACTCGCGATGGCGGCGTGTCTGGCGCTGGTCGCCGCGGCGTTCATGCTCGCATTCCCCGCCGCGCCGAGCGCGCAAGCGATGGTGCAGCAATCGATCCAGGCGATGCGTTCGGGCGGCGACCGCAGGTATGAAGTGCGCGTGATGGAATGGGGCGAGGATCAGATCGCGCCCGATCCGATCGCGGTGGTCGATACACGTGCGCCGGATCTGCTTGTGCTACGCAGCGTGACGCCCAATCGCGAGTTGATCACGGTGGGGCGCGATGCGCTGGGTTTGTGGGCGATCGATCGCACTGGCAGCGTGGAGCGTGAGAATCCGCGTCGGCTCTGGCCGCGCTGGGCGACGGTGGGGGAGGAGTCGCTGTTTGCCGATTCGATCGACCGCGTGCTTGAAGAGTTGAGCAAGGGCTTTGACATCAATCGCGATCAGGAGGGCAAGGGCGCGCTCGCGGGCACGACGAAGATCACCGCGACCCGCAAGAAAGATCTTCGCGGCCCGGGCCCGGATCGCTTCGAACTGTGGCTGAACTCATCCACCAAGGTGGTGGAGAAGATCGAGTTGAGCTGGGACACGCAGCCGATGGGTGGGCCGGGCATGCGTCGCCCGGGCGATGGTGGTCCGGGCGAGCGGCCCATGCGTGATCGGCCTGATCGGCCTGAAGCGCGCGATGGTCCCGATGGCACCATGCCGCGTGGCGATGGTCCGCCCCCGCCGCGCGATGGTCGGCGTCCGCCGATGGGGCCGGATGGCCCTGGTGGCCCGGGCGGCCCAGGCGGCCTAGGCGGCCCGGGCGGCCCGGGCATGGGCGGCCCCGGTCCAAGAGGCCCGCGTGGCCCGGGTGGCGGTCCGGGTGGCCCAGGTGGACCCGGCATGATGGGCGACCCGCGCATGGGCGGTCGCCCGCCGATGGATCCTCGGATGATGGACGGCTTTGTCCCCGGCGGCCGCCCGCCCCGCATGGACCCGCTCTCACGCGTGGGCCCGCCGCGGGTGATCATCATGCAGCGGGTGGAAGTGAAGGAGGCGCTGGGGGATGAGTGGTTCAGTGCGGCGAAGCACTCGGGCGGCGCGGATGGCTCGGCGGCGAAACCCTGAAAGCGGCCACGCGTGAGCAAGTCGTCGTTCGCGATGACGTGACGTTTGGTCAGCAGCCGGTGAACCAGGCGTTGAGGAAGTCGAAGATGTCGCTGGCGTCCAGCGTGTTGCCGTTGATGTTGGCCGCGGGGTTGTTTGTGAACCAGGCGTTGAGAAACTCAAAGATGTCGGCTGCGGTCAGCGCGCCGGTGCAATCGAAGTCGGCGGGGCAGATGGTCAGCGTCGCTGCGTTTGATGTCACACTGCCGCAGTTGCTTGAGACGATGCATCGGACAGGCCACGGCACCGCCCAACCGGGCATGGCAACGGGGCACTCCCTGACACCGATGCTGGCAGCATGGGTGTTTGGAGCCGGAAGGAGCGATGCGAAGGCAGCGCCAATCCCACCGAGAGGGCAAGGAATGGGAGCGGGGTCGTTCGTGAGGTTGATCCAAGTACCTGCAGAGGTCTGAATCTGCCACTGATAGGTGAGTGTTCCCAGGCCTTCGGCATCAACCGAGAAGAGTGCCGAGCTGCGCGGGCAAGCGAAGTTCGCGGTCGGATGGGTTCGGATGAGGGGTGCAGGCGTAGTGAAGGTGTAACGAGCGAGATCTGGGCACACGTTGCCGCCAGCGATGGTGAAGGGGCCGCTCGCAAGCACGTCCCCATCTGGGAGCGTCGCCAAGTCGTACACGCGTTGATCGGTTCCCGTTCCGAGAGCGGACCAGACGTTGCTGTTTGGGCTGTAGCGTGCGATACGGCCTGCCGCTGCTCCGCCAGCCATTGTGAACTCGCCCGCCACAAGCAGATCTCCGCCCGGAAGCACAGCCAGAGCATGGACCGTTCCGGACGTTCCGGCGCCGAGAGGCGACCAGGTGTTGCTTGTCGTGTTATAGCGAACGACGTTGTTCGCCGCCACTCCGCCAAAGGTGGTGAAGTTGCCGCCCGCAACTATGTCTCCGGACGGCAGCACGGCAACTGCGCGGACAGCGCTGCTGGTTCCTGTTGATCCGAAGCCAAGGGCGGTCCAGACATTGCTGTTCGGGTTGTAGCGGGCGAGGTGACTCGCGGCCACCCCGCTGGGATTCGGGAAGTTCCCCCCGACCAACAAGTCGCCACTTTGGAGGACAGCCAAGGTTCCGAGGGCGCGGCGCGGAAACGCGGACCCAAGTGCGGACCACGTGTCGCTCGATGGAGAGTAGCGGGCGTTTTGGCTTACCAGTACGCCGCCGGCGGTAGAAAAGAACCCGGATACAACTGCATCGCCGTTTGGGAGTACGACGACCACACCGATATGCCCATCGGTTCCTGAACCGAGGGCGGACCAGGTGTTGCTGGCGATGTGGTAGCGGGCGATGTGGCTCGCGGCCACTCCGCTTGCGCCGGAAAAGAAGCCGCCAACGATCAAATCCCCGTCTGGGAGCACGGCGATGCTGCTGACACCGCTACCTTGTATACCTGAGCCGAGAGCTGACCAGGTGTTGCTCGTCGGATTGAAGCGAGCAATCTTGCTTGTCGCAACTCCGCCTGCGGTAGTGAAGCCGCCGCCTACGAAGACATCACCGTTCGGATGCACGGTCATTGTCGAAACACAACAGTCAACTCCTGGCAGACCTGGTCCCGGCGGTAACCACCTCGAGCAATCTCCCTGCCCATGTGCAGCTTGGGAAGGCACAAGCACAACCAGAAGTGCAAAAATTGGCATCGGCAGCAGCGACTTTGACAACGGTGTATTTGGTAAGAGCATCTTGTCGCCCTTCTTCTGGGCCTCGGCCCGCGTACGAATCCCGGTGTGACGAAGGTGCGGCCTTTTCCCAAGAAAATGCTCGGTAAGCGTGTCGCCTCCATAGTGCGGCTTCGCGGCCATTCGTTACCGAGCTGTTCGAAGCACCGGAGGCATGCTGCCACGCCTTGACTTGTCCCCGCGTGTCAAGCGGAGTGTCACGAACTCGACCGAGAGGTTACCGGCACCCGGTAAACAGTTCTCCAAATCGGTCAAAACAATCCGCTGTCATATGGAAGAAAATACCACCGAGTTGACTCAAGGTCCAGGGTATTGAGGTGCTTTCTGTGTCGCGATTTCAGTCTTCGCAGAACACCCCGAGCGTGTCGAGATCGCCGCAGCAGACGCCGTACCTCGGGATGGGCAGCGGTGCTTGGAAGTGATAATCTGCTCAGGACATGCGTCGTTCTCGACCTTTTCAGGGCGATGCGAACACACGCCTGTCTTACGCGTGAATCACGCGTCCCTCGCTCGCCAGCGCCGCCTCACGCGTCGCTTCGTGCATGGTCGGGTGGGCGTGCATGGTGCAGATGATTTCTTCGGTGGTTGCTTCGAGCCGCCGGGCCAGCGTCAGTTCAGAGATCAGCTCGGTGGCCTGATCGCCCAGGATGTGGGCGCCGAGGATCTCGCCGCGGGGCAGGCCGCGGATGATCTTGACGAAGCCGTCGGTGTGGGCCGCGGCGATCGCCTTGCCCAGCGCGCTCATCGGGAAGGTGCCCACGGCGTAGTCCTTGCCCTTCACCTTGCCCATCTCGATCAGCTTCTGCTCCGTGAACCCCACGCTCGCGACCTGCGGCACGCAGTACGTGCAGCCGGGGATCACGCTGTAATCGATCGGGATCGGCTCGTGATGCTTGCTCTTGTCTTTGCGCCATGCCAGACGCTCGACACAGGTGATCGCCTCTTCGCTGGCGACGTGCGCGAGCCAGGGCGGGCCGATGACGTCGCCGACGGCGTACACGCCGGGCAGGTTGGTCTTGTAGTCAATCGGCTCGCTGATGGTCTTGCCGGGGACATAGTCGGTGACGATGTGCCCGCGGTCGAGCTTGAGCCCGAGCGACGGGTCGCACAAGCCGTCGGTGCGCCCGACGACGCCGACGGCGAGCAGGATGCGGTCGGCTTCCAGCGTTTCTTTCTTGGTCTCGTCGGCCTTGCCGTTGACGAAGGGGGCCACGGTCACCTTCACGCCATTGGCCGTCTTCTCGACGGCGGTGGTGACGGTGGAGGTCTTGAAGGTCATGCCGTGCTTGGTGTAGAGCTTCTGGAGCGCGACAGAGACGTCTTTGTCTTCGACGGGCAGGATGCGGTCCATCATCTCGACGACGGTGACCTGGGTGCCGAGGGAGTTGTAGAAGTAGGCGAACTCCATGCCGATGGCGCCCGCGCCGACGACGACGAGCTTGGCGGGCTTCTGCTTGTTGTGCATGGCCTCGCGTGCGCCCCAGATGCGGTCGCCGTCAAACTTGGCGAAGGGCAGATCGCGGGCGACCGAACCGGTGGCGACGAGGACGGTGGTCGCTTCGATGGTCTGGATGATCTTGCCGGGTGTGGCGGGAGCGGAGGTGAGTTCCTCCTTGACGGCACACTCCTGGATATCGATCGTGACGCGTGTGGTGCCGCCGGGGGGCGCGGTCATGAGCGCCTCGGCCTTGGTGATCTTGGCGTTGCCGACGAAGTGCGTGATCTTGTTCTTCTTCAGGAGGAAGGCGATCCCGCCGTTGAGCTTGCCGGCGACCTCGCGGGAGCGCCCGATGATGCGATCCCAGTCGAGATCAACGGACCCATTGATCTTCAAACCCCAGAACTTCTGGTCCTCGGCCTTGCCCATCTTCTCAACGAGCTCGGCGTTGGCGAGGAGGGCCTTGGAGGGGATGCAGCCCCAGTTGAGGCAGACGCCGCCGAGTTTGGCGCGTTCGACGACGGCGACAGACATACCGAGCTGAGCGGCGCGGATGGCACCGACGTATCCGGCGGGGCCGCCGCCAATGACGACAAGATCGAACTTCTGCGCTTCGGGCATGCTTCGGAACCTCTCAAGACGCGCCGGGAGGAGTCGAAATCGTCCGCAGCGTCAAAGACCGGGAAAGCGGGGTAAATCAGGAAGAGCGAGTATAGAGGGGTTCTTGTCGATGTCCCGACCTTCGGCCCGCCGGGAGTTTTGAGGAAATCTGGTTGAATGGTTGGAGAAACGACTGATTTGCAGTAGTCTGTGCAATCTGCCCGATTTCTCTCACCGAACACCCATGGATGCCTGAGCGAGGTCGAAACCTGCGGTTGCGGTTCCTGTGCGCGTTTGCGGCGGCGGTCACTGCGTTTTCAACGGTGACGCCATCGCGAGCCGTGGAGCTTGTGTACAACGTGCCGTTTGCGTCGCCCGGTTCGCCGTTCGATGTGCTGCAACTGGATCTGTACAGGCCGACGGACGACGACCAGCCGAGCAAGAACACGACGATTGTGCTGCTGTATGGCGGGAGCTATGACAGCGGGCGGAAAGAGGACCTCTCCGGATATGGGTATGCGCTGGCGGAACTCGGGTACACGGTCATTCTGCCGAACTACACGCTGACGACTCCGGGCGCGCCGTCGTTTCCGCAGGCGATTCGTGACACGTTGAACGCGGTGTATTGGGCTCGGACAACGGGCGCGTTGATGCACGATGTGCCGATTCGCCTGGTGGTGGGAGGGTTCTCCGCCGGGAGCACGATCGCGATGGCGGCGGCGCTGGCCGCACCGCAGTTTGCGACGTTTCCTCCGTCGGCTCAGCGCGGGTACGTGATCGATGGCGCGCTGGGCATGTCCGGGCGATACGACCTGGTGTGGAACATCTCGGTCGGCATCCCGCTGACGGTGGCGAACTATGTCGGCACGCCGGTGTATGCCGCGGGGTGGATCGGGGCGTACACATCGGCGTCGGCGATCACATATGTCAACGCGTGCTCGCCGCCGACGGTGTTGTTTCATGGGAGTCATGATCCGCTGATCCCGGCGAACAACGCGGTGCGTCTGGGTCAGGCGCTGACGACGGCGATGGTGCCCAACGAGGTGAACATCGTGTCGAGCTTATCGCACGATCCGGCGGGCGTGCTCGGCGCATCGCTGTGGCAAAGAGCGCAGCGGGTCGATCAGGCGGTGCAGTTCATGCTGCAGAACGCTCAGGCGCCGTGCGGGCGAACGCCCACGCCGCCGCCGCCGCCGCCGAGCGGGGCGTGCTGCATGAGCAGTGGCGCGTGCGATGTCGTGACGCAGGTTGATTGCGGGGGCCAGTGGCAGCGCGGCGGGACGTGCAATCCCAGCATCTGTCCGCAGCCGGGCGTGTCTGGCGCGTGCTGCGTCGGGGCGACTTGCGTGATGATGACGCCGGAGAACTGCATCGGGCCGCGGACGCACTTTACCGGGAGCGGTGTGGCGTGCGGCACGCTGGCAGCCGCACCATGCTGCCGGGCGGATTTCAATCAGGACGGCGTGGTCGCGGTGTCGGACATCTTTGACTTCCTGAACCTCTGGTTCATCGGGAACACCGATGCGGCGATCTCGACCAACGGTCAATCGCTGCCCGTGATCGAAGACGTGTTCCAGTATCTGAACGCGTGGTTTGTCGGCTGCCCGTGAGCGGCCATAGATCGGGCGAAGTCATCTCCTGACGAAATCACTTTGCGGGAATCGCCACCAGGTTGCTCTGCTGCATGCGATCGGGTGCGCCTTTGCGCTTTTCCTTGACGCCCTGGCCGTTGTACATGTTCAGCGGGTGACGTTTCTGCACCTCGCGCAGGCGGCCGCTCTTTAAGTTCGGGAGCTGCGGGTCAAAGTCATCGGTGCCGAAGACGCCGATGGTCACCATGCTCATCGTCGGGCCGTGGTAGTAGAAGGCCTGCTCGCCTTCCTGTCGGAGTTTGAGCACGGCTTGCTCCGCGGCCTTGCGGCTCTCGGCGAGGTCGGTCTCGGTGGGACGGGCCAGGTCCAGCCGTGCGTACGCGCCGACTTGCAGCGTGTACAGCGCGTCCTTGCCCAGCATCTCCTTCGCGCGGAGCAGGTTGTACTGCGGCGAT
>JAIEOW010000183.1 GCA_019750095.1 Phycisphaerales bacterium
CAGTCAGGTCACGGCCGCCAAAGTTCTGGCCGTTGATGGCGTCGATCGCCGCCTGAGCCTGGGCGCTGTCGGGCATCTCGACGAAGCCGAAGCCGCGCGGGCGGCCGGTCTCGCGGTCCATGACGAGAGACACGGACGACACTTCGCCGTGCGCCTCGAACAGAGAACGGAGCTCATCCTCGGTCGTCTTGAAGGACAGGTTGCCAACGTACATCTTCATACCGATACCTCGATCACTTGCCCGAAGAAACTTGAAACCGTGCGGGAACTCGGGCGAGATCGAGCGTCGGTTGTCGCGGAGCCGGCCCCCATGGGCCACATGAATCCCCAAACTGACAACCAAAGCGTAGGCACACCATGCCATCCCCGCCCACCCCCATATGTCAATCCCAGTCAACCCCGGCATCTGGCCACAAACGCCGAATACTGCTCCGGCGTATCGATCCCGATCGCTGCCCGCTCCCGGATCGCCACCGCGATCCGATACCCGTGCTCCAGCACCCGCAACTGCTCAAGCTGCTCGCACCGCTCCGCCGGCGTGGGTGGCAGCCCCACATACCGCTCCAGAAAAGCCCGGCGATACACATACAGCCCGACATGCCGGAGCACACCGGCACCCCCTCCATCCACCCGTCCATCCCGATCGTGCGGAATCACCGACCGCGAAAAGTACATCGCAAACCCATCCAGCGATCGCACCACCTTCACCATCGCCGGGTCACGCGGGTCCTGCCCATCCCCAAACGGCACGGCAAGCGATCCCACCTGACACCCCCCCTTGGTCTGTTCACCCGCCAACAGCCCCCCCACCGCTGCATCAATCGCGCCCGGCTCTAGCTCCGGCTCGTCCCCCTGCACGTTCACCACGATGTCCTCGTGATCCAGCCCGAGCTTCTCCGCCGCCTCGGCAAGCCGGCTCGTCCCGTTCTGGTGATACGCCCCGGTCATCACCGCTTCGCCGCCAAAGCCCAGCACAGCATCCAGCACGCGTAAATCGTCCGTCGCCACCACCACGCGCTTGATCGAGCTCGCCCCAACCGCCGCCTCCCACACATGCCGGATCAGCGGCTTGCCCGTCTCGGCGAGCAGCACCTTGCCCGGCAGACGCGTGGACCCCAGCCGCGCCGGAATGATCACCACCGCGTTCAAGACGCCGCCCCCCCACCACCCGCCGAGCCGGATTTCAGCTTCGCGATCAGCGCCTTGATCTCTTCGCGCTTGGCCTTCACATCGCGATAGTTGATGTTCTGGATCGCGATCGCGCTCTGCAGCTTGCCCGCCTCTTCCGCGTCCGCCAGCGTGCTCTGCTCCAGAGCGCGGGTGAGCAAGGCCTCCATCAGCCCATAGCTCAGCTCCATTTCCGCCGCCTCATCACCGGCGATGAGCGATTGCCGCGCCTGCCGAATCGTGTCGATCGCCTCGTCGGTGTATCCGATCTTCTGGAACGCCAGACCCAGGAAGAACAGCACGCGCGCGCGGCTCTTCACATCCTGCTTGGCCTCTTGCAGCAGCGGGATCGCCTCTTCGTGCTTGCCCACCTTGTAATACCGCTGCGCCAGCTCAAACTTGCGATTCAGATCCGTCGGATACGCCTCGACCTGACCCTCCAGCGACACGATCTCGGCCTTCAGATACTCCTTCACCGCCTGCGTATACGCCTGCTTCACCTCGGCATCCGCCGACTTCTCCGCCTCGCCCTTCAGCTTTGCGGCTCGCCGACGTAGCTGGCGCACGCGGATGTTGTCCACGTACTCGCGGAAGCGATACTCCTTGCTCTTGACATACCACTCGTTCGCCAGCTTGCTCGCACGTTCCTCATCCTCGCCTTTGGCGCGCTTCAGCAGCAGGTCGATCAGCTTGATCGCGTTGGGGCGATCGTTCGTGTTCACTTCATAATCCGCCGTCGCCGACGCCACCTGGCGATCCAGCCCCTCTTCGGTGGTCGTCAGGCGATCCTTCTCTTCCAGCTGCTTCTGCTTGTCGGCATCACGGATATTGGATCGGAACCCGCCTTCCTTGCCCGTGTCCTCAAACCCGCCGCGCTTGGTTGTCCACTCCGCCGACAGGTTCTTGATCTCCGATGCCAGCCGTCCGTCGGTCGGGTCCATCCGCACCGCGGCCTCGCCCGCCTGCACCGCACGCTCAAACTTGTCAAACTTCTTGAACGTCTCCATCGCCGCCACATAGTGCTCTTTGCGCGGCGACTTGTCCTTCATCGCCAAACTCACCACCCGCTCGGCCACCCACACCGCCGGCCCGCCCAGCCCCAGCTCCGATGCATGCTCCATCGCCCGTACCCCATACGACGGGTCCGTCGGGTGCGAGCTCCAGTGCATCAACGCCGTCAGGAACTTGTCGATCGTCGACCGACCGCCCACATCCTTCAGCGTGCTCTTGAACGTCTCTTCCTTCTCACCCTTCGGGTGCTCGGCAAAGAAGCTCGCCGAGCTGGTGAAAAACCCCTCCAGACCGCGCATGCTCGTCGGGTCAAAGCGCAGCCCGCGGATCCACATGTTCATCGCATAGCCAAAGTTCGTCGCGTCGTGCAGCGTCTGCCCGCGGTCAAAGAACTTGTTCGCTTTGTCGCCGCTGAACTCAAACTCACCCGGGTTGGGATCACCCCCGCCGGACTTTCCACCTCCGCCGCCACCTTTGGCGTCGTCGGATCCACCATCGCCCTTGTTCTTGCTCCACGGGAACAGCGCCAAGCCGATCACTCCTGACAGCCGCCCATGGCGGCCACGATCACACCCTCGCCCGGCGACCCTCCCCCCACAAACCCGCCCACGAGTGCGGATGCTACCGGACGCCGGACCCAAGCGTCAATCACCACCCCGAATTCACCACCCCAAGACCACGATTCGCACCGCCCACCCGTCGGGCTCCGGCAATCCATCGAAAGCCCCCGTTCTCCGCGCATCCTCGGTCAATGTCCCCGTCCTTCCGTCGCGATAACCGCTTCTCCGGATCGCTTCTAGACTCTCTGGTCATGCCCATCGACCCCGCCGATCTCCATCTGGTCACCTTTCCCGCCGACGTTCTCCGCGCCAAGGCCAAGCCCATCCAGGCCGTCACCGACGAGGTTCGGGCCGTCGCCGACCGCATGATCGACCTCATGCGCCAGCACGACGGCATCGGCCTCGCCGCGCCGCAGGTTGGCCTCGCCTGGCGACTCTTCGTCGTCGACGTGCCCCCGAGCGACGACCGCTCCGCCTCAGCCATCGGCGATCTCCCGCCGTCGGCCAGCAAGGGGCCGGTCGTCTACATCAACCCCAAGTTCTCCGGCTACCTCGGCAAGCCCGAACCCATGGAAGAGGGTTGCCTCTCACTCCCCGACATCCGCGGCGACGTCCTCCGCCCGCCCATCCTCACCGTCACCGCCCTCGGCCGCGATGGCAAAGAGTTCACCACCACCGCCAGCGGCCTGCTCGCCCGATGCTGGCAACACGAAATGGATCACCTCGACGGCGTCCTCATCATCGACCGCATGACCCAGATGTCCCGCATCAAGAACCGCGCCGCGGTCAAAGACCTCGAAGCCGACGCCAAGCCGGCGAAGAAGCGATAGTTCGACATAGAGCGAACTCAAGACCGGAACGCGAAGAACCGGAGGGCTCGGAGCTCGCGAAGAAGTCACCCAACCTCTGGTTGATACCGATTTCACTTGCCTTTCTCGCGTTCTCTGCGGCCAGTCGAGTTGCCGCGGGTGCACGCGCGGATTCTGCCTGCGGAGCAGGCGAAGAGCCGTAGCCCGGTGCGTGAGCACCGGGAATAGGTACCGCACATCTTCATACGCGTTCGAGTTGATCGAAGTCCGCGGAGCGGACGACACCCCCGCGCGACACGCACACGCGCTCTTTCGCGTGCTCCGCTCGCCTGAGTGCACTGGCGACCGTGCGAGTTCGACGCTCGCTTTGCAACGTTGCGGCAAGGTCTTTCCGTGGCTGTGCGCCGATGGCAAACCGAATCCGTATAACTTGCTGCGGCCCCCATGCCATCGGGTCGATTGCATCTCGCACGGCAGTGCGCACGAGCAGTTGCCGGTGGCGCGGCGAGCAACGCGAGCTAGCCACCGTTACGCAAAGAGCACTGCTCACCCCCGCACGCCCTTCCTTCTTCCGCCCGTCTGAGGGCGGACGATTGGACACCTTTGCCACTGGGTAGTCCGCCCTCAGACGGGCGGCGATCTATCCCGGCAAATTCCGGTGACTTGCTCGCTCCGCTCGCTGCGCCACCGGCAACAGCTCGTGCGCACTCACGTGCGAAAGACATCGCACCGCGACAGCATCACGTGCGCCATTCAACGGCGATCAGTGTCCTTGCTCGAACCCGTGAAACAGACACACCACCCTGAGATCGAATCGCACCGACCAATCTCACTCGAAATCGACCACTCTGGCCCTCGGAACTTCTTCTCCGTTACCTCCGCCCCTCCGCAATCTCCGCGTTCTGCCTTCCTTCGCACCCTTCGCGGCCTTCGCGTTCAATCAACCCGCTCGCCCTACCTCCCCACCCACCGAGCCACCTCGCTGACCAAGTTCCCCACATCGTGGAACGTCACGATCAGGAACACGCCGCCCAGCAGCACGAGCCCGATCACCGCCGCGGCGTTCTGCACGCTCGCCGCCGGCGGCTTGCCCGTGAACTGCTCATACAGCAGAAACACCATGTGCCCCCCGTCAGCAATCGGGATCGGCAGAAAATTGATCACCGCCAGATTCACGCTGATCAGCGCGAGAAAGAACAAGAGCCACACCAGCCCGCGGTCGGCGATCTTCACGCCCACGTGCGCGATCCCCACCGGCCCCTTCAGGTGCTCGATCTTCACCGTGCCCTGTACCAGCCGCGCGAACGTGAGATACGTCATCATCATCACGCGATGCGTCTCGTGCAGGCCCATGCTGACCGCACCCCCGATCCCGTCGGCCTTCCACACAAACCGCTCAAGGTCAAAGAACTGTGCATCCAGCGGGCTCTCCCAGCCGAGCGCCTTGACCTAGGCCGCCTCGTCGCTGGTCAAGGTCCACGCGATCGTCTCCGTCGGCCGCACCGCGCCCTGCTGACCCACCGGCAGTTCGACCTGCATCTCAACACCAGTTTTCCCAGAAGACAAAGCGGCCTTCAGCCGTTCACGCACATCACCCAGCGTCGGCGTGGGTTGTCCATCCACCGACACGATCCGGCTTCCCGGCTTGATCGGCAGTGTCGCGCCGGTGGGCGTCGCCCCCACGCCGCTTGTCCGAGCGGCGGGCCAACCCGCGATATCCGATGAGATGCGTGAAGAGTCCGTCGGTGCAAAGCCGATCCGCCCATTCGTCCCCACCCGCACGTCGTTGAGCTTGATTTCCGACGCAACGCCCGTCCTCGGATCACGCCGCAGCACCGTCAAACCAAGGTTCTTGTCGGTGTGGGCCCGAATCTGGCTGATCCCCTCGGCGATCGATGGCCACTCCGCGCTCCCGATCTGCACGAAGATGTCCCCCTCCTTCAGCCCCACCTTTTCCGCGGGCGAACCGAGCGTCACCGTCTGCACCGCCAGCACCGGCGTCAGTCCGACCAGGTGCATCACATCGGTGCGCGATTTCGAGTCCACCTCAACACTCACCCGCTGCAACCTTGGCAACGGCTTCAGCGTGATGTCGGTGCGTGCGGCTCCTGTGCTCGCCTCGCCGCCAGACCCCGCCGACTCAAACGTCGCGATCACGGGCGATCCGTTCGATGCATCCACGGCACGCTGCACATCGTTTAGCGACTTGGCCGGCTGACCATTCACGGCGACCAATCGCATTCCTGGCGCCAGCCCCGTGATCCCGCGCGACGACGCCACCATCGTCACATCCGCCGGCGAGAGCTTCGGGCTGATCTGATTGCTCTGCGCCGGGCTCACGCCGATTCCCAGCATGCCTGTTTCCGGATCGATCTCCGGCCGCACGCGAAAATCCAGCGGCTCGGCAATCCCGGCACGCCGCACTTGAATCGCCACCGGGTCGCCGCGCTTGGACATCGCGATCGCCAAAACCACATCCTGAAAGTGATTCGGCTTCTCGCCGTCGATGCTCAGCACCACGTCGTCCGACTGCAAGCCCGGCGTGGTCACGCCAAACTGCTTGGCGTTCTCCGCGATCGCGACCGACGCGGGGCGTCCGGGCACCACATCGCCGATCTTTGCCGACTCGCTGAGCAACCCGATCTTGAACACGATCACAAACAGCACCGCGGCCAGCACCAGGTTCGCGAACACGCCCGCGCTGATCACGACCATGCGCTTCCACGTCGCGCAGCGCTGGTAAGAGTCCGGCTCATCGGACACCGCCGTCGGGTCCGCGTCATCCTGCCCCAGCATCTTCACGTATCCGCCCAAAGGCAGGGCGTTCAAGCGATACTCCGTGGGAGACAGCTCATCACCCGCGGCCACGTTGCGGCCAGCGCGCCTCAGCCGCTGCTGCTCCAGATACTGCTGCTCCGTCGAAGCGCGCCCAAACCCCAGCCCCTTGCGATACGTCACCAGCGCCGGACCAAAGCCCACGCTGAACGCCAGCACCCGAATCCCCGCCCACTTGGCGGCCAGAAAGTGCCCAAGCTCATGGATGACGATGATCGCGCTGAACCCCAGCACCACCAGCAGCAGGTCAAACGCGGTTGAAAGCACATTGAACACGACACTCATGCGTCATCCTAGTTTGCTGCACACGACATCGATGGAACTGTCCGCCGTTGGCTCATCCATCATCGGTCCGTTCCATTCCCCAGGTCGCTCTCGCCGAGAGCAACCTACCCCTGATTCAAGCGGGTGCACAGAACACCCCGCCGAGTCAAACACAGCAGCCCGGACAATGCGTCCGGGCTGCTGATCAAACATCCTGCAGTCTGAACGCCAGCGATCAGCCGGCGTACTTGACGCTGCACCCGTAGGGGGTGGTCTGAGACTTCTCGACCTTCTTGTTGGCCAGGAGCGCCTCGAGCGCGTCCTTGACGTAGTTCACATCGCCGGCCTTGGTCCGGTCGTTGTTGTTGTCGATGGCGCCCTGGTAGGCGAGCTTGCCCTCGGTGTCGATCACGAACATGTGCGGCGTGGTCTTCGCGCCGTACATCTTGCCCACCTTGCCGTCGGCATCGATCAGGATCGGATACGCGATCTTGTACTCGGCGGCCTTCTCCTTGTTCAGCTTCACGCCGTTGCCCTGCTTGCCCTCGGCGGAGGAGTTGATCGCCAGGAAGACCACGTTCTTGCTGCTGTACTGCTCGTGCAGCGTCTTGAAGGTGGTGTTCACCTTGTGATGCTTCACGACAAACGGGCACTCAGGGTTGAACCACTCAAGGACGACGATCTTGCCCTTGTGGTCCGCGAGATTCACGGCCTTGCCATCGAGGTCCGTCAGCGTGAACGCGGGGGCCGCCTCGCCGAGCTTCGCGGTCATGGCCTTGTCGTCCTTCTTGTCCTCTTTCTTGTCCTTCTGCTCAGCCTGCTGAACCTTCTTGCCGGTCGGGGGCTCGGCGAATGCCTGGCCAGCGACCAGCCCGCCCAGAGTCATGCTGCCGACGACCGCGAAAATGCCCAGATACTTCGAAGACTTCATGCGAATCCTCCTTGGAGAGTGCAGGTTGGACCTGCGTGTGATTCCAAACGAAACTGTTCCATCGGTTGAACGACCGCGACAGGGCCACAAGCCCCGCCTGCGGGTGTTTCAGGGTTGCTCTTTCTGATTTGGGACGCGTTCTGGACGAGCCGGGTTCGCCAGAAGCGGGACATCCACCAGGAAATGACGCACCACTCCCTTCTTCTGGGGGTCACCAGAAGACTCCGTGATTGCCAGGACTCCCCTTAACGCAGGTTCATCCGGAGTCGGCGCGCCAAGTTCCAGCGTCAACGCGGACCCCTTTGCTGAGCACGTGGCGATCGGATCGTCAATCTGGACCGAATCGCGCATGGGGTAGAAAGCCAGGGCTTGAACGTTTTTGGCACTGCCCGAGATCGAGGCCTTGAACCGATCCCCATCGGGCGTGATCTTGACCGTCGCCTCCGGAGCTGTCTTCGAAAGCGGAACGGGAATCGCGCTCCGAGATTGCTTGATCCTCTGCTCATCCTTGCTTGGCGTTGCTGGCTTGCCGGGTTGGCCGACCGGAATCGTGATGCTCACTTCGGCATCTTCCGGAACGCACATCTCATCGCACACCAGCCAATCCACCTTCGCCTTGATGGTCAGAGATTCACCCGGCTTGACCGAGTCGGCGATCCGAATCGGGACCAGCAGAATGACCTGATTCTCATAGATGTGATCGAGAATGTCCCCCGGCAGCACGTGGCGCTTCGGCCCCGGCCAGAGCATCGTCTCGACCGCGATCCCTTCCGGCAGCGTCCACTCGGCCTTGGGCGCGGTGCCCGAGTCATTCCGGCCATTCCAAATAGATGTGCCACTTCGGCTGGATCGTGAACGCCAGGCCGAGCGTTGCCGACGAGCCGGGCGTGAGCGTGCTCACGTCGGCGATCAATGTGCAAGTCGCGTGGCGCTCTTCCGTAGCTGGGTCCTTGGGAACGCTCTTGAACTGGTCAAACTGAGCGCAGCACATGCCAACGGGCCAAAGGACAGCCGCGAAGACGGCGAGCGACGAGATGGAGCCGATGATCAAAGCCGCAGTTCCTTACCCCACGCACCCGAACGACGTCAGACCATCGTTCGCTTGGGTATACCGATGAGACAACCCCAGGTTGTTCCGATATGCTCATTCCGTGATTCTCCGGGGTCGGGACGGCGGAAAGAAGGAACGGACGCCGATGAGCATGATGCGAAACGTCTTGGCGGGGCTTTTCCTGACCCTCCTGTGTATCGGGGCTGGCGGGTGTTCGGACAATGTGAGTGATCGGGATATCGAGATGGTCGATCTTGCCGAGGTGCGCGCCGCAGTGGCCAAACCCGACACGATTCGCTTGCTCGACCCGCGCTCACCCGGGGAGTTTGCCAACGGGCGGATTCCGACCGCGATGAACATCCCGCTGGCCGACATCAGCGACCGCAAGGACAACATCGACCCGCGCCTGGCACGTTTCAAAGGGCTGATTGTCTATGGCGATGACCCCGGCTCGGGGGTCGCCAGGGCGACCGCCAAGCGCTTGATGCGCACCGGGTACAAAGGCGTCAAGATGTTCAGCGGCGGTCTCAGCGAGTGGCGATCGGCCGGGCTGAAAACAGAAGGGGCACCCCCCGCCCCAACCGTTGCCCCCGCGGCATCAGCGCCGGCAACCACGGCACCGACCGATGCCAGCGGTTTCGGCAAGCCACCCGCGAGCGGAAACAAGTAACCCACGCATGCGTTGTTCTCATCGGCCGTCGTGACCAAGCGCGGCCGATCATCTTGAAATCCACAATCTCTCGCGCCATGCGCTCGGCGATGATCTCGCGGGCGAGCGCGATTCGGAGTTGACCATGACGACGGCTGTGTTTCGTCCGATCCACCAGCGTGTCTATTCCAACGTCATCGAATGCGTCGGGCAGACCCGCCTCGTCAGGCTCAACCGCGTGATCCCGCCCGGCGGGGCTGAGGTGCTGCTGAAGCTCGAGTTCGACAATCCCCTCGCCAGCGTGAAGGACCGGATCGGCAACGCGATGATCGACGCCGCGGAGAAGGCGGGAACGATCCGCCCCAAGGGTTCGCGCGGCAGCGACGATCTCGGCACGCACATCATCGAGCCGACCAGCGGCAACA
Organism: Phycisphaerales bacterium; assembly: GCA_019750095.1. GTDB lineage: Bacteria > Planctomycetota > Phycisphaerae > Phycisphaerales > UBA1924 > UBA4658. The sequence continues at coordinate 9,703 of JAIEOW010000183.1, forward strand.
CCGGCATCGCGCTCGCGTTCGTCTGTGCGGCCAAGGGCTATCGCCTCACTCTGGCGATGCCCGAGACCATGTCGATCGAGCGCCGCGCGCTGCTGAAGCACCTTGGCGCGAATCTCGTGCTGACGCCCGGCGAAAAGGGCATGCGCGGCGCGGTGGCGCGTGCGGGAGAGCTGATCGCTGAGACGCCCGGCTCGTGGATGCCGCAGCAGTTTGAGAATCCCGCGAACCCCGCCATTCACGAGGCGACAACCGGACCCGAGATCTGGGCCGACACCGGGGGCAAGGTCGACGCGATCGTCAGCGGCGTGGGCACCGGCGGCACGATCACCGGCGTCACCCGGTTCATACGCGGCGGCGGCCGAAACCCCGACTTCAAGGCCATCGCCGTCGAACCCGTCACCAGCCCTGTGATCTCCGGCGGCCAGCCCGGCTTGCACAAGATTCAGGGGATCGGCGCGGGCTTTGTGCCCAAGAACCTCGACACATCGCTGATCAGCGGCGTCGAACTGGTCAGCAACGACGAGGCCTTTGAATGGGGCCGACGCGTGGCCCGTGAAGAGGGCATTCTCGGAGGCATCTCCACCGGCGCCAACGTCTGCGTCGCCGCCCGACTCGCGGCACGTCCGGAATACAAGGGCAAGCGCATCGTGACCATCGCCTGCTCCTTCGGCGAACGATACCTGAGCACGCTGCTGTTTCAGCAGGGCGTCTGAGGTGACTTGAAAGCAACGCAAGCAAGCGGCGCGGGTTGACGTCTGTGGCTCCGCCGCTATACTTGCATGATGACGCAAGTACGCACACGTCCCCGCCCAGTCAGGCAACCTGTCCGGCCGCCGGCCACGCCTCGCCAGGCCGCCCGCTGCTGCCAGCCGATCGATGATTTGCTCGACCCCGAGCTTTTCAAGGCCCTGAGCGATCCCACGCGGGTCAAGCTGCTCGGGTGCATCGCCAAGTGCGGTCGAGCGTGCACCGTGGGCGAGGTCGCTGAGTGCTGCTCGGTGGATCTCTCGGTCGTCTCGCGCCATCTGCGCCAGCTCGAGCAGGCGGGCGTGCTCGAATCACAGAAAGATGGGCGAAGCGTTTCGTACATCGTGCGCTATGCCCACATCGCCCAGACCATGCGAGACCTCGCACGCGCGATCGACGACTGTCGCCCGCGCGGCGATGGCGCAAACCCAAGCGGAGTCTGCTGTGCCCCCAAATGACCCTCCACAACTCCCGCGCGTCCTCTTCCTGTGCACCGGCAACTCATGCCGAAGCCAGATGGCCGAGGGGTGGGCTCGCGCGTTGCGATCCGATCGCCTTCACGCCTATTCCGCAGGCACACAACCGCACGGGTTGAATCCGCTCGCCGTGCGGGCGATGCTCGAAGCCGGGATCGACATCTCGGCACACACATCCAAACGTCCTGAAGATCTCGGCGTCTTGCTTGATGTGGTCGTCACCGTCTGCGACTCAGCCCACGAGGCGTGTCCGGTGTTTCCCGGCGCACGCATCGTGCATCGCGGATTCGACGATCCGCCGCGATTGGCCAAGGGGGCGCGAACCGACGACGAAGCGATGCCGCACTATCGAAGGGTGCGCGATGAGATTCGCGCCTTCGTGCTCACGCTTCCCGACGCGATCACTCCCCCACCGCCAACGCCCTGAGTCGCATCACCGCCTCCAATCCGCCCGCACGCATATCGAAAGGCCCAAGATGAGCACCTCAGACAACACCCCCTGCTGCGGCCCCGGCTGCTGTGGAAACCAATCTACTGACACCCCGATCGCCATCGATGCCGCGGCACGCGATGACGCCGTGCGCCAGCAGGTCCGTGCTGGCTATGCCAAGATCGCGCGCAGCGGCTCGTGGTCCGCTCTCAACGCATCCGTCGCCGCCATGCCCGCGCCATCTCAAAGCATCGGGTGCTGCGGCACGTCATCATCTTCAAAGGCCGGCGGGGGATGCTGCGGCTCTGACACTTTCACGGGCGAGCAGCTTGCCGCCGCAATCGGCTACGCACAGGCCGATCTCGCCGCGGTTCCCGAGAGCGCGAACATGGGGCTCTCCTGCGGCAACCCCACCGCGATCGCCGCGCTCAAGCCGGGCGAGATCGTGCTCGATCTCGGCTCCGGCGGCGGGTTTGACTGCTTTATCGCCGGGCCCAAGGTCGGCCCCACCGGCCGAGTCATCGGCATCGACATGACGCCCGACATGCTCAGCAAAGCACGGAGCAACATCGCGCTCTACACCCAGCAGACCGGTCTCGGCAACGTCGAGTTTCGCCTGGGGGAGATCGAGAGTCTGCCCGTTGCCGACGCCAGCGTGGATGTGGTGATCTCCAACTGCGTGCTCAATCTGTCTCCGGACAAGCCGCGGGTCTGGCGCGAGATCGCGCGTGTGCTGAAGCCCGGCGGGCGTGTGGCGGTGTCGGATCTTGCGCTCCTGAAGCCCCTGCCCGAGAGCGTGCGTGCCGACGTTGAGGCCCTGGTCGGGTGCGTCGCGGGCGCGGTGCTGGTTGATGAGACGCGACGACAGATGGTCGAGGCGGGGCTGAGCGAGATCGTGCTGACATCCAAGCCGCAGTACGTTGAGGCGATGACCGACTGGCAGGATCCGCTCTATCAGAAGATCATCGCGTCGCTCCCGGCGGGCTCAAAGCCGAGCGACTTCATCACATCGCTGGACATCGCCGCGCGGCGCAAGGACTGAGCCATGCCATCTGACACCACAGGCGGCGAAGCCGTCACCGCCGCGTGCCCTCCGTGCGCAACGGGCGGCGCGACACGTCTTTCGTTCCTTGATCGATACCTCACGCTCTGGATCGCCTTGGCCATGGCGCTGGGTGTCGCGCTTGGCCGCTTTGTGCCGGGCATCGGCGCGGCGATCGAGCGCGTGACCGTGGGCACGACGAACATCCCGATCGCGATCGGGCTGATCCTCATGATGTATCCCCCGCTGGCCAAGGTGCGCTACGAGGAACTGCCGCGGGTCTTTGCCGACTGGAAGATCCTCGCCCTCTCGCTGGTTCAGAACTGGGTCGTCGGGCCGGTGCTGATGTTCGCTCTGGCGGCGGTGTTTCTGCACGACAAGCCCGAGTACATGCACGGGCTGATCATGGTCGGGCTTGCCCGGTGCATCGCGATGGTGCTGGTCTGGAATGATCTGGCCAAGGGCAGCGCGGAATACGCCGCGGGGCTGGTTGCCTTCAACAGCATCTTTCAGGTGCTGTTCTTCGGCGTCTATGCCTGGGTGTTCATGACGTGGCTGCCGCCGATCGTGGGACTGGGCGGGACGCTGGTTGACGTGAGCATGGGCGAGGTGTTCCTGAGCGTGCTCATCTATCTCGGCATTCCGTTCCTGGCCGGAATGGTCACGCGCACCGTGCTGCGCCGGCTGAAGGGCGACGCGTGGTACACCACGCGGTTCCTGCCGGTCATCGGCCCGATCACGCTGATCGCTCTGCTGTTCACCATCGTGGCGATGTTCAGTCTCAAGGGCGACCGGATCATCGCCGCCCCGCTGGACATCGTGCGGATCGCGATCCCGCTGGTGATCTACTTCGCGGTGATGTTCTTCGTCTCGCTGTTCATGGCTCGGCGGGTGGGCGCGGACTATGAGCGGGCCACCACGCTGGCATTTACCGCGAGCGGGAACAACTTTGAGCTGGCGATCGCCGTCGCCATCAGCGTGTTCGGGATCACTTCGGGTGCGGCGTTTGCGGCGGTGGTTGGGCCGCTGGTCGAGGTCCCCGCCCTCATCGTGCTGGTCAGCGTGGCACTGTGGCTCAGGCCGAAATGGACCCGGCGGAACTCTGGCTCGGCCTCGGTGCCGAGGGCCTAATAGGCGACTATCGAGTCGTGAATGTTCGGCAGGGCAAAGGTCGCGATCTTGAAATTTTCATCCCCAATCGGTCTGCCGGGAACCGCCCACCTTGACGGGCGAACAGGATCGTGTACCGTATCTCTTGCACGTGCATACTTGTGGGGTCTCGGTACGGGTGGTGTATCTGGTTGGTGCTTCGATATACGCAGTCCATGTTCTGATGGGCGGTCGTTCAGCCGCCAAGTCATGAAACGAAGCAGCACTCAGCGCACCCCGACAATCTGATTGGACGCCGCCGCTCGACGCTGCGCCCGGCCATGTGCCCGACACTCAGTGTGTGGGTCTTGGGTCAGGGTTGGGATCGCCGAGCCCGGAACGTCCGTGTCGGTCCTGCCGCCATCGCACTTTGCGTGCGTGGACGAGCGGGAGCTGCTTCCCAAGCCACTGAAAACATGCTGGCAAGGGTCAAAAGCGGCCCGTGTTCCGGTCGTTGCACACGCCGGACATGTGCAGGTTGCGTGTGCGCCCCCTACCCGACGCGTAGTGAGCCCGGGTGGGCGACAAGATCGTTCACTGTTTTCGTTTTCCCTTTGGAGTTTGCAATGAAGAAGAATCGTGCATTCACCCTGATCGAGCTGCTGGTCGTCATCGCGATCATCGCTCTGCTGGTCGGCATCCTCCTGCCCGCCCTGGGCAAGGCCCGCCAGTCGGCCCGTCAGCTCAAGGACTCGACCCAGGTCCGCGGCGTCGTTCAGGCGCTCGTCGTCTGGGCGTCCAACAACCAGGGTTCGTACCCCCTCCCCAGCCAGCTGGACACCGGAACCGCGGGTTCGCAGACTGTCAATCCTGGCAGCGGAACCGGCGTTGACCTCCGCGTCAAGGACACGACCAGCAACATGCTGTCGCTCCTGATCTTCAACGGCAACGTCTCTCCCGAACTGCTCATCAGCCCGGCCGAGTCCAACTCCGCCGCCGTCCAGCTCATGCAGAACTACGAGTACAGCAACCCCCAGCAGGCCCAGTCCTCGGCCAACGCGCTCTGGGACCCGAACTTCCGCGGCACGCCGATCGGCGCTTCTCCGAACCTCAGCCTCGCGACCGGCTGCAGCTTGGCCGCAGGCACCTCGGGACCTCGTACGGCTCCCCCGGCGAACTCCCCCGGCAACCAGTCCTACGCCCACGTGATCCCCTTCGGCCGTAATCAGGCCAAGTGGGCCGACTCCTACTCCGCGACCGAAGCCGTGTTCGCCAACCGCGGCCCGAGCTATGCCGCGAACGACACCGCGGCCTATCCGACCAGCGGTCGTTGGGCCCTGACCAACACTGCCGGAGCTGGTGGAATTGACTCTGTCACGCTCCTGATCCACGGCGGCCGTAACACCTGGGAAGGCAACGTCGGCTACAACGACAACCACGTCACCTTTGAGACCAAGCCGAACCCCGACGCGGTCACCTACAGCCGCGCCACGGCGGTCACTCCGCGCTCCGTGACCGACAACCTCTTCGTCATTGAGTCTGACGAACTGACCACCACGGCGACCGTCTCCAACACCACCAACGCCTACCTCCGTGCGTACGCCTCTACGGCAGCAAACCCCTCTTCGGCCACGGACCCGGTTCCGTACGCTCAGCGCTGGCGCGACTAATCCGCCGACCTACTAATACGTCTCCCTCACGACTCGCCCCGCAAGGGGCGAGTTGTTTTTTGTCATCGGTCCCGCACATGGAAGATCTGGCGAAGCGCGGCATCAACGTGCGGAGCGTGTCCGCGTGACCGGCGAAGCTGGACCAAGCAAGGCCGCTGATATGGAAGCCGCTTAAGCGTTGCACCGTCTCGGTCGCTCGTCGATGTGCAAGCGTGCATGCACGGATTCTGCCTGCGCTGCAGGGGAAGAGCCGTGGCTCGGTGCGTGTGGGCTTGCCAAGGAGCACCGCAGGCCGTCAGTCGCCCTGATCCAGCACGGCCATGAATGCTTCCTGCGGGATCTCCACGCTGCCGATCGACTTCATGCGCTTCTTGCCTTCCTTCTGCTTTTCCAGCAGCTTGCGTTTGCGGCTGACGTCGCCGCCGTAGCACTTGGCGGTGACGTTCTTGCGGAAGGCCTTGATGGTTTCGCGGGCGATGACCTTGCTGCCGATGGCGGCCTGCACAGGGATCTCAAACTGGTGGCGGGGGATCTGCTCGCGGAGCTTGCTGACGAGGATGCGGCCTCGGTACTCGGCTCGATCGCGGTGGACGATGATGCTGAGGGCCTCGACGGCGTCGCCGTTGACGAGGATGTCCATCTTCACCAGATCATCGGGCTGATAGCCGATGACTTCGTAATCCATGGTGCCGTAGCCGCTGGTCATGCCCTTGAGCTTGTCGAAGAAGTCGTAGATGATCTCGGCGAGGGGGATCTCGAAGGTGACCATGTCGCGGGT
>JAIEOW010000200.1 GCA_019750095.1 Phycisphaerales bacterium
CCATCATCGCCGTGCGCAGGGCGGTGCCGTCGAACTTGATCTCGACGCTGATGCTGGCCTTGTCGAGCGGATCCTTGGCGGGGAGCACGGATTGCACCGCAGCGTCGGCGGTGATCTCGGAACGATCGATGGTGGCGATGTGTGTCGCGCCGACGGGCTCGCCGGGCGCGTCGATGGTGATTTCGTTGTAGGTCGCGACTTCGAGTGTGCGGCCGCCCGCACCGCTCAGAACATCGCTTCCTGGCCCGATCGCCACGGCAAGCCGCGGTGACGGGCTGACGGATGCCGTGAGCCGCTTGTCGAAGTTCTCAAGCTGAGCCAGAGCGGCCCCTGCGCCGGTGGGCAGCCCTTCGGGCTCGGCTTGCTTGAGCTTGGCGTCGATCCGCCGAGCTTCTTTGGCGATCTCGGAATAGGCGTCGGGCATCGGCACTTCTTTGGTGCCGACTTTGACGGTGGGCGCGGGGGTGAGGAACTGCCACGCGGCGACGCCGAGGAGCGCGACGGCGAAGACGCCGACGACGATCTTCTCGGCGTGTTGTTCCAGCGGATTGATGCCCTTGAGCTTCATGGGCGAATGTCCTTGTCAGGAGCGAACCAGATCAAAACCGAGCACGGGAACCGAACGACTTCAATCATCACGATCACGGCCGCCACGCTTGCCGCCGCCGGCAGCAGGAGCGGCACCGTCACCCGCGGGCGGACGACGCCCGCCACCACGCGGCGGCGGAGCCGCACCACCGCCACCACCCGCGGCATCGGCGCCAACGACGCCTTCGACCATGCCCAGGGCCTTCTGCACGTCCATGGGCATGTACGCCTTGCGCCACTCGCGGAGCCAGACGGTCTCGATCACCATCTCGGCGCGAACGACGTTGTCGGGGCCATAGGTGAAGCCGTCGCGCAGATCGACCATCGGATCGATCTTGTTCAGATCGATGTCGAGCACGGTCATGAAGTTGGTGGCAGCGAGCGCGTCGATGAACTCGGGGATGCGCTGGCTGGAGATGATCACGTCCAGCTTCACGGTGCGGACGTCGTACCACTTGTTCTTGCTGCCCGGCCCGCTCACACGCCCGGTGATGGACTTGCCAAAGTTCAGAGCAACTTTGTCCTCTCCCGGCTCATAGCTGTGCACCGGGGGAGAGCCGCTGGTGGAATCCCACTTGGACTCTTCGATGTCGATCTTGGTGACGCGCTTCACCACCGAGTCGCCGACGCCCCCGGCCGAGTCGCCGTTGGCTTTGGCCACCGCCCGGAAGATGTCGGAGTTGATCCACAGCCGCTCTTGCTTGTCATACGCCTCGGCGAGGCCCGGGGCCTTGTCGGGGACCTCGGCGGGCACGGCTTCGAACGCGCTGACATCGGCATAGACGCCGATCTCGCGGGCCTTGGCCTGATACGCGCCCAGACGCATTTCCAGCAGTTCCTTCGCGAGTTTCTGCTTTTCTTCCGCGGCGGGCTCGCGCCCGGTTTCGGCGCGGATCTTGGCCTCGGCGTCGGCCGCGTGCTGGGCGAGTCGCCGGGCGAGTTCGTCGGCCTTGGGCGGCATGCCTGCGCGGGCCTTGTTCAGGATCGCCTGGTGCGCCTTGATGTACTCGCCGACGAACTGGCGACCCTTCACCGTGAGCGACGCCGAGGATTCGTCGGCGGGCTTGGGGAAGTAATCCGTGATCAGCGGCGCGTGGTCGGCTTTGTTGAACGAGCTGCCGCGCTCGCTCACCGCGCCAACCTTGCTCTGCACCTGTGTCCAGACATCGCCATAGCGGACGATCATCGCCTCGTTGGCGGGCGCGGATTTCTCGAGCAGCTTGCCGGAGCCGTCGACGCTCGGAATGCTGTACGAGACCTTCGCCGTGTTCTCGCTGATCGACGTGAAGTCTTTGGTCACGTCGGCGGAAAACTTGTCGATGTGTTCCTTCCGCATGCCCTCGGCGAAGAACCACGCCGTGGGGAGTGCGGCCAGAGCCACGAGTGTGAGCGTGGGGATCGGCCAGTGCGACTTGAGCCAGGGGAGAATTGCCTTGGTGTTCACGTGCTGCCCTCCGGCTTGCCGGGCTTCTTGGGGGGGTTGGGTGCGTTTGCGTCTTTGGACTTGTCCGCCGCGGGGTCTGCGGGCTTTTCAGGGGCCTTCATCACGGCCTCGAAGGTGACTTTGAACGTGTAGGTGGTCTGACCCGGCTGCACGGTGGGCGGCGCGGGCGGGAGGGGAGCGAGTTGGTCGAGGTTGGCGTTGCCGCCAGCACCGCCGGTGTCGCTCGGCCCTGAGGGCGGCGGGTCGACATTCACGCCGCCGCCGCCGGTGCCGACGTTGCCGCCGCCACCGCCGAGCTTGCCGCCACTGCCACCTGAGGGCCGATCATCCTGAGGCGGGGCTCCCGAAGGCCCGGCGTCGGTTCCTGGTGCGCCCGGAGCATCGGTCGCCTTGGGCGCGGTGGAGGTGCTGAGGTCAAACTTCGTTGCGCCCTTCTCAAAGCGATAGGGGACGCCCTGCCGCTCGGCGTTGTCGTTCAGCCACTTGATGACCGTCTGGGTCAGGAACTGCGGCGCGTCCTCGCGCGTGGTGGTGAGGTCGAGCGTGCCCTTGATCTTGGAGCCAACGGGCAGTTCGGTCGCCGCGGGGTCGGTCGGCGCGGGCGGCGGAGCGGATCCGCCGGATTGGCCATCACCGCCGCCGCCGGGCCCGACATAGTCGGTGGTGAACCCGACGAACTTCAGCCCCACGGGCGGCTTGCCGGCTGGTGCGGTCTCGCCGGCCTTCTGATCCGCGGCGGCGAGCATGAGCCCAAGGTCGTTCAGCAACATCGGATAGATGTCGCGGTTGTTCAGCAAACGAGAGACGTTGGCGGCCTTGAAGTCGATCTGGAACTTGCTCTCGACGTCGGTCTTCCACTTGTTCTTCAGGTTGCTGATCGTCGAGGCGGTCTGCTGGATCACCGGGTCCTTGTCGTTCCCGCTGGCCGTCGCCCGCTCCATCATCGGGCGATAGAACGCGACGCCCGCGGCGGCGACCGAGAGCCCGGCGGCGGCGGCAAACCACTTGGTCTTGCGCTTCCAGACGGCTTCGCGGAGGATGCTCACGGGCATCAGGTTCACCATGATGCCGTGCTGGAACCCAAGGCCCTGCAGCGCGAGCCCATACGCCGTGGAAAGGTTGCCGGTGGCGGCTTCAAACTCTGCACCGCGTGCGCCCTCGACACTCGCTCGGCCGAACTTCTCCAGGCGGATCACTTCCATCTGGAGCTGCTGCCCGAGATACTTGCGCAGACCCGGAAGGTTGAACGTTGAGCCGAGGGCGATCAGGCGCGTGAGATTCGCGTCGCGGTGGCTGGACTGGTAGTACCCGATCGATCGCTGCACTTCCTGGGCGATGTCGCCGAAGACCGGACGCATGGCCTGCAGAATGTGGCGGGCATGCTTGCTCTGCTCGGCCTGCTCCTTGAGGGTCTCGGCCTTGGAGTAGCTGAGCTTGAAGGCCTCGACGAGCGCTTCGGTGAACTGGTGACCGCCGATCTGGAAGGTGCGGATCCAGACGCGCCCGGGCTCGCAGACGAGCAGGTCGGTCGCGGTGGTGCCGATGTCGAGGATCACCGTGCCCGGAGTTTTGTCGCCGAAGTTCTGATCCCACGCCATCGCGTTGTACGCGGCGACGGGACCGATGGTCACATAGTCGGGCGTCACGCCCACCTCGGCCCACTTGTTCAGAATGTCCATCACGCGATCGCGCATCACCGCGAAGATGCCGACCTCCACGTCCGGATTGTCCGGGCTGATAAAAGTCTGGTAGTCCCACTCCACCTGCTCGATGGGGAACGGAATCTGCTGCACGGCCTCGAACTTCACGATGTCGGGAATGCGCTTGGGCTCCACCGGCGGCAGCTTGGCGAAGCGGGCAAACGCCGAGTGACCGGGGATCGAGATCGCGATCGGCGCGCCCGTCAGATCATGCTGACTGACGAGCTGACCCATGCTCACCCGCAGCGTGTCGGCGGGATCAGCGTCCGGGGTCGAAAGCGGCTTTTTATGCGGAATAACCGCGTATTCCAGCACGTTCACGTCATCGCCGGACCGCTCAAGCTTGATCGCCTTGATCGCGAACGCTCCAAGCTCGATGCCCCAGCACACGTTGCCTGCTGCCATGGTCGATGTTCCTCTTGCGATCCGCCGAACTCGTGCCTGCTGTCGCGGGGCCTCTTGATCGCGCCCGTCGCGAAGGAACGGAGAGTACGGCAAGTTGAGCCCGCGTGTCGCCCCACCCCCCTCCCCCCACCCCCCCACCCTCGCGGCCATCGGCGCGGACATCCGCGCGGTGTTCATGTTGTCGAGTCACCAACTCGCACCAGCATCCACCACCACGTTCATGGCCGATGGATGGTGACTGTGCCTTGAGTTGTACGTCCGGCCTGACCTGGGGTTTCCCGGCAAATCGTCATTCAGATCAATCAATGAGCTGGCCGAGGCGATAGGGCGAGGTCGTTCGACCGTGCTCCCAGCGGTCAATGCGGCCGTGAGATCAGCCCAAAGGGCTGCCCGCCAGTAGCCGGGGCGTGGAGCGGAGCGACACCCCCGAAAATCAACCAATCTCGATGGCACTCCGTCAGGAGTGCGCGAGATGCGCGGATGTCTTTGCGGGGGCACACCTTCGGCGTGCAAAACACTCCAAAACAACGGAAAATGGCCGCATTCTCCGGGGGTGGATCGCAAGGTCTCGCTCACCCCCGGCTACGAGCGAGCAGCCCTACGGGCTGAGAACCAAACGAGCTTCTGGCCCGCTCAGCTTCATGCGACTCGGATCAGAATCGAGCCGGCTTGGCTACACGAACGGTTGAATCCCAGAATTCCCACCAACTCCTTCACTCGCCGCCCTTCGGCCCGCGTGATCTCGCCTCAAAGCGATCGAGCGCAACCGACAGGATCATCAGGGTGATTCCGATCAGAATCCAGACATACCAGTAGTCTCGGCTGAGCTGCACACCCACGGCGGCCGGGGGCAATCGCCAGACGATCAGGTGATACCCGGTGATGACCAGCACCAGCGCGATCGTCAGCCGCGTGGGTTCGGTGAGGCGGCGGTCAGTCCGGCCCGGCGGCTCGATCTTGCCCACCACCTCCGCGCCGGGCGGGCCAAAATCGAGTTTTTTGGGCCTTAGGAAGATGAACACCCACAGCCCGGCGAGCCCGATGGCTCCGCCAAGCGCCATGAACAGGTAATCGACCGTGCCCAGAGGCATCAGCGCATGACCATTGACGCCGAGGTGACCATGGTCATGCCCTGCGGGTCCATGGTTGCGGCGTAGTTCAGCAGCTCGACCTCGCTCGGCTCAGCCGTCATGAGCGTGGCGACGAGATTGCCCGTCGAGCACCAACGCGTGGGGTTCTGCTGCCAGGCCATCGACGCGACGAGTTCCGAGTGCTGCTTCTTCACGATCATTTCAAGCATGCTCAGGTCATTTTGAACGATCTGGTTCCGCGCCTGATCGGCTTCGGGGGCATCGCCCGCGAGGGGGACCTGGTCGCCGAAGGCCGGGCCACAGTGGCCGAGGTCGGCGGAGCTGACGATCAGGGTGCGTCCGGGCGCGCTCCCGATGGCTTGTTTCAGGGCCTTGACGAAGGGTTCCAGGGCGATGCCTTGGCCGTCGTAGCTCTCGCCGTTGTTCACCGCGGGGTCGTGGACGAGTGCTCCGAAGACCGTCGGAAATCGCCCCATCTGGTCCTTGCCGAAGACGTGCTGGATCCACGGGATGTGCAGTTCGATCGAGTGCTCGCGCTCGTGGTCGTAACGATGGGCAAAGAGCTTTTCGCCCAGGACAGAACGGAGCTGCGAGACCATGTGTTGATCGACCTCGCAGACGCCCAGCGGGGACTCATACCCCTTGTCGCACCCGACCACGCCCGTGCCCATGCCGAAGTGGTTGGTGCCAAGGATCACGACGCGATCGGGACGATCGCAGACGCGCATTCGGCCATAGGTGTGGGCGTAGTTCAGCCAGCCACGGCCGTAGTCCAGATGGGGCGCGACGACGGCTTTGGGAAGTGCGTCAAAGCTGGGTTTCTGGGCTGATTTCAGGGCTTCGCTCATCCACGCGTCGAACAGCTCGCGGAGCTTCTTTGGCCCCTGCTCGGCCTTCTCGGCGTCGGTGGCGTTGGGGTTGGCCTGCTGCACGATCATGTCGGCGAACTGAGCCGTGCCTGCCGGGGGGAGGACGGTCGACGAGTCATACTCCTGCCGCGTTTTGTTCAACAGGGCCTGGAAAACCGGGCCTTCGAGCAGCCCCGCGTCGTCGAGCTGGGCGATGAGCCCTTCGAGAATCTCACGGGTGAGCCCCCGGCCAACCTGGGTGATGATCTCATCGATCGAGCGTGAGCCGTCAAGCAGGGGCAGGATGACCTGGACGGCTGGGGCGGTGACGACCATGCGGTCGGAAATCTGGCGGGCGTCGGCGAGCCCCAACATCTGGTGCTTTTTGCCGTTCTGGTCCTGTCCCTCGACCGGAAAGCCGCGGAGCGGGCGGACCTTTGGCCGCTGCATGTGGGCGGCGGCGGGATCGAACTTGGGCTGGGGCTGCTGGGCGGGGTCGCTCATAGGGAAGGGATGGTAGACCGATTTCGCTAGGCCGCCGGGTCGGAAGTGGGCCAAGATTTCAGTGCGGCTTCGACTTCTGCGACAAGTTGCGGGAGTTCCTCAGACGCCGTGCGCCACACGACGTCTTCATCGATCTGGTAGTAGTCATGGACCAAAATGTGCCGCATGCCGACCATTTTCTCCCATCTCAGCCCCGGGATGCGTGATCGGCCTTCATCCGAGACGCGAGCGGCGGCTTCGCCAATTTCTTGCACGCAATGAACAACGCCGCGCGCAAGAAGGCGGTCCGTATCAAGATCGGAGCGGCTCTTCCCAGCCATGAACCCGAGAGCTTCTCGAGCGGCTTTGAGCATGTGCAGCACGCGCACCCGATCGTCCAAAAGACTCGAGCGATTGCTAGGCGGCATACTGCACCTGCGCTTCGCGCAAGACCTGCTCGCGGAAGAACTCCGAGAGGGAACGTGGAGTATGCAGATCGACCGGTCGACCCAGAAGCTGCTCGAGTTCGACGACCAGCCCGCCGAGGGCGATGTATCCAGGGGTCTGTCCGGGGTGAAACTCGACCAAGACGTCAACGTCGCTGTCCGGTCGAAAGTCGTCACGGAGGACTGAGCCAAAGAGCGAGAGGCGAGCGACGTTATGGCGTCGGCAGATACTCGCCAGCTCATTCGGGGGTATGGTCAGCTTGTCAGGCATGGCAATGGCCCTCCAATGATAGCACTTTGTTCGCCATCCAACACATGAAATTGGACCTCGGCCCGCTCATCGCTACACTTCCCGCCCGACTTTTGACGGAAAGACTGCCATGATTGACGCACTCAAACCCGGCCAGACCATCCGCTGCACGATCCTCAAGCTGCCCAAGGCGGCTGCGGACAAGAAGACCATCGAGCGGCTCATGCGGCGTGATCCGCAGGTGATCCGTGGTCTGCGTCGCAGCGCTCACCTCCGGGCCAAGACCACCGTCACCTACAACCGCGGCAACCGCGACTGGGTGCAGCGGCAGAAGGTCGGCAAGATCGTTCGCGTGGTCAAGGGCAACACCTGGACCTGCGTGTTCGACCTGAACGCGGCCCCGGACCTCAAGGCCGTGGCGACGTTTGTCAAGGTTGAGGCGGCCTGATCTGATCCGCTGACGGAACTCCGCCGACAGGGTGGGACCAATGCTGAAGATGTATCCCAATGCAACCCGGCTCATGGCCGGGTTGTTTTTCGTTGCGGGTCTGCTGCTGGCCACGGGCTCGCTCGTGTCATGCAGGCGAGATGAATCGATCGCGCCGATCTGGAAGCGCAAGCCCGCCGACAAGGTGTACACGACTCGCGCGCTCGTCGAGTCGCTGCCCGATCCGAAGAAGCCGACGGCGCAGTTTGTCGTGCACCATGAGGCGATCGACGAGTTTGAGAACCCGGGAGGCGCCCGAGGCATGAACGCGATGATCATGCCGATGAATACGCCCGCCGAGCTGGACCTGAGCGCGGTGAAGGTCGGCGACAAGATCGAGATGGACCTGAGCGTGTGGTACGCCGAGGACGCGAAGCGGATCGCGTTCTACCAGGCGACACGGGTGAAGAAGTTGCCAGTGGAAACGGTGCTGAAGTTTGAGCGAGCCGCGCCGACGTTAGGTGGACCGCCGACGAAGCCGTGAGCACACTTGGCCCAAAGAAAAAACCCAGCGCCTAGCCCTTAGGCCAAGCGCCGGGTCTCGTGGGGGTCGTCTGCAATCGGCGATCGGTGAGCATCGCCGACGCGTATGTATTCGTCTCAACGGCGAGCGATGTTCCTTGGGATGCGCACGATTTTGTGCGAGAATCCGGATGAATCTGCGGAGCGCGCTGTATTGGCCTGATCGGAGAGCAAAATCAGGACTCTGACCGGTTCGTGGGCACCTGGAGCCCCAGTTTTTGGGCCGCCATAAGCAGGTCGGACCAGACTTTCTGCCGATTCTCACGCGTGTAGGCCCGCAATAAAAACGCCGGGTGATAGGTCGGAACCACCGGGATTGGTCCCTCGCCGGGGGGTGCCTGGCCCTCCCACAGTTCTGGCGGCTGGAAAGACGCCCACTGTCCGCGCAGGCGCGCCATGGGCTCGGTGGTGTTCAGCAAGGTGCGTGTTGCCGGCAAGCCGAGTGTGACGATGACCTCCGGGCGCACCGCGGCGATCTGCTGATACAGATAGGGCGAGCAGAGTGCGCACTCGTCGCTGGTGGGCGTGGCGTTGTTGGGCGGGCGGGTCTTGAGCACGTTGGCGATGTAGACGTCCTCGCGCTTCAGCCCGAGGGCGATGATCATCTTGTCAAGGAGTTGTCCAGCGCGGCCCACGAACGGGCGACCGCACTTGTCCTCGTCGGCGCCCGGCGCCTCACCCACGAACATGAGTCGAGCCCGCGGATCGCCCTCTCCGAAGACGATGTGGGTGAACTCGGTGACAAACTTGGTGTGCGGCGCGTCGCGCTCGTACCGGGCGCGAATGAGATCGAGCGTGCGCTGGGCCGCCTGTCGGGCAGGGTCGGTGTGCTGAACCACTGGCTTGGGCTCGATGACGGTGGCGGGCTGGGGCCTCGGCTGAACGGGTGTTGGTGCAGGCGTACTGGCCGACACCTTGGTCGGCGCATGGGCCGGAGTGCTGGGCGTCGGCTTGGGCCGAGTTGGTGCTGGGGTTTCGCGAGCGGGCCGTGCGGTCACCTCGGCTTCGGGCGTCGGCGGCACGACCACAGCGTTCGCGGCGCGCATCGGGACACACTCAACGCCCATGAGCTTTTCGGTCTGGGCGTGCTGGCGGGCGATCTTTGCGACTCGGGCGGCGTCGGGCATGGGCGAGCGTATCGCCCAAAGCCGAAAGCCGACAACGCGTGGGATCAGGGCTTGGGGGCCGGGGCGGCTGGGGCCGGGGCCGGCTGCTCAGGCTTTTCGCCGGCTGGGGGCGTGGGCTGCGGGGTAGCCGCGGGCGTTGTGGGTGCCGCGCTTGGGGAGGCGGTTGGCGTTGAGGCGGGCGTTGTGGGGCGGCCGTCGCGTTCCTCGGCCGTCGATCGCTTTGCGCCTGGGATCGGCTTCGGCGTGTCCACGCTGCGGTCGAGCAGAGGGGTCACAAAGGCACCGACCGCCATGCCGATGATCAGCCCGAGGATGAGCCCCGGGATAAAGGCCTTCACCAGATTGGAAGAGTTCTCGCCCTGCTCGGCCATGTTCGTCTCCAAAGGGCCGCAGTGGGCGGCCATTTCGGTGGGACTATACAACGTCTGAACGCTGGGATCGGCTCTCGGGCGGTCCTGCACACAGTCTTTACATGGAATGCCCCCCACTTCCGCCAGTGGGCGATCACATCTGGCGGCGCATTCGGCGGATCCAACGTGCGTATTCCAGAATCGCACCGATGCGCTGGGCCCGAGAATCCGGCCAGCCGCGACCGAAGGCGGTCTGGGTGCGCCAGGTCCAATAGGGGCCGTTGAATCGGAACCCGGTGACCACGCCGAGGCGCAGAAGCTCCCAAAGCCCGCCGAGGGTGTCGAGCAACCAGCGGATGGCGAGAGCGGTGGCGTTCATGGTGGATGTACTGCTAGACGGTTCGGCGTTCGCCGGGGGCGTAGATCTCACGGTACCAATCGACCGTCTGCCGCAGACCATCCTGCAGCGAGATGATCGGCGTGTATCCCAAAAGGTCTTTCGCACGCGCCAGGTCGGCGAGTGAGTGGCGCACGTCGCCGGCGCGGGCCGGGTGAAAGATCGGCTTGATCGGCGCGTGCCCGGCGTTTCCAGGAAGTCCGGATCGCTCAAGATGCACGCACTCGGCGAGGATCTTCGCGAGTTGCACAAGATCGGTCCGCTCGCCCGCGCCGATGTTCACCACCTCACCGGAGAAGACGCGGTCAGCCGACGCCGCGAGCAGATTGGCGAGCACGGCATTGGCGACGAAGGTGAAGTCGCGCGATTGCAATCCGTCGCCGTAGATCGAGGGAGCCTCGCCTGCGAGCAGTTTGCGAGAGAACTGGGCGATGACGCCGGAGTACGCCGAGTCGGCCGGCTGGCGCGGGCCGAAGATGTTGAAGTAGCGCAAGCTGATGGTGCTCAACGCATAGCTCTTGGCCCAGGAGAGCATGATGTGCTCGCCCGCGAGCTTGCTGGCGGCGTAGGGGCTGACGGGCTCGGGCGTGTCGGTCTCGACCTTGGGCAGGCGCTCGCTTGCGCCATAGGCAGAGCTCGACGCCGAGTAGACGATCTGCTTGACGCCATTGCGACGAGCGGCCTCGGCGACGCGCATCGTGCCCACGGCATTGACCGCGAACGACCGCTCGGGCTCGGCGATCGACCGCGGCACACTCGACATCGCGGCGAGGTGGAAGACGCAGTCGCAACGATCAAACGCGTCGTGCAGCGCGGCGTCATCGAGGATCGAGCCGTGAACAAATCGCACGCGATCGGGCTCGATGTCGATCAGCTCGCCGAGATGCTCGGGCGTCGAGTTGGAAAGATCGTCGACGATGCTGATGATCGCGCCCATGGAAAGCAGCGCGTCGACGAGATGGCCGCCGATGAACCCCGCGCCGCCGGTGACGCAGACGCGCCGGCCCTCAAAGCGGGGTCGAAGCCGGACCACCCATTCCTGTGGAAGTCGAATCACGGGGATAGTTTACATGGGATTGCCCCGGTTGGCACGCCCAAAGTGAAGATCATCGCCGGGAGGGTTCTGTGCGGGAGTCGTCAAAAAAGCGACTGCCGCACCGAGGAGGTGGTGCGGCGGTCGCGCGGGTGTGACGAACTTGTGTGTGCTGAATCAGCAGCCGCCGCTGAACCAGGCGTTGAGGAAGCTGAAGATGTCGTTGGTATCGGGGCCGATGGTGCCGTCACCGCCGAAGTCGGCGAAGGTGCTGCTTGCAAACCAGTCGTTGAGATAGGCGAAGATGTCGGCGGTCTGAATGCCGCCAGTCTTGTCATAGTCCGCGAAGCAGCAGGGCGCGGTGGGCGAAGCGTTGCTGCACGCCGCTGCGGTGCTGTTGAACGACGCGCCGTACTGGGTGCCGGACGTCGTGCAGGCGGCCTGGGCGATGGTGGGGTTGCAGGTAGTGCCGCGGCAGCAGACACCGGAGGCCCCGCCGCAGGTGCTGGGGCCGCAGGAGGTGCCCGCACCTTGGAAGATGCCGCCGATGGTCGTGGTGCATTCGGTGGCGCACTGAGCGACAAGGCAGAAGGTGCCGGCGCAGCACGCGCCGGAATAGGCGATGCCGCAGGCGGCCGGGCTGCATGTGCTGCCCGCGCCGCCCCAGATGCCGGCGAGGCCGCCCATGTTGGTCGGATCGGTGCAACGGATCTGGGTCTGGATGGTGCAGACGCCGCAGGGCTGATTGAACGGGGTATAGCAGCACGAGCCGGCGAAGGCGTTGCAGGTGGTGGGGCCGCAGAGCGCGCCGTCTCCGCCATAGACGCCGCCGAGACCGATGACGAGCTTGCTGTTGATGAATCGGCCGTTGACAGGTGTGGTGCAGACGCTCTGGAGCTGGATGGTGCAGACGACGTCGGTGGTGCCCGAGAGTGCGGCGCAGCACGCGCCGCTGACGGCGAGGCAGAGGTCGGCCGGCTGGCAGACCTCGCCGTTGCCGGCATAGATGCCCTGGAGGCCGCCGTTGCGGAGTTCGTTCTCACAGCGTGCCTGCGTCTGGATGGTGCAGATGGTGCTCTCACCAACCGAAGGCGAAGCGCAGCACGCGCCGCTGACGGTGCTGCAGGAGCTTGGGCCGCAGGTCGTGGCGTTGCCGCGATAGACGCCCAGCAGATTGCCGGTGGCGAGTGAGCCGGTGCAGTAGCCGGAGACCTCGACGGTGCAGATGACGTTGGAACCGGCGGAGACGGAGTAGCAGCACGCGCCAGAGACCGAGCCGCAGGCGGCCGGGCCGCAGGCAGTGTTGAGCCCGGCGAAGGTGCCGCCGAGGCCGCCGTCGGCAACCGGGCGTGTGCAGCTCGGCTGGACGGTGACGGTGCAGTTGGCGTTTGGCCCGCCCGCGCCGGTGCAGCAGGCGCCGATGGCGGCGTCGCAGATGCTGGGCGAGCAGGTGGTGTTATCGCCGAGGTACGTGCCGCCACGGAAGAAGGAGATCACGGGGCTGCCGGTGCAGCGGTTGGCGAGTTCGATGGAGCAGACGACCTGCCCGCTTTCGGGATAGCAGCAGGCGCCGACGATGGTGTTGATGGTGGCGACCTGGCTGGTGGCGGTGCCGCAGTCGTTGGTGACGACGACGCGGAAGTTGCCATCGCGGTCGGCTGGCGGAGCGAGCATGTTGATGCGGAGCTGGAAGCCGCGTGTGCCCTCGTAGATCCAGGGGTTGGTTGTGGAGGTTGAGAATGTGCCGCAAGAGCTGGTGAGATTGACCCAGGTGCCCGAGCCGGTGGGGACTTCCTTTTGCCACTGGAACTGCATGGGCCAAGAACCGTTGACAAAGACGTTGCCGACGATGCCGAACTGCGTGAACTCCTGCTGGTTCTTGCTATAGGGGCCGCCGATGATGCGTGGGGGCTCGCAGTTGATGGCGTTGCCGTTGAGGTAGAGGATGGCGGAGCGGGACAGGTCTGCCAGACCTGTCCCGGGAGCGCAGTCGACCTGGGGGGGTGCGTACGCGACAATGAGCGCGTTGCCGTCGGCACTGATCGCGTCGGTCAGGCCTGGTGCGCCGAAGCCGGGGAGCGTGCCGCCGTTGATTTGGGTGAGAAACTCGGAGAAGACCATCGGGATGTTGCCATTCACCCCGTTCTTCCAGATGAAGGGTCTGCTGGGATTGAAGAACGAACTGCGCCCGCCGAAGATGGCGAGGCCGGTGACGGTGTTGCCATCGTCGCTGACGGCCCGAGGGATCATGGCGCCCACGGCGGGGAGCCCATCTGGCGGAACGACTTTGCCGATGATCGCCCGCGTCCAGACGCCCGAGACTTTGGTGTATCGAACGAGCGAGCCGGCGAGCGCACCGTTGCCGAGTTGGATGAGCGCGGCGTCATCGGAGAGATCGGCGAAAATGGTCGTGCCATCATCGGTCATCGCCATGTTGCCAAGACTGCCGCCGCCGTAGGGATCGAGCACGGTGCGGTTGGCAAGGGTGAAGTCAGAGGTCGTGTTCGGACGCTCCCAGACGACCAGCGTGCGAACGTTGCATTGGCCGGCGGGGTTTGGCGACTGGACACTATCGGTGCCGACGGCGATCAAGCCGTCATTGGAGATGTACTCGCCCTGGCTGAAGACTTGGCAGCCGGTGGCAGTGGGCGGCAGAAGGCGAACGAGATTGTCGGCGGCGGACCAGACGAACCCGCGGGTGTTGCACGCCGTGGCCCCAAATGGGCCGAAGTTCCCGCTGCCGATGGAGAAGTTGCCGTTGCCGGAGATGCCATAGGGCTGGTTGATGTCCAGATCGCACTTGGCCGCGCCTTGGCCGGCGACGTTGGGGAACGCGCCGATGTTGGTCCATGTGCCGGCGTTGACATCGAGCCGGTGGTTGATGAAGTGGCCCTTCTTGCAGGGATTGGATCCGCAGCTCGGTGTGGTGCCGGTGGAACTGCTCATCCAGTAGTTCGGGCTGGCGCACGCGGCGCGGGTGGTGACGGTGCAGAAGGCGGTGTTCGGATCGCAGCAGACACCAAGCGTGCCCGTGGCCGCGGGTGCGGGGCAAGGGTTTGGTGAGCACGCCGACGAGCCGATGAGGGGCGTGAAAGAACCGGTGCAGAGGGTGATGTCCACCGTGGTGCAGACCGAGCCGTTGCAGCAGGCGACGTTGCCCGCGTAGTAGCCGAAGTTCGGGTTGCGCGGGCCGAAGATGCCGTTGTAGAGCGCGCCGACGGCGAAGAGCCCGTTGTCGGTGATGCTGAAGTCACCATCGAGCGAGGGGATGGCGGGACCGATGAGGGTGTTTCCGACGCCGCGGTTGAAGCGATAGAGCTGCCCGTCGACATTGATGTCGAGGATGAAGCCCATGACCGTATTGCCGTCGGCGGTGATGTCCGAGGCGTTGGATGAGATGATGAGCTTGGAGTTCTGCGCGTGCGACACTGCGACGCACGCGAGGCCCGCGGCGAGCACGCCGAGAGCCCGTGCCATGATGGTGTTCATCCGATGAGTCCCCTGTGCTGGTGCGCCCGACCTGGGCGCGTGGGTGAGACCGTTCGATCCGTCTTGAAATTGCCCAGCCCGCGTTTCCGCGGCTCTGGGCACTTGGGAGGAAACGTTCGTGGCTCAGCGCCGGCGGCGACGCGCCATGGCGCCGACGCCCAGCAGAGCGAGAATGCCTGTCGAAGGCGCGGGAATCTGGAGCTTGACCACGCCCCAGCCGCCTTCGTTGAAGGTGATGTACGCGGTGATCACGCCGGCATCGTTCATGCCCAGGGTGCCGCCGTTGCCGTCGTCCTGCGTGGAGATGTTCCAGGTGAGGATGGACTTGAAGACACCGGGATCGACCTCGATGGTCTGGCCGGCGTGGAGGAGGGGCACGAGGCCATACGCGGCGGTCCAGCTCATGAGCACTCGCGGACCAGCTGGCAGCACGCTTTCAGCCGGTGCGCCCGCGACACCGATCGCATCACCCGGGGCGTAGTAGGTCGTGTCGGTGTTGAAGAGAATGTCGTTGTTGTTGTTCTGGACGAACCCCGATCCGCCGAGAATCAGATCGAACCGCAGCCCGTTGCCATAGGGCAGCAGGTCGCCGGTCCGCGCGATCATCTGCAAGCTACCGGCCGCGCCGGTGAAGATCGCACCAGAGTTTCCCTGCACACCCGGAGTGATGACCGAGACCGGGCGAGGGGGCGTGCCAGCGACGGCATAGCTCGGTGCGACACTCGTGATGACGCCCGCACCCTGCAGGGAGGCGGCGAAGAGCGTCTGCCCGTTGTTGTTCATGCCGAAGCCGCTGGTGACGTTTCCGAATCGCACGTTGTCGCCCGCGGTGAACCCGGGGACGATGTCGTTGCGACGCACGACCTTGGTGGTGGCGGTCGTCGTGGAGATATACAGCCCGAAGTCGTTGCGTGTCGCCGGGTCCGCCGTAGTCACGTCGCCGCCCGAGAGCGTGCTGGTGTAGAGCACGCCGGCGTTGGAGAACCCGCGGCCGCCGGGGCTTGGCTGCCCGGAGAACTGCGATCCGCCGGAGTCCGGGGCCGACTGTCCTTCGCGCTGGACCATGACGGTGCCCGAGCCGGGCGTCCAGATGTACTGGCGATTGTCGTTGGCGGTGGTGACGAGTCCGGAGTTGACGAGTCGGGAGTCGAAGTACGCCTGGCCGTTCTGGTTCAACTTGATGTTGAAGCCGTTGAGGCCGGTCGTGCCGTTGCCGAAGGTGCCGCCGCCGGGGGCTGCCTGGCCGCCTTGGGCGATCACCTGCACCGCGCCGGTGGCGGTCTTGATGCCGATGAACCCAGTGTTGCCGGTGGTGGTGAGCGAACCGGCCTGGAAGACGCCGACGCCCGCGGTGCCCGCCGCGGTCGGCACGCCGCCGATGAAGGCGAAGGTGCCCGAGGAGTTCAGCGAGGTGGACTGCGAAGAGATGTTGCGGAGCTCAAAGTTCATGGGCACGGCGGTCGGATTGGCCGCGGTGTCATTGAGCGTCACGAGATTGGTGCGCTGGATCGACTGGGTCAAGCCGCCCGCGAAATCTCCCTGCAGATACATCGAGTTGTTCTGGAGGGTGGTGCCGACGGTCGAGGGGTTGGTGCCGGTGCCACGGATGCCGACACCAAGGCCGAACTGTGTGCCAGAGATGCGGATGTTGTCGCCGGGGCCGTTGAAGATGTAGCCCGAGGTCGCGCTGTCAGCGCCAATGCTCTGACCGG
>JAIEOW010000106.1 GCA_019750095.1 Phycisphaerales bacterium
CCGCCTACGCACCCTTTAAGCCCAGTGATTCCGACTAACGCTTGGGGCCTCTGTATTACCGCGACTGCTGGCACAGAGTTAGTCGCCCCTTCCTCTGGAGATGATCAGCTTTTCTATCTCCTGACAGTGGTTTACACGGCGAAACCGCTTCATCCCACACGCGGCATTGCTCCGTCAGGCTTTCGCCCATTGCGGAATATTCGTTACTGCAGCCTCCCGTAGGAGTCCGGGCAGTGTCTCAGTCCCGATGTGGCCGGCCGTGCTCTCACACCGGCTACCCGTCTTCGGCTTGGTGGGCCATTACCCCGCCAACTACCTGATAGGAATATCGCTGCTCCCAAGGCGCCTTGCGGCTTTGCTCTCTCGAGATCATGGGGTATTACGCACAGTTTCCCGTGCCTATCCCCCACCTCGGGGTACATTCGATACTATTACTCACCCTTCCGCCACTAACCCTTGCGGGTCCGTTCGACTTGCATGTTTTAGCCATGCCGCCAGCGTTCAGTCTGAGCCAGAATCAAACTCTTCAATTGAAGTTCTTTGCAACCGATCTTGCGATCGGATAAGCTACAAACCTTTGAAGGCCTGACCTGTTTTCCCACGATTCCCCTTGCGGTTCCTCGTGAGGGTCAAATCGAGCTCCTCGCGGAAACTCGACCCGCCAGATGGCAAATCCAGCGGTAACTGACTAGGCATTATCATTCATTCATCACAAGCTTTCTGCCCTGAAGATTGCTCTTCAGAACACAAAACCAAGGTGCATGATGATCCACAAGAAATGCCCAGCCGCCAGGGCTGTGACCTCCTGGCAGCATTTGTCGGCAAGGGCTGGCTGCTACGCCTCGGCTTTTGGACCGATTGCCCCGCCGCACACTCTCGCGGATCACCCAACTGTCTTCACTTGGCAATGATGGTGAGACTTCCAACGCCATCCGGCGTTCGTCGTCCCGGCCCCTTCGGTTTCCTTCAGAGGCGGGGGAAAGCTTAGCCCCCTCCCAAACCCAGTCAAGCCACCCTCACAACTTCACGCAAAAACTCCGTGAAGAGCCCCCAGAACTTTCAGCGCAACTCTATGCACTACAGCATTTTGCGCTCTCTCACAATTCCAGTTTCCCGGTCATCTCCATGCGTCGGTGTTCGCGCAAGGACTGCTGCCCAAACAAGGGGGGCAGCCCTCTCCTGGCCTGCCGCATGGGTACCCGGTAAGTTGCCAAACGAGTCACGCCAGGCCTGCCGAACGGCTCGGCATGCTGCCGCAAGTGTCGCGCCGGTGGTGGTCACATCATCGACAACCACAATCAGTCGCCCATCCAGCACCGGCTGGGTGATTGACCAAGATCTGGGATAAAAGGCCTTGGCGACGTTTGCCGCCCGTTGGCTGGGCAGGACATCCCGCTGCGACGGGCGGTGGCTTCGGGCGATGGGCTGGCAGATTGTGCCGCCGGTGGTGGCGCGGACGCCGCGGGTGATGCAGAGGGTGTGGTCGATCCCTCGGGCGAAGAGTCTGCGGAAGGTTGTCGGCACCGGCACGAGCAAGATCGGGCGATTGACGGCCTCGGCGACGCGTGGGTCTTTGGCTTTTTCGATCTCCACCCGCTCGGCGATGGCCGCCCCGAGCACCTTGCCCAGGTCGCGTGCCAGGCGACGCCAGCGTGTGAACTTGACCTCGGCGATCCAGAGCCGCATCGGGTGCTCATACGCGCCGACGCGGATGATGCGGTCCCATGCGGGGCGCTTGGTCTTGCAGGATTGGCAGATCGTTGCGCCGGCGTGCTCAGGGAGCACGATCTGGCCATCGGCGTCATCGTCGCCGAAGGTCATGCCGCACTTTGAGCAGTAGGCCGAGGGATCATCGGGCCACCACTCCGCTGCGTGCATGCGGTCGAGCAGCGGGGGCTCGGCGAGGTCCAGCCAGGTGCGTTCGATGTCCAGCATCGTGGCCCGCACGCCGCTTTGGTCTGCAGGTGCGCCGAGGACGGCGGCGAATCGCTTGCCGGACTTTGCCGTGCGCGGGCGGACGAGCTTTGGCTTGAGCTCGTCGATGTCGGCGCGTGTGACAATCTGCGGCTGTGTGCCAGAATCGATTGGAGATTCGGTGCTGGCTGGGCGTCGCGGCGGCCAAGTGAACGCGGGGGCGATCGCGTCGTCATCGGGGGGTTCGACGTTGGGGAGGGACCAGGTGCCCACGAATACAGCGTATCAGTAAGAACTGTTCGGGAGCCGCCAGAGCTTCCAAGCGGCTCTGCAGGCGGCTTTCTGGTATCCGTTCCTGCACGACGGGCAGACGCCGACGTCGGGCCTGAATCGCAGATCGAAGGCACAGTTGGTGCAGGCGCAATCCTGAACCGATTCCAGGAACAGCGTGAGTTTGCTGGTCTTCATGGCGATGATGACGAGATAGGCAATGAGCGGTGAAGGGAGCACTAAGAACGCCACTACGTATAGATCCACGGCAATCGCCACAGACGCAACAGGGACGGCCATGGCGATCAGCGAGAGGAGCGGCGCCTTCATTGCGCGCTTTGCCGCCGGGGGCGACATGTGGACGCCCGTCGGGTTCAGCCAGGCCATGGTCTTCTCGTGCCAGAGCACCTCCAACTCGGCCTTGTCATACGTCACGCCGCATTCCGGACAGACGCCTGCAAAGGGCAGGTCGGCAAGCGCGTACGAACATGTGATGCAGCGCAGTTGCGGGTTGTGCGCCGGTTGAGCGGGCGGCGGAGGTGGGGATGGACCCTCGGATTCGGGCACCGGTGTTTCTATCGCGTGTGGATATTGGTTCGAACAGCGCGTTGTTGGTCAAACGATGTGCTTTGCTTCAAAGCGGGGCGTGGTGTGCAACGCCGTGCCTCCGACGGCGTAGCCGTCATGGCAAGTAGGCGGGGGTCGCCGCGCATCGGCACCCGCCGCAGCAAGCATCGCTGCATTTCGCACTGCGAAGGAGTGCAGGTCGTTTCGAATCCCTCATCGCGAGGTTCCTTCGCAACTCGAAGCGATGGCCGCGCCGCACCTTGCACCGCTGTCGCGGTGCGGCAACTCTGCGCACGTGCAGGTTCCGGGGGTGCCGCTGTTGCGGCGACCGCCCGGCTATGAACCCCGAGGGCTTCGCCCTCTATCGCCGTGTGCGGCGACAATCGGCCTTGGTGCCCCGTGTGGCAAAACCACCGGTCATGCGATCATCTCCGACGCCGCTTGCGAGTGCTCGTACTACTCTTTGGGCGATGTTTACCAGCGTTCCGATTCCTGCCGCCACGCCCGAGGTTCTGGCTGTGGCCGCGGAGATTCAGCTTGGGCTCTCGCACGTGGAGCGGGTGTTTGAGAACGCGCTGGATTCGGATTTGCCGCCGGTGCAGCGGCTGGTGGCGCATCTGGAGTCGTATCGGGGCAAGATGCTGCGTCCGGCGCTGGTCGTGCTCAGCGGGCTGGCGGCGTCGGCGGAGCATCGGCGTGCCGGGGGGATGGGCGAGGTCATCGGGCCAAAGTCGCCGCATGTGGTGGTCGCCGCGGTGTGCGAGATGATCCACATGGCGACGCTGGTGCACGATGACGTGCTCGATGAAGCGGATATTCGGCGCAAGGGCGCGACCGTCAACCGGCTGCGCGGCAACGAAGCCGCGGTGATTCTGGGGGATTATCTCTTCAGCTCGGCGTATCGCCTGTGCTCAACGCTCGATTCGCAGCACGCCGCGCTCTTGATCGGGCAGACGGGCATGACGCTGTGCGCCGGTGAGCTGCTGCAACTGCACCATCGCGAGAATCTGTCGATCGATGAAGAGACGTACTTTGAGATCGTCGAGCGCAAGACGGGGTCGCTGATCGCGGTGGCGTGCAAGCTCGGGGCGATGATGGCCGATGTGCCGAATGATGCTCGCAATCTGCCGGAGCTGTTTCACGATGTGGGGATGAAGCTGGGTGTGGCGTTCCAGATACAGGACGATCTGCTGGACCTGACGGGCAATCAGGCGGTGGTGGGCAAGCCGCTGCGGAAGGACCTGCAGCTTGGCAAGCTGACGCTGCCGGTGATTCATCACTTGGCGTCGGCGTCGCCGTCGCGGCGGTCGGCGACGCTGCAGGTGCTGGAGGATTTTTCGCCGCAGAGCGCGGGATCGCGCTCGCTGGTGGACGCGCTGGAATCGACCGGCTCTATCGAGCACGCGCGCAGCACGGCCCAGCGGCTGGTGGACGAGGCGAAGGGGTTGCTGTCGCAACTGCCGGATTCGCCGGCGAAGGCGCTCCTGGTGCTGATGGCGGATCAGGTTGTGGCGCGGGCGGCGTGAATGCGTGTCGTGCGATGTTGGTGTCTGTCGCAGAGGCGCGAAGACGGGAAGCGACAGACCGGACGGGAGTGACTTCCTCCGATCACTACAGGTGTTTTCCACGACTTTGATACTGATTCAAAGTGCAGTCCGGGCACTACAGCAATGAGCGACAAACAGAATGTGATCTATGTTCAGCCCGAAGGGCTGATCGTCAGTAGCCGGGCGTGGAGCGCAGCGACACGCCCGGAAGAGGGCACGTCTATCGCCGCGGAGTTTCGATCCACCGCACTCCGAAGGAGTTCTCGCTGTGCCGATGGGCGCACACGCAACGAGCACGCCTTCGGCGTGCCATCACACATGCACAGCCAAGTGGTTTGCGGCACGCTTGCCGGGGGTGGCTCGCAAAGCCTCGCTCACGCCCCGGCTACTTACCACCAGCCCTTCGGGCTGAAGATCAGGATCACCCACAACGAGAGCGAGCTATGCCACTTCGATCACGATCGCCGCCGGTTCGCCCGTGGCCATCAGCCGCAGGGCTTCGGGGGCGTCTTCGAGTTTCATGCGTCGGGTGATCAGCGCACCCACGTCGACGGCTTGCTCGCTGAGCATGCGGAGCGCGTCGGGCATCGGGCCATCGCGTGAGCCGAGGATCTGCACCTCATTCACGACGGCGGGGGAGAGATCGACGGGGGTCTTCCAGCCGTGGCCGAGGCCGGCGGAGCCGAGGGAGATTGGCCTTTGGGCGGCGGGATCTTTGAGCAGCACGATGCCGCGTGGTCGCACCATCTGCAGCGCGAGCGCGAGGCCAGCGCTGCTGCCGGTGCAATCGACGACCACGTCCTGATCCTGGCGGCGCCCGGGTTCATCGATGGCCCGGTGCTTGATGCCCCAACGCTCGCAGAGTCGCAATCGATCGGTGCGCGGCGAGAGCAGGCGGACGGCCGCGTTCATGCGGGCCAGCACTTGCGCGCACACCAGTGCAGAGGCCGAGTCGCCGAGCACCGTGATGAAGGACTTCTGCTCGGACCGCAGCATGTTCGCCGCGTGGAGCGCACCGGAGACCATGTGTGCGAAGGGCGCGCACTGGTCGTCGACCGAATCCGGCACCAGGTGCAGCGCACCCAGCGGGACGCTGACCATGTCGCATAGACCGCCGTCGCGATCATGGATGCCGAGCACCTTGCGTGCGCGGCAGTGGACGCTGAGCCCGCCGCGGCAGAGATCGCACGACGCACAGGCGATCGACGGAGCCGCGACCACGCGTTTGCCCATCCAGCCCTTTCGGGCGCTGATCGACGCTGGCGCGCCGTCGGGCACGTTGATTTTTTTGATGACTCCGGCAAACTGGCTGCCCAGCACGCCGCGAAAGTGGCCGTGCTCGACGCAGGCGGCATCCGCAGGCGTGAGGACGACGCGGGTCACGCGCACGAGGGCCTCGCCCGCGCCACACTCGGGCTCGCGCGCGTCGGCCACCACGCGAGGTGAGTGCGGCGGAGAGAGATCTGGGCGGACGGCACGCATGCCGCGGTTATCGACCGTTTGCGGGGTCGACTTCACGCCGCGGGCGACCGGGGGCTATTTCACCCAGGCCAGGTTGGCGACCCGTTCGACCAGGGGCTGAACGCTCGCGGCGCTCGGCGCGGGTTCGGGCTCGACATCCACCACCACCATTCGGCGCCCGCCCAGGGCACCGGTCGTGACGACATACACGGTTCGGCCAGAGGCCTGGTCGAGCGTGGGCGCACGGCTGGCCGAGGCCTCGTGGTCGGCGGAGAGCACGCCGCTGGAACGCACCAGCGCCCAGACTTCGTCCATCTCCTGAGCGTTCAGGCGACGGGTTCGCGGCGGATAGGCCGCGTCATCGGCGGCGGGGCCGAGGGCGGCGCGGAGGGACCGATCGGGCTCGATGACGTAGCGACCGGGGCGGAGCTTGGCGCCGAGACTGGCGTATGCCGCGTCGCCCCCGGACCGCACCGGCCCCATGACGGTGATGGTGAGCCCAAAGTCTTCGGGGGCGCGCTGGGGCAAGGTGGCCGCGTCAGACAGACGCGCGGCGGACCCGGCACAGCCGGAGAGCGTGGTGGCGAGAGCGACGGCAACGGCGAGGATGATCGGCTTCACGCCCGGAGTGTACTTCGTGGAGGTATCACGTGGTGGCACAGGCGTCTCGCCTGTGTATGTCATGTGGGTTCGGCACACAGGCCAGAGGCCTGTGCCTCCGATGCAGCACGTCACGCCGACTGATGGCCTTCAGGCCCCTATCCTGTGCTCCCCTATGAAGATCGCGCTCCGCTGGTTGAACGAGTATCTGGAACCCGGCGATGTTTCCGCCGCCGACGCCGAGCGCGCCCTCACCTTTGCGGGGTTTCCGCTGGAGTCGATCACGGAGCTGCCAGCGCTGGGCAATGCTCCCAACGCGCTGCTGGATGTTGAGGTGACTTCCAACCGCGGGGACGTGCTGAGCCATATCGGCGTGGCGCGAGAGCTGGCCGCAGCGACGGGACGGGCACTGAAACTGCCCGCGCCGAACCGCACGTTTCATTGGTTCAATGAGCCCGATGCGCCGGTGTCGTCGGCGGGCTCGTCGCAGGATGTGGGCGCGGTGTTGAGCGTGGACAATCGGGTACCCGAGGCGTGTCCGCTGTTTACCGCGCGGGTGATTCGTGGGGTGAAGGTTGGGCCATCACCCAAGTGGCTGGTCGCCGCGCTGGAATCCGTCGGGTTGCGATCGATCAACAACGTGGTCGATCTGACGAACTTTGTGGCCTTTGAGTATGGCCAGCCCACACACGTGTTTGATCTCTCGACGATCGCCACCGACGCGACGGGCAAGGCACGGCTGATCATCCGCACGGCGGTCAAGGGCGAGAAAATGGTCATGCTCGATGACAAGACCATCGAGCTCAAGGGCGATGAGATTGTCGTCGCCGACGAGACCGACGGCGGGCGGGCCGTATCGCTTGCGGGCGTGATGGGCGGGTTGCACACGGGTGTGACCGAACGCACCGTGGACGTGCTGGTGGAAGCCGCAACGTGGGCGCCAGTCGAGATCCGCCGTGCGGCGCGGCGATTCGGCATCCGCACCGACGCGAGCTATCGCTTTGAACGCACCGTTGATGCTCGCACGATCGAGCCTGCGGCGAAGCGGCTGGCGACGCTGATCACCAAGCTCGCGGGCGGCCGGTTGCTTCCGGGCGTGATCCACGCGGGCACGGGTGCTGAGAATCAGCCGCCACTGGCCGTCAAGCTGCGCCCGGCGCGCTGCCGGAGCATGATCGGGCTGGAACTGAAGACCGCCGACGTGCAGCGGATGCTGGAATCACACGAGATCAGCGCGCGGCCGGAGCTTTCCGGTGCATCGGGCGGAGAGCCGGTGCTCGCGTGCACGATCCCCGTGCATCGCCCGGACCTGACGCGCGAGATCGATCTGATCGAAGAGATCGCCCGCAGCGTGGGGCTTGATAAGCTGCCGGTGCACGAACTGGTGCCGACGCGGATCGCGCCGCCGCAGGTGTCGGAACGAGCCGTGGACGCGCTCGCGGGCGTACTAACGGGGCTTGGGTTCTACGAGACGATCACGTTCACGTTTGTCGGCACCAAGCCGGCGAAGGCGTTTGTGCCCAAAGAGCTGCAGATGCTGCAGGTCTGCGACGATCGGCGGAAGGCCGACCCGGTGCTGCGGCCAAGCGCGCTGATCAGCATGCTCGCCTGCCGACGCGCGAATCAGGATCGCGGCGTGACCCCCGACGGGAGCGCGGGCGGCGTGGGCTCGGGCTCATCGGGCTTTCGGTTGTACGAGATTTCCAGCGTCTTCGCCGAGGCCCCCGCACCCGCCGGCAGCGCCAAGGGCACGCGGGGGAAGGAAGTCGAGACGATCAATCTCGCGCTGCTGGCGGATTGCTGCTTTCCGGCCGGGGCAAAGCTCCTCGAGCAGAAGCAGCACGCCGTGCGGATGGTGCGCGGCACGATCGAATCCGTCGCTAGGGCGCTCGGGGGCGAATCGGTGCGTGTGGAGATCATCCCGACCGACAAGCCGCCGGTGAGCGCGTATGACCCCGCCGCGTGCGCCGAGGTGACGATCAACGGCCAGCGCGTGGGTGTGATGGGCGTGATCGCCCCGGCGGTGCAGGCCGAGCACGGCCTGGGCATGCCGGTGGTGTGCGCCGAGATCAACCTCGCCGCGCTGGTCGCGCTCTATCCGCCGAAGGCCACCGTGCAGGCGTTGCCCGCATTTCCCAGCATCGAGCGCGATCTGTCGCTGATCGTCGCCGAGACGGTGTCGTGGACGACGATCGATGATCTGGTGCGATCGCTGAGCGTGCCAAAGCTGGAAAGCTGGGCGTTTGTCACGACCTATCGCGGCGCCCAGGCGGGCGCGGGCAAGAAGTCGGTCACGTTCCGCATGCGATTCCGCGATGAGCAGCGGACGTTGACCCACGACGAGGTCTCGCCGCAGGTGGAAACCGTTGTCGCGGCGGCCAAGGGCAAGCTGCAGGCCGATGTTCGCACGGCGTGAGTTGATCACGCCATCATCAAAAACAAACCGCCCCGCAAAAGCGGGGCGGGGGCTGGAGATGCTATCTCCAGCGAGGTGAATACAGAATATCGTACGTTTGGGCTGTAAACCAGTTCAAGGATCGCCAAATTCAGCGCGTAATCGCCTATATCGACGGATTCAACCTGTACTACGGCCTGAGAACAAGCCGCTGGCGGAAATACTACTGGCTGGATATTCCGCTCTTCGCTCGGCAGCTCGCCCGGTCACACCAGACCCTGGTGGGCGTCAAGTATTTTACCTCCCGAGTCAATGGCCCCCCGGACAAAGTCCAAAGGCAATCCGTCTATCTCGACGCTCTCGCCTCCAGAGGAGGCCTTGAAATGTTCTTTGGGCACTATCGGTCACACACCTACTATTGCGAGCGGTGTTGTAAGTCTCGAGTAGAAAACGGCGAGAAGAAGACCGACGTCAACATTGCCACACAGCTCCTGCTTGATTGCGTGGACGATCGCTTCGATGTTGCAATCGTGGTATCGGGCGATGGCGACCTCCTCGCGCCGATCCTCGCCGTGCCTCGCCGTTTTCCGCCAAAGTCGGTCTGGATGGCTTTCCCACCGAACCGCCCCAATAGAGAACTGGAAGCCGCCGCTGGTGGCAAAGTCCGCATCCGCCAATACATGCTCGCGCAGAGTCAACTGCCCGATGAGATCCCGATATCGTCCAGTTTGACGCTTCGCCGACCGCTGGACTGGCGTGATCCCCCGGGTCGGCCGATCTAGAGAGCCCTAGAAACCCCGAAGCACGTTTCTGCTGGTCGCCCCGATATCATGGACTGTCATTCACGCCGCTGTCGCACCGTCGCGATTCGGCCCGTCCGCACCGTTTCCTTGAGGTTCCTGCCATGTCCAGCACCACCGCGACCAAGCCCGCTCGCCCGAACGCCACCAACGGCGCCGCGCAGCAGCAGGCCGCGCCGGCCAACCTCACCGCCCATTGGAACGACGATCCGGGTGACAAGCCGCTGATCTACGTCAACGGCAAGCTGCTCCCCAAGCGCGACGCCGTCGTCAGCGTCTATGACCACGGCCTGCTCTATGGCGACGGCGTCTTTGAGGGCATCCGCATCTACCGCGGCCGAATCTTCAAGTGCGGGCAGCACCTCGAACGGCTCTATCGCTGCGCCGAGCAGATCCTCCTCAAGATCCCCGTCTCTCCCAAGGAGATGGAACAGATCATGCGCGACACCATCGCCGCCAACGGGCTGCAGGAAGGCTACATCCGTCTCGTGGTCACCCGCGGCTTTGGCACGCTGGGGCTTGATCCGCGCCGCTGCCCCGTCGCCGGCGTCATCTGCATCGCCGACCAGATCCGGCTGTACTCCGAAGAATCTTATAAGAGCGGCATGAAGGTCATCGTCGCGCAGCGCCCCAAGACGCCGGTCGCCTGCCTCGATCCGCGCATCAAGTCGCTGAACTATCTCAACAACATCCTCGCCAAGTGCGAGGCGATCGACGCCGGGTGCGATGAGGCCATCATGCTCTCCACCGACGGCTTTGTCACCGAGTGCACCGGCGACAACATCTTCATCATCAAGAACGGCACGCTCTACACCACCCCCAGCGTCTGCGGCCAGTCGGGCCTGCTGGAAGGCGTCACCCGCCGCTTCGTCATGGAGACCCTCGCCAAGGAGTGCAACATCCCCGTGGTCGAGAAGCTCATGCGGCTGGATGAGGTGCTCGGTGCTGATGAGCTGTTCCTGACCGGCACGGCCGCGGAGATCATCGCCGTGCACAGCGTGGGCGACTTCAAGATCTCTGATGGCGAAGGCCCGATCACGGCCAAGCTGAGGCAGCGCTTCCGCCAGATCGTGACGAGCGATCATGTGCCGGAGGATTGAGCGGGCAAGCGGAATCAAGACATCGTGCACCACAATGAACGCCGCCGAAGGCCACGGGCCTTGGGCGGCGTTTTTCGCATGGACAAGCGACGTTCTGGGGAGCGGCGCAGGATCGTCGGCGATTCCGATAATCAAGTCCATAATCGCCGTTGTAAACATCCTGCTAATTGCTTTTATTCATCTTGTAAGAGCTTGGGCACGTGGTAATCTGCGTATCTGGGGAGAGATCGGTTGGGCGTGTTCCTGATCCGGTCAACAAGGGGCCTCAGATGCTCTCTCGCTATGGCGTCGTTCCACTGGCCATCGCTCTAAGTGTCGCGGCCCCATCAGCCCGCGCCGATATCGACCCAAACTCCGGCATCGACTTCGCCCGCATCCGAGCCGTCGGCAATGCACCCTGGCCGGGCGATGGCACGCCGGATGATCGTGCCATCGGGCGCGGGCGGGTCAACTACGAATACTCCATCGGCAAGTTTGAGGTCACCACGGCTCAGTGGGTTGAGTTCTTCAACGCCGCGTTTGATCGACCCGGCGGCAATCAGTCGCCGCACTTGGTCCCGCCGGATTTTTGGGGCGCAAGCTCGGCGACGGCACAGAACTCGGGCGGGCGCCGCTGGCAGGTGCTGCCCGGACGCGAGATGCTGCCGGTGGGCAACATCGACTGGCGCATGGCCGCGATGTACTGCAACTGGCTCCACAACGGCAAGTCCAGCGACCTCGCGGCGTTTGAGAGCGGGGCGTATGACGTGAGCACGTTTGGGTACTTCGGCAACATCTTCACCGATCAGGTCACACGCTCGCCCGGCGCGCGGTACTGGATTCCAAGCTGGGACGAGTGGCTCAAGGCCGCACACTACGACCCGAATAAGAACGGACCAGATCAGGGTGGATGGTGGAAGTACTCGATCACCAGTGACACCGTGCCGATCTCCGGCCCGCCGTCCTCGCTCGCCCCGGGATCACTGGGGCAAGCGAATGCCGGTGGCTGGGCGTTCCCGAACCTCTCACCTGGAGACGTGCCGCTGGGGGCATACTCAAATGTTACCAGCCCTTGGGGGTTGTATGACACCGCTGGCGGGACGTCGGAGTGGACGGAAGAGGTCATTCAGTTTACGCCGCAACAGCCCAACAACCGGCTCTTTGAAGGCAGTTACTGGTACAGCGGACCGCTCGTCGTGGACAAAATTGATGTTTTCGGCGGCATTTTCCCAACATACTCGGCTTTCAGTCAAGGTTTTCGGATCGCATCCAGTGTTCCTTCGCCAACGACGACCATCTTGTTGATGGTCGGTGCTGGCGTTCTCTTTCGGAGAAGGAGACATACATGACTTGGAGAAGTCTCGGGCTTTTGGCCGGTTTGGTGTTGTCCGGCGTGGCTACGCAGGCATCTGCACAGTCCATCGCCGTGCGTCGCGATGGCCAAATCATCAGTGCACATGCCGGCGGATCGGCCATCACCATCGACCTCGGAAATGTATCGCAAAGCACGGTCGTTTCTGTGTTCGATGTCGCAACGCAAAGCGGCGGCAACCCGATCGTCGCTGTCGGTTCAGTCACCATCCAAGGAACTCTGACCAATCCAGCGGCTCGTGTGACACTTCTGATCGCCGGGGCGAGCGTCTCCGCGCTGCCCCAGTTCGCAACCGCTCCCCTTCCCTTCGGCGTAACCAGCCTCGAAGCGGCCCCGGGGCAAGCGATCACCTTCTCCGACAACGCTCTTCAGCAGGCGACAACGCTCGTGATCGCGGCGAGCCAGAACATCACCGGACGAATCGACGTTGGCAGGGTCTTCCGCATCGAAGCAGGTGGCGTGACAGATCCCAACACGGGCCAAGTCACCGGCGGCATCATCTCCTCGGACATCACCGCCACCGCGGCCGACCTTCCACCCGCAACACCACCATTCACCGTCCTCGGCGAGTTTGCCATCAACGCCATCGTCGCGGGCAACGCCATCCGTGGCAACATTACAACGCAACAGGCCTTTGACCCGATCACCTTTGAAACGCTGGCGGGTGGCCCGACTTCACAGACCGCGTTGAAAAGTGCCACCAACCACCCAGCTCACCGAAGCCCCAAGATCCAGCCCTCGACCATGGCCGCGGCCCGATCCGCTTCTGAGAGATCTGGCGCGAAGAACTCGCCGAGGCCACCCGAAAGATCAACACGTCGCATCCACTCGGCGACGGCCCAGGCGTCATGCTGATCGGATGTGCGGTCACCCTGGGGGAACGCCCGACTGAACAGGGCTGGGTAGACCTCGGCGATCACGGATCGCCCGGTGCCCGGTGCCCAGCCATCGAACGGCCAGAAATGCACGCGCCCCGGCAATCGCTGGCGGATGTACCTGAGCCAGGGCAGACCGGCGTGCGTCGACTTTGCGACCGAACCCTGCACGTCAAAGTGGAACACCGACTTGGCCGCGAGTGCCCGCATCTCGGTGATGCGGCGCCATTTGGAATCGCCGGAACGAGCGGCTCCGTTGCCACAGACGCCGTCTCGAACAAAGTCGACGGAGGTGTTGTCATCGTCCGTCGGCCAATGGCGATGAAAGTCATCCAGAAACGCGGGCCAGTCGTGCGGCAGATCATGCCGCTCGAAGTACTTCAGCGGAAACGAGAACCCGTGGTCGATACCGACGACCGTCGCTTCATCCTCGCAAAGACGCTGAACGAGCCATTCCGCGATGCCGCGTCTGGTCCAGTACTTCTTTGGTCCAGAAGGCGGCGGTACCTCCACCGGTGGACCATCGCGATTGGCCACGTAGACTCGCAGCCCGGACAGACTCGAAGTGGGCGTTTGCGCGCCGGAGTAGTCGATGCCGACGTATCGATCGAATGCTGGACGGCCGGGCTGGTTGGCCGAATCGCTCATGCGGACATCAGATCACGCTCGACGACCACGCCGTTGACACTGCCAATCGCCTACTTCTTCTTGAAGTAGTCCAGATTAATCTGCACATACTTCTTCCACTCCGCCGGCAGATCTTCCTCGGGAAAGATCGCCTTCACCGGGCATTCGTCCACGCACAGGCCGCAGTCGATGCAGGTGTCGGGGTCGATGTAGAGCTGCTCGGCGGTGGCGAAGTCGCCCTCGTTCTTGGTCGGGTGGATGCAGTCCACCGGGCAGACCTCGACGCAGGAGGTGTCCTTGGTTCCGATGCAGGGCTCGGCGATGATGTGGGGCATGGGTCGAAAAACTCCGCAAACTGTTCGGCTTTTCCCATGCTAGGCGATTCAGACCCCCGGCGGGACCGTGTCATCGATGATCGTCACGAACGCGCTGATCGTCCCCGCGTCGGCAAAGTTCAGGTTGTACGTCTGCAGCGGCCGCAGCGTCAAACGGATGGTTTTGAACGGTTGCGACAGGTCCGCGCTCAGACCCCGGATGATCACCCGGACCGAGGATTGGCCCGCCGGGATCGTGATCACCGGTGGCGGGCGGTCGTAATCCGTGCCGGCGACGGCCGAGCCCTCGAGCATGTACGACACCCGCAGCGCGGCGTCGGTCAGGCCCGTTCGGCTGACGGTGAACTCGGCCACATCATCCGGCTCGCTGGTCGCCAGCGGATCGGTCACGCGCAGCGTCACCAGCGGGCGATCGGCGATCGTCACCACGCGCCGGATCCGCCCCGGCTCATCAAACTTGAGCTGATACAGCCCCTGCTCGGATTCCAACAGGGTCAGCCGAACCGTCTCGTCGCCCTCGAACGCCGCATCGTTGAGCGCGCGGACCGTCAGAAACGACGCACGCCTGCCGACGGGGATCGTCACGCTCACGGGCAGGGCCTGATAGTCGGTGTCGGGCGTGGCCGAGCCGCCGATGCGGAAGGTGACCGTCAGCGGCAGATCGATCGGGCCGGTACGCCGGATGGCGAACGTCGCCTCGTCATTGCCGACTTCGCCGGCGCGATCGTCGGGCGTGGCGAGCGTGACCGTTGGCACGTTGTCATCGTCCTGAATGGTGATCGAGAGCGTGCGGTTGGCCGGGTTGATCTCATCGCGGCGATACGCGCCATCTTGCAGGATCAGCAGGCGAACGGTTTCGTTGGGCTCGTCGGCGAGATCGTCGATGGGCACCACGGGGATATTCACGCTGCGACGCCCGGCGGGGATCGTGGCAAAGCCGCGCAAGGCGAGATAGTCCTCGCCTGGCGTCGCGGTGCCGAGGATCTGGAAGTTCACGCGGAGCGGGCTGTCGGTGTTGCCGAAGCGGGTGATGACGAATCGTCCTTGGTCGCTGTCGCGCTCGGCGGAGAAACTGTCGGTGACCGAAAGCGTCACGAGCGGGAGCGTGGCATCCAGCGCGACCCGCTGCTCCAGCGGCTCGAAAGCGGCCCCGGCAGAACAGATCGAACGACGGCGTGTGCGAGAGAGCATGCGCGGGAACGTCGGCGTTCGGAGCCGCGCAGGATGAAACTCGGCGCGGCGATCATCGGTGAGCGGTTATCGGACTGGTGAATCGCTGGCCGAAGCCGGTGCTGGCTCCAACTGAACACACCCGCCAACTGATCACTCGTCCTTTCGCACGCAGTGCGCACGATCCTTGCCGGTGGCGCGGCGAGCAACGCGAGCAAGCCACCGGTCCAGGGCCGATCACGCTCCTTCTGTTTCTTCTGCCGCCCGGCGGAGGGCGGACCATCGATGGCCAAGGCGCAGCGAGGTCCGCCCTCAGACGGGCGGAAGGCGATCCGCTTGCAAACCGGTGGCTTGCTTGCTGCGCTCGCCGCGCCACCGGCAAGGATCGTGCGCACTGACGTGCGAAGACAGGCAGACATCACGGCGCGCAGCATCGGTGACAACTCCTGACGGTGATCCGCTCCATCCTTGACACAACGAGAAACGGGGCAGGCCGCTTTCGCGTGCCTGCCCCGTGGTTTGAATCTGCTGGAGGTTTGGTCGCTTAGTTGGGGCACCCGGCAAACCAGGCGTTGAGCATCTCGAAGATGTCGCTCACGGCGAGCTGGTTGTCCTCGTTGAAGTCCGCCGCGATGTCGCCGGCGAACCAAGCGTTCAGGAAGCCGAAGACGTCGTTGATGGTGAGTGCGCCGTCTTTGTCAAAGTCGGCCCGGCAGTCCAGTTCACTCCGTCCGAAGCTGGTCGGGAGGAGCGCCCGAGTCTCTTCCGGAGAGTTGTGGATCGCTCGGAGGTTGCTGCGGTTCTTGGCGATACGGAAGATCGGGCCGTCGGCGAAGCCGTCCCACTTGCTGACGCCGTTGACCCGGGCCCAGGCCAGCACGGTCGTGCCGTGCTGGGTGAACTCGACGACGCCTCCGCCGGAGGTGGTCACCACGTTGCCGCCCGGCGTGGTGTCGATGCCGACAAGGGGCTGACCAGCGTTGATCGTCGCGACCACATTCAGGTCCGGACCCGTGCCACCCATGAGGCCGTAGCCCGTGTTCACGCCCGAGGTCAGCCACAAGTAAGAGCCAACGGGGCAGATCGCGATCCGAGGCGTGGGGCCGATGGCGATGGTCGTCGGCACGTTACGGGTGCCCAGCGGAGCGAGCGTGTAGGGATCGATCCGCGAGACTCGCCGATTAGCCGCCGAGAGCACGACGACCTCGTTGGTCTGCGTGTCCAGGCAGATCGCCGAAGCCGGATCGGCCATGGACGACGGCGTGACCTGGCCCGTCTTGGTGTTGATCTTCAGAAGAATGTGCGGGTTGGAAGTGAGCGCGAAGATGGTGCGGGCATCCGGGCCAGAGCAGATCGCCGTGGGGTTGAACGCGGAGAGTCCGGGGACGTCCACGCTGGTGGGGTTGCTCGCGCCGAAGCTGAAGGAGAGAATATCAATCTGTTGCCCCGGGCCGCGCGAAAGCACCCAGGCACCAAAGTTGTCGGCCCGAAGATCCAGATCCAGCACGCTAGACCCCGGATCAAAC
>JAIEOW010000168.1 GCA_019750095.1 Phycisphaerales bacterium
GATGAATCCTGGGGGGCGTGGCGTCAGGGAATCGATGCGAAAACACAGAGCCGCAGTGGGCCCAAGGGTAGGAGGCGACGATCGATCGGGTGCGGTTTGCAGGCGTCGTCGCCGATCAGCACGCGGCGATCATCGCGCCGCTTCGATCTGATATGATGACGGGTCGATCCGAATCTCCATCCGATCACCCTCTCCGCCACACGGAGTTCCGACCATGGCCAAGAAGAAGCGCACGCCCCCAAAGCGCCTCCCCGGCAAGCGCATCCGCAAGAAGTCGCCCGCGAAGAAATCTTCGGGGGGGAGCGGCGGCAAATCCGCCAGCGCCAGCGGCCAGCGCACCGAGATCGCCCGCGCCCTCGCACTCCTGGCGTGGTGCCACGAATACACCGGCAAGCTCTGCGCCGGTTTCCCCGAAGACAAGCTCACCGCCCAGCCATCGCCGACCGACAACCACCTGCTCTGGCAGATCGGCCACCTGGCCACCGGTTATGCCTGGTTCGCCAGCATGCTCGACGGCAAGAGCTCATCCGTCGGCGAGCCGTTCGACAAGCTCTTCGGCTGGGGCTCCACGCCCACGAGCAACATCGGTGCGTATCCGGATCACGCCATGGTGCGCAAGGTGCACGACGATCAATACCAGCGGCTGGTCAAGGCCGCCGAGGCACTCGACGACGACGCCGCGACCGCGCCCTTGCCCAAGGAAGCGGGCGACTTTGCCACCAGCAAGCTGGACGTCGTGCAGAAGTGCATCTGGCACGAGGGCTGGCACCAGGGCCAGATCTCTTCGCTCCGCCGGGCGCTTGGATTGCCCAAGGCGATGTGACGAACAAAACGACTTTGGGCCGTTGAACCCTGCCTTCGCAGGATCCAACGGCCCAAAGTCTTTGCAAACATCGGCAATGACCCCATGGGGATTCGAACCCCAGTTTCAAGGATGAGAACCTTGCGTCCTAGACCGGACTAGACGATGGGGCCGCTTGGCCAGAAGAGAAATCTACGCGTCCTTGTCGGGTTCGTCCACCCCGCGGGCGGCGGTTACACCGTCGCGAGCGTGCGACGCATCTGGGCCAGGGCGTGCACCGCGGCCTCGGCTTCCGACGCGCTCACCACGCTGCCGGCGATCTCCGTGGCTCCCGGCTCGCGCCACTCGGCCCGAAAGCAGTTGAACTGGTTGACGTGCGTGATGTGGAACTCCAGCCCCGCCGCCTGGAACTCGCGCTCAACCCGCCGAACACCCGGATACGCACGCCCCGCAGAATCAAACTGACACCCGGTCGAATCCAGCCCCGACCACCCGGTCGCTTGCAGTTCATCGAGTACGATGGAAATGCTCATGGGTCGTCCCTGTGTGCAGACTGGCGAAACCGCCCCCGGGCATGCCCCGAAGTCTAGCGGGATTGATCGCTCGTGTGTCGGGGAAGACCGACAAGAACCGACAGCTCGGAAAAACCCTGGGCAGATTCCCCCGAATAGGTCACTGATCGCCGGGTTTTCGGATATCCCTCACCCCAACGGAAGACCCGAATGCCCCTCTCAGAACCCGATGCGATCGAAACGCCCAGCACGCCGCCAGCGGCTCGCTCCCTTGGCGAGCTGAAGTCGGCCGGTTATCGATTTCGCACCGTGAAGGAAGAGCTGCGCGAGAATGCGTGTGCTCGATTGGCGGCCAAGCTTCCCCTTTTTCCGGGGATTGTCGGGTATGGGGAATCCGTCGAGCCGCAGATCGCGGCGGGGTTGTTGAGTCTGCACGATCTGCTTCTGCTTGGTCTCCGCGGGCAGGCCAAGACGCGGATCTTGCGGGCGATGGTGGGGCTCCTTGATGAGTGGATCCCCGTCATCGACGACGCGTCGGTCGAACTGCGTGATGATCCGCTGGTGCCTCGAACCAGTGCCGGACGCCGGGTGGTCGCGCTACGGGGCGACAACACGCCGGTGCGGTGGGTGCATCGGCGTGAGCGATATGTCGAGAAACTGGCGACGCCGGATGTGACGATCGCCGACCTGATCGGCGAGATCGATCTGGTGAAGTACGCGCAGGGTCGGACGTTGGGCGATGAAGCGACGATGCACTTTGGCCTGATCCCGCGGGCCAATCGCGGGTTGTTCGTGATCAACGAGCTGCCGGATCTTTCGCCGCGCATCCAGGTTGGTCTGTTCAACGTGCTGGAAGAGCGCGACGTGCAGATCCGCGGATTTACGGTGCGGCTGGAGCTGGACGTCTGCCTGATGTTCAGCGCGAATCCGGAGGATTACACCAATCGCGGGCGGATCGTGACGCCGCTGAAGGACCGCATCGGCTCGGTGGTGCGGACGCACTATCCGAGCGACAATCGCGAGGCGATGCGGATCACGCGTGAGAACGCGTTCGTGGATCGTGCCGCGACGTCCAAGAAGAGCGGGACGGCTGTGGAACTGCCGCCGATCATCCATGAGATCATCGAGGAAACGATCCGTCAGGCCCGCAAGAGCCCGCACATCAATCAGGCCAGCGGCGTGAGCGTGCGTGCGTCGATCGCGGCGGTCGAGAACGTGGTTTCGGGGGCCGAGCTGCGCGGCGTGAAGACCGGCGAGCCGGTGGTGAGTGTGCGTCCGTGCGACCTGGCGATGGTCGCGCCCGCACTCCGGGGCAAGATTGAGCTGATGCTCGCCGACGACGGGCAGACGGGCAAGGACGGCAAGCCCGTTGAAGACAAGCTGATCGAGGCGCTTGTCGGCGAGGCGATCAAGACGCTGCTGTCGCGTCGGCTGAGCGTGGATGCGCTCGCGGGAATCGCCGACGCGTTCAAGAACGGGTTGAAGTTGGAACTGGGCGACGCGGTGAGCGCGAGCGATGCGTATGCGAATATGAAGCTGGTGCCGGGACTGCCCGAGGCGATCGGCGAGCTTGGCAAGAAGCTGGAGATGGATACACGCAACGAGCAGCACAAAGCCGTGCTGGGCGAGCTGGTGCTGGAGTTTCTGTACGTGAACAACCGGCTGAGCAAACGCGGCGGGACGTACGCACGATGAATCCACTACCCGCGCGTCAACCCTCGGGTGGGAAGTTCCCCTGGCTGATGCTGGTCGGTCTGGCAGTGCCTGTGGTGATCGGGCTGGTGATGTTCGTGCTTCTGGCCACTGGGGTTTTGAAGATGCGATAGGGGACGACCGGGTCGCGTGGCACAAAGTCGCATTACGGCCTGAACTGTGAGGGTGATTGGTCCGATAGCGGGGGACATGGGCGATTCGGCGGTCATGTCTGCGGAGATTGTTCGTGCCGAAGTGGCGCTCATGCCGCCCCACGTGGATGTCGGGCTGAAGATGCTTCGCACGATCGTCGGTGCCGGAGATTGGGCGCTGGCGATCGAGGCCGTGGCGGCAATCGCGCTGATCGATATTCAGGCGCACCAGCAGGCGTTCGTGAAGCAAGCGCGTGCGGCGGCCATGCTCAGCGGGGTGTACACGCAGGTGTTCGAGGCCGCAGGGCTGCGCGCGGCGGCTCACCCGCCGAGCCGTGGTGTGCCATCGCGTCGAACGCGCGTGCTGATCAGCACATTCGCGCTGACCGACGGGCAGTCGGCATCAACAAGCATTGTCCGGTGGGTTGAACTGCTGGATCGGAACCGGTACGACGTGTGCGTGCTCTGCTGCGAAGAACTGACGGAGCGCGAGCCGGCGCTGAGCATTGTGAAGCGACCCACGGTGCGATCGAGCGACGCGGGAGCGGACGTGATCCGTTCGATCCGGGCGGCCGGGGCGCAGGTGGAGTTTGTGCCCACGCGGGGAACGCTGCTGGATGGGTGCAACGCCGCACTCGATGCGGCTCGTGGATTTGAGCCCGATGTGCTGCTGAGCGTGGCGAGCCCGGCGTGTCCGATCCAGGCCGCGCTGGTTCATGCGGGGGTTGCGCCCGTGCGGCTGGTGATGAACATCGGCGTGCCGCTGCTCATGCGGGGTGCGACGGGGATCGTCTATCACAATGAGGGCAAGGCTGCGGATGATGCGCCGGTGCTCGAGCAACTTGGTATCAGGCAGCATCGCGTGGCCACGATCGGGACGGACCTGCGATTGTGCGATGCCGCCCCGACGGCGCA
This sequence comes from Phycisphaerales bacterium, assembly GCA_019750095.1. GTDB lineage: Bacteria > Planctomycetota > Phycisphaerae > Phycisphaerales > UBA1924 > UBA4658. The sequence continues at coordinate 4,074 of JAIEOW010000168.1, forward strand.
GCGCAAAGCGATTGGTGTGCCGGATGATGCGGTGATGCTGCTGAGCGTGGGCAACGTGCTCGTGAAGCGGTTGACGTTCGCGGGATTTGGCGAGGCGCTTGCGCGGTTTCTGTCGCGTCATCCTGAGTGCTGGTGGGTGGGCGTCGGACGCGGCGACTTTGCGCCGGTGCATCAGATCATGCGACGTCACGGCGTTGCGGATCGCGTGCGCACGCCGGGCGCGTTCGGCGACCCGCGACCGATCATGAAGGCCGCTGATCTGCTGCTGAACGAGTATCCCGAGGGCGGCGGCAACACGGTGCTGGAAGCGATGGGCTGCGGGTTGCCGGTGGTGGCGATGCACGCCGGTCGCGGCCACGCTGAGCGCATCGGAGCGATGCTCGTGGGCGAAGATGCGATCGCGGAGCTGAACGTCGAAGCGTACTGGACCAGGGTCCAGGAGTGGGTGCGTGATCGGGGTGCTCGATGCGCCGCCGGGGCGCGTCAGCGAGCGCGGGCTCGCGCGGAGTTTGACTACACCGCGATTGTCCGCGGGTATGAGCGGATCATCGCGGAAGAACTGCTTGCTCGCGTGGGATGAAGGGCAGGGATCCACAGGCGGGACGCCTGTGCCACCAAACGCGTGTGGTTCAGTTGTTCGATCAGAGGATCTCTTTGATCTCGAAGCGTTTGATCCCGCGTGGCCCGCGGACGGCGATGACCTCGCCGATGCGGGCCTTGTGGAGAGCTTCACCGAAGGGGCTTGAGACGGTGGCCTCAACGACGTCGCCGCCCGCGCTGCCGCCGCTGTGCTCGCCGACGAGGCGGAAAGTCTCGATCTCGTCGGATCCGACTTCCTGGATGCGCACGGTGGCGCCGACGAAGACCACGCCGATGCCCTTCTGCTGATCGCCGACGACCTGGACTTTGCTCAGGCGTTCTTCCAGACGGCGGATCTCGGCTTCCTGCAGGCCCTGATCCTCGCGTGCGGCGTGATACTCGGCGTTCTCGCGCAGGTCGCCGAGTTCTCGTGCCTCGGCGATGCGTTTGGAGAGCGCGGGCCGATTCTCAACCAGCGTGCGGAGCTTGGCCTCAAGCTGGACTTTTTCCTCGGGGGTCACGAACTCCATGGGCGGCTCCGGCTCAACTGGGCGATTTCAATGAACTCAACAACACATCGGCGCGAGCACGGCTCGCGCTGGAAACGTCCCCTTGGCTGTTCTGAGGGGGGCAGAGAGTGGATAAATCTACGCGTCGGAACTGGCCTTGCCAAGCCGATCCCGAACAAACGCCAAGACCCACGCCGCGCATCCCGCCAGCAGGACCGCCAGAATGCACTCCCATTGCCAGGCGGCGATCGGATTCTGCGGCCCGAGCATGCCCCGGCCGGTCAGCACCGCCACACTGGTCAACGGCGAGAACATGCTGAGTCGATCTTCGAAGGTCCCATCGGGACTCGCCACGCGCAAGAGCAGAATGATGAGCGGAGCGCCGAGGGTGAGTGCCACCATGGACAGCATCCAGAGTGTCCGACCGACCAGTCGCGGATCGCGCGGGTGTTGCAGTGGGGGTGTGGGCCCGCTGAGTGCGATCGCGAGCACGCCGCCGGTGAGCAGTCCCCAGGCGAGGAAGTTTCCCGCAACGCCCAGAACGATGCTGGCTGGCCATCCCGCGAGAAAGACGAGCGGCCACAGGACGACCTGGATCGGTAGCAGGACGATCCACGTGTCGATCAGCGCGTGCAATGGCACTGGTCGCGGGGGCGATGCCTGGCTCAACCGGACCATGGGCCACAGGAGCGTCATGCCCACACCGACGACGATGAGCATGATTCTGGCGGCGGGTGCATAGGCCCCGGTGGTGAGGGCCGCGTAACGGGCGACCCACATCACGCTGCCGGCGACGGCGATCAGGATGAACATCGTCCAGAAGAACGCGAAGGTGCGCGGTTCGCCGCGGCGGTGCGCCCACGGGTCTGGACGATTCTTCGGCCCGATCAGTTCATCGCGCAGTGAGATGGGCGTTGTCGCCAGCGGGTCTTCGAACAGCGGAGCGGAATCATCCGGCGGCGGATCGCTGATATTCGCGGTGCTGTCTCGATCGAGCGCGAGCCCGGGCACGATGTCGTAGTCGTCGGGTGTCAATGGTGGCCGCGGCGGCGTGGGCTCGTCATTGCGTCGATCGGGTGATAGATCTGAATCGCCTGCGGGAGGAGGCGGAGGAGGCGGAGGAGGCGGGGGAACATCTCCGGATGGCCCGGCATTCACCGGCGCACCCGGGAGCCCGATCGATCGGTCGTATGCGATGCGGCTTCATCGGCGCGGGCCAGGACACCCGAGGTGTCGTGGACGTACACCCCGTCGGCGAGGCGGACATCCAGCATGGACCGCGAGGCGTCTACGCGGCCGTGCTCGCGGTAGATGCGTGAGAGCCGGGCGAGCTTGGTCGTGGCGGGGGCCTGTCCGGGGCTGAAGACATCGACCGGGCCGCCCCAGAGGATGCGGTTGCTGCGGTCGGTGAGGATCGAGAGCGAGCGCGACGCGGAGAACTCGGTGGTATCGATCGCGGCGATCTGATGCACGCCTTGAACGGCGGCCAGATGGGCGAGCAGCTTCAGTGCGGCCTGGACCTCGCCGCCGATCCAGACTTTGCCGGGCTCTGGGGGTGGAGTGGCAACGCCAAGGATCACCTTGAACCCGGACGTATCGCGGCCATAGCTGAGCGGCAGGAGCTCCCCGACGCTGGTGACAAGATGATCGCGGTCATTAAAGCGCACCGCGGCGACGGGCACGCGCCATGTGCCGCCAATGCGGACCAGGCCGTCTTCGTCACGCACGAGCACCAGATCATCTTTCAGCCAACCCGTGCGAATGAGCTCTTCGCGGGCGGCGATCAGGCCGGCGCGATCGAACGGGTCCTTGGTCAGTCGCTTGAGCACCAGCCGCTCCAGATCGCCGCGAATCTCGGCATTGATCCAGGTTCGCGGCTCGCCTCCAGGGGTGAGCGGGTCTGAAGAGTTGAGACCCGCCAGCGGGGGCCAGTAGAACGACACGCGCGGCTCCGCGGATCCGAGATCGGCGGCTCGGCCCTTGAGAATGGGATGCGCTACCACGATCGTGGCCAGCAGCGTGAGCAGCAGCAGCACGCTCGTGATCGTCGACACCACGCCCACCCAGCGCTTGGGTGCAACATCTTCCGACGGCTCGGAGGTGCTGGGTGCGGGAGCGGGTGTGGATTCGGTCGGGGCCATTGAGCGTTGGTCTGTCGGCAAGCGGGCGCGATCGGCGGGCGCAGCGGATCGGCGCGGGCCTCCGCCGCAAGCTGATCGTATCGACCATCGTGGGCAGATCACCCCGGTTTTTTGGGGTGGAACTGGGCGGGGGTTTGGGCCGGCGGCTATGGCCTGTGATGGTCTCGGATCGCCATGTCTACCAGCTTGGCGCAGAGAGCCGGCATGGGCATCCCGACGTGACGGGCCGCCATCGGGACGAGCGAGTGATCCGTGAACCCGGGGAGGGTGTTGATCTCCAGGAACCAGGCGCGGGCGAACTCGGCGTTTGGGCCGTCATTGTCAGCGTCAAGCATGAAATCGGCCCGGGCGAGATGCCGGATGTTCATCGACTTGGCAAGCTCAACAGTCTGGGCCTGGATGCGCTCGGTCACGCCGGGCGGCAGCAGGGGGGCGACGACGTAGGCCGTGTCGTTGCGGGTGTATTTTTCTTCATAGCCATAGAGCTCGGTCGCGGGGGTGATCTCGATGACGGGCAGGGCTTCGCCATCGATGATGCCGACGGTGAGTTCCCGGGCTTTCTTGCCGCTCGGCCTTTGGATGCAGGGTTCGACCATGTAGACGCGATCTTCGCCCGCTGTGGCCCGCTGATCCGCGATCGTGGCACAGGCTTCGGACCAATCCTGTGGGGATCGGCAGACAAACAGTCCGACGGTCGATCCTTCGTGTACGGGCTTCATGACCACCGGAAAGGGGAGCGGGCAGACGCCATCGCGGAGGTCGAGGATGTGGACGTCGGGTGTGCGGATGCCAAGCCCACGTGCGGTGAACTTGGTGGCGATCTTGTCCATCGCGTGGCGGGCGGCGCGGGACATGGATCCGACGAACGGGCGGCCGTCGGCTTCGAGCAGGTCCTGCAGCGGGCCACCCTCGCCCCATCCGCCGTGGAGTGCGGGGAAGATGATGTCGCCGGGAAGTTTCTTCAGGTCGTCGCTGGTAAGACGATCGATGGTTTGGTTGTGGACGGCGGAAAACCTTCCGCTCTCGCGAAGGGCGAGCGCAATGAAGTGGGCTGATTTCAGCGAGACTTCACGTTCGGAATCTGGGCCGCCGCCAAGGACGAGGATGGAGGGCATGGGGAGCTCGCGAGATACAGAACCACAGAGACACAGAGAGTGCGGAGGTGCACGAAGAAGTCGAGGAAAGCGTGTTAGAGAACCAGTCTTCGGATGCCATCCTTGAGCACGGGGAGGTTGAAATTGAGCAGGAGGCCGAGGCGTTTTTCCGTGAGTCGAAGATAGGTCAGAAGCTGGGCGTCGTGGATGGGGAGGAGCTTTTCGGTGGCCTTGATCTCAACGATGACCAGATCGTTGACGAGCAGATCGAGCCGCAGGTGATTCTTCAGGGTGCGATTCTTGTACACCATCGGCACGCTGACTTCGGTGAGGACTTCGAGACCCGCATCGGCGAGTTCGATCAGCATGCACTCGTGATAGACGCTTTCGAGTAGCCCCGGCCCCATCGCCCTATGCACAGCGATCGCGACCCCGATGATCTGGCTACTCACGGCATCCTCGGCCGCAAATGGCTTCGCGCTCACGTATCGTCCTTCCTCAGTGTCGCTCTGTGACCCTTTGTGTCTCTGTGGTTATGACCGACGCCAGACAACCACTTCGGGGACCAGGGTCACGCCGAACGCAGATTGCACGCGGCGAGTGACTTGTTCCATCAGCGTGATGACGTCCCGGGCCTTGGCACCGGAGTCTGTGACGATGAAGTTCGCGTGCCGCTCGCTCACGCTTGCACCGCCGACACGCGTGCCCTTGCCGCCGGATTTGTCGATGAGCATCCCCGCGCTCACGCGCTGGCCCGGGGCGGTGCCGGGGATCTCCGGCACCGCTTGATCCAGCGTCGGATTCTTGAACACGCACCCCGCCGAGCGGTCGGCCATGGGCTGCGAGCCCTTCTTGTATTCCATCACGTCCTTGAGCTTGGCGCGAAGGGCAGGGCCATCGCCGGGCCTGAGCTGGAGCTCGATCTCGGTGATGATGAGATCGTCCAGTCCGGAGTGTCGGTAGCTGAAGTCGATCTGCTCGCGAGCGCGTTCGATCGAGCGGCCGAGGCGATCGACGCCGCGCACCGTCTTGACCACGTCGGCGATCTGACCGAAGGCACCACCGGCGTTCATGCGGATCGCTCCGCCGAGTGACGCGGGGATTCCGCCGAGGCCCTCGATCCCGCCCAGGCCGCGGCGTACCGACTCGGTGATCAGCTTGGGCAGATTGGCCCCAGCGCCGGCGCGGATGAGCCCCGTGCGATCGTTCCACTCAACCGCGACAAATGCGGGTGCCGAGAGCGAGCAGACAAGTTCGCCCACGCCGTCGTCATCGACAAGCAGGTTCGCACCGTCGCCAAGGATGCGCAGATGCGGATCGATGCGCAGACATTCCAGAAGCTGGGCGACGCTCGTCGGCGTAGCAAAGCGATCCGCGCCGCCGCCGATTCCGAACCAGGTCGGGATGGGGGCGTTGTGCGTGATTTCAACGGGTTCACTCCGCACGGGCGGCTCGGCGATGCTCATGATCCCGCCCTTCCGATGCGCCCGGCGGGTCTGGTGCCGGCCTGGCCCGCTTCGAGGAATCCTCGGGCCACGGTGTCGACCGGGCCCGCGCCCATCACGACCACGACGTCACCCGATCGGCAGACGACTTCGAGCTGCTCGATGATCGCCTCGAATGGGTACAGGTGCATCGCCTGCACACCCTTGGAGCGGAGGCGATCAACGAGATCGGCGGCGGTGACCTTGGTCTTTTCCTCGATGCTGTCTCGCACGAAATAGATGTGTGGCACGATCACGATGTCGGCCTCGCTGAACGCCGAGGCGAACTCTTCCAGCAGGTGGCGTGTGCGCGAGTGCTGGTGGGGCTGGAAGACGCAGATCAGCCGCCCGCCGCGTTGCTCTGGTCGCTCGAATGCGCGAAGGGCTCTGAGCGTGGTTTCCACTTCGGTGGGGTGGTGCCCGTAGTCGTCATAGACCTTGACTCCGGACGACGCTCCCAGCAGCCAGCGTTCGCCGAGTAGCTGCATGCGACGATCGATGCCCTTGAACTGCGTGAGTGCCCGGGCGCACGTGTCGGCGTCGGCGCCGGCGTGGATCGCCAGCACGCAGGCGGTCGCCGAGTTCATCGCGTTGTGATCGCCGGGCAGAGCCGTCACCCATGCCGCGACCAGTCCCTGGCCCTTACGAATCAGCCCCGTTCGGCGAGACTCGGGCTCATATTGCACCGACCAATCCGCGCTCGGCGACCAGCCGATGGTCTCGACCGCACACTCCAGCCCGGCGCAGACCTCGCGCCGATGCGCGTTCTGGTCGGCGATGAGCAGCACGCCACCTTTGCTCGCAGCGGGAATGAGCTTGGCGAACTCGTGGAAGCTCTTCACGACCTCTTCCAGCGAGCCGTAGACATCCAGATGGTCGGCCTCGACGCTCGTGATCACCGCGATCTTGGGCGAATAGTTGTGGAAGCTGCGGTTGTACTCGCACGCCTCGACCACCAGCAGCCCCGGCTCGCCGCGACCCTTGCCCGGGGGGATCGCCTGTGCCCCGAGCCGAAACCCGGTGTTGCCAAAGTGCGAACAGTTGGCCCCGACAATGACGTTGGGATCCAGCCCCGCCTCGGCGAGGATGAACCCGAGCGTGGCGGTGGTGGTGCTCTTGCCGTGGGTGCCGGCGACGCAGATGCCGGTCATCCCGACCATGGTCTGCCCGAGGGCCTCGGCATAGTTCATCACCGTGACGCCGCGGCGCTCGGCTTCCATCACCTGCGGATGATCGGGCCGGATCGCCGCGGAAGCGATCACCAGATCGCACTGCTCAGGAAGCCACGGCGTGGACTGATCAAAGCCCACGGTCACGCCGTCGGCCTCGAGCATCTCGGTGTACGGGCTGTGCGTGGAGTCGGACCCCGAGACGATGCCCCCGCGCCCGCGGAGCATGCGTGCCAGCCCGGACATCCCGCACCCGCCGATGCCGATCATGTACACGTGCTTGCCCGCGACGGCCATGGGCAGCTCGCGCTGGCGCGCCGGCGGGCGGTGTTCGGCGATCGGGTTGTGCGGCGTGTTTGGAATGGTGTTGGGACTGGGGGTGGGTGGGTGGGTGGGGGTGGGGGGGTGGGGGGTGAACGGGGAGGCGCCCGTGACGGTGGTGGTGGCAACGGAAAGGGTCGGCATGGCGCGACGTAGATCGGATTATTCGCGGTCCGGGCGTGAGGGAAGCGGGCGGGGTTTCACGCGGGGGATTCGACACATGGAAAGCACCCTCCGAGGCGTGCGGGCGTGGAGGCGCACGCAGCCGGAAACCCCATGGCCCGTGGCCCGGCCACGCTCTTGCTCGGGTTTGCTTGTTTGCACATTCCGCCCGGCAACACTCGGCCAATCGGGCCTGTTCGCACGAAGTTCACCTAAAGTTTGATCGGTACAGGAGCCGCACCATGGAACTCATGCTTGGAGTCTTGTTGGCCGCCGCCGGCGTGTTTGTCGCACTCGGCATTCCGCTCATGTTGGGCAAGGTTCGGCCCAACGGTCTGTACGGCTTCCGGACCGAGGCGACGCTGAAGGACCCGGCCGTGTGGTACCCCGTGAACCGCACCGGCGGCGCATGGTTCGTCGTCGGCGGCGTGGCGATCGCGATCTCGGCGGTCGCGACGTACTTCGCGGGCCTCTCGGTGCAGACCATCGCGATGGTGAACCTTGGCGTGGTCTTCGCGAGCACGCTGTGTGCCGTGGTCGCGGGGCTGCGGGTGCAGCGGCGGTTGACGGCGGCGCGGGGGTAGGGGATGGCGAGTAGGGGCGTAGGCGGGGAGATGGTTTCAGAACGCCCTGAAACCGAACGCCCATCCGATGCGCATCGGGACTGGTGCATGCACACACACTCTTTCGAGACCTCCGCTCACCCGCGTGGATCATCGCCAAGGGGTGGCTGTTTGTGGTGCTGGGAGGGTGGGGGTGCTGGCGTCGGGGGTCTTGATTGCGTCGCTGATGGTGGCGCCCTTGCGGTGCGAGCCGTGGCAGCAGGTGGTGCTGCACGTGGTGGCGGTCTGGAGCTTCTGCCGGGCGTACTACTGTGCGTTTTATGTGATCGAAAAGTACGTGGATCCCACGTATCGATTCGCCGGGGTGTGGTCGGCGGTGCGGTGGGTGGTGAGGAGGGGGCGGGGGGGACGGGGTTCAGGACCGGGGTGAGGCGGGGGCGGCGGCGGGGGGTGCCGCTTCGCCCCAACGGGGCGACGGTATGTAGCCACGGGTGAAGCGCTACCGCGCAGCGGCCAGCGCAACCCGTGGAAGACGATGCGTGAGCGAGTGCCGCCCCGGCAGGGGCGGGAGAGTTCGTTTCCGGCCTAGCCCTGCGGATTCAAGATGGCGGCAAGGTGCTTCTTGAGCCCCTCTTCAACCTGACTCTTGCCTGCGATAGTGTTGTCATAAAACAGCGTGCGAAACGGTGAGACGTCAAACGGCAGCTTCTTGCCACGATCAGCAATCAGTATCGTGGGTTTTCCAATGCCATGCGCGAAGCCGAGTTCGTAGAAGACGTTTTCGTTTTGCGGAGTGAGATCGGTAACCACGATGTCAGCTTCGACAAGCTTACGGACGATGTCTGCGATGATGACCCCAGGCCCAGCGACTTCGTCCGCTCGCTCCACCGTGAGTCCAAATCCAGAGGCGACCGGCTTTATGACCTCCGCATAAAGCTCGTTGAACGGAGAACTAAACTGCATCACTACGAATACTTTGCGCTTTGCGGCCTCAACCTGATAGTCACGAACCCTTACTTCCGATTTGCTCTGACAAAACAGGCCGCACTGGGTCGGCGGCAGAGAAGACCCAAGTCGATGGCGCAGCATGATGACGCCATCCACGCTAATCTCAACGTTTGACGCGTGCTGCTGTATGACTAGCTTGTACGCACGACCGGCTTCCCGAACAAGAGTGCCCGTACCAGCCAACATGTTCCACCCTTGCCGTGCGCCTTCTCTTGGATGAAGAAGGAACTCGTTCAAGGTAAAGTTGTAGTTCGTCTCCTGGCTGTTGAATCCGGCGGAAAGGCGGGCATCTGTAGCAGGATCCCGGAACAGCACTGCTTGAACTGCGGGAATGTAGTCAGTGTGCTCGGACTCCACAGTCATCGATATCTTCCCGCCCCCAAAGAATAGTTCACACATAGCAAGTCCCACCATGGGCTTGGGACCTGTTTCCGTCTCTGTGGGTTCCTGCACGGGCAACTCGCGACCGTTGAAACGGATCAACCCAGGCTCAAACACGAAGTCGCCGAAAACGGGATGCCAGTTCTTAGGGATTACGGAGTACGACATGACGCAATCATAGCAACAGGCGCGTGTCGTCGCGGCCTCCGCCCCTCCGGGGCGGCCCCATCAGATCATCACGCCTTCCACGGGTTCCGCGTCGGCGGGCGACCTGACGGCCGCCGCGTCGCCGCTGCACCCGTGGCTACAAGCCGTCGCCCCGTTGGGGCGAGGCGCTGAGGTCGCGTCGTTTCGTCAGGTGGCATCGAGTTGCCGAGGGCGGGCGTGAAACCGACGGGGGCTCGTCGCAGTGGGTGTCACGCCGCAAACCGCACCAACTTCCGCGATGACCCTGAATGTGCCTTTGAAGGGCGAGGTTGGCACGAGTGCGAACTGGTTTGCGGGCGCGTGATCGACCAAGAAAAAACGCCGGCCAAGAGTGCATTCCGGGCCGGCGACAGGGTGTCAGAAAAACTCAGGAGCGTCTGCGGCTCAGACCGCCGCGGGCTTGCGGGCCTCGACGCGCGGGAAGTCCACGTCGACGTCAAACGCGCGATTGAAGTAGTTGGTGAAGACGTTCAGCCCCACATGCGCGACGATCTCGGCGGCCTCGGCGCTCGTGAACCCAGCGGCAAGAAGCGTCTGTACGTCGCGCTCACTCACCCCGCCACGACTCGCAAGCACGGCTCGGGCAAACTGCAGCGCCGCGCGGGCCTTGGGGTCCGACGCCTCGCCGTCGCGAGCGGCCGCGAGTTGATCGGGCTTCAGCCCGGCGAGCTTGCCGAGCACCGTGTGGGCCGAGAGGCAGTACGTGCACGAGTTCTGCTCGGCGACGGCGATCGCGATCTGCTCGCGGATCGGCGCGGCGAGCTTGCCGCCGGCGAGCGCGCCATTGAACTGGGCATACGCCTGCAGCGCGGCCGGCGAGTTGGCCAGAACCTTGAACAGGTTGGGAACGGTCCCCAGGTTCTTCTGCGCGAACGCGAAGATGTCCTTGTTGCTGCCGGTGGCGGTCTGTGTGTCTTGAATCGGAAGGCGTGCCATGTGATCAACTCCTTGTGTGTCGTCGCGGCTGGTCCAGGTCGCGTGCTGGATGCCGATGCGTGTCGGCGTTCACACTTCTGATGCACCCGGTCGCCGCGGGGTGACAACCAATCGCAGAAAAGTGGTGTCATGAGCGTCCGCCTGTACGCAGTGGCATTCTGCGCGCACAAACGCCGCTCTGAGAAGCGGCGCCCTGTCGAGATCTTCACATTGAAGTGTTCAGCGCTCGCTCTTGCGAGATTTCAGGATCGCCTCGACCAGACCCTTCGGAACGTCCGGACCTGGCAGCGGGCGGCTGGATCGATTGAGCCCCGCGGTCAGTGCCGCAGCCTGGCGATAGTTCCGCACATATGTCGTGCAATCGGGGCAGAAGGCCAGGTGAGACTCGAAGACGAACTTCTGCTCATCACCGAGCGCGCCGTCAACATAGTCCAGCAGAAAGTCCACGCACTCGTGGCAGGTCATGCCCAGCCCGAGCTTCTCACAGGCGGGCTTGCCGGAACTGGTTGCTGGGCCGCTCTGCGTCGGCTGTGGATCGGGACGATTGTCTGGGTGTGCACTGCCGTTCATGGCGTCACCTCGGTCATCCGCTGATTCATGATCGTGAGCAGGGCCTGGCGCCCGCGGTGCAGGCGCTGCCGAACGAGCGCATCGCCGATGCCCAGCGCGGCCGCGACGGCCTTGGAGTCCAGCCCGTCGACATCGCGCAGCACGATCACTTCGCGAAACTCTTCGGGCAGCATGCTGAGCGCATCGAGCACCATGTTCCGGTCATCCTCATTCATCCGTCGATCCGGCCCCTCGGAATCGCGCCATGCCTTTGGGTGCTCCTTGTGCATGCCGCCCTCAAAGGCGGGGAGCAGTGCATCGATCGACACGGCTTGATGCTTCTTGCCGGATCGCGCCCGCATCAGCGCGGCGTTGACCACGATCCGGTGCATCCACGTGCTCAGCGACGAGCGCCCGTCAAACGTGCCGATGGATCGTAATGCCGACACGAACGCGTCCTGGACCGCATCCTCCGCATCCACTTCCGACCGGCTCACGCGTCGAGCCACGGCCAGCAGCCGAGCGGTCAACGATCGCACAAACTCTTCATACGCGGCATCATCGCCGGCCTTCAACCGACGAACAAGGTCGGTTTCCGCGACGGAGCGCGACTCTGAGTGACCAGGAATGGACGCCGCGGGTATCGACACTCGGAACTCCCAGCGTGCATTTGGGCGCAGAACGCGAAACAGGCCGCCCCAGGCGACCCGTTCCGCAACTCTACGCCCGCACCCCGGGGCAAGTACCCGGTTCACCGGACACGCTCAGCAAGGAACGTCCGGACCTTGCTCGCGATCACTTGTCCGTCTTCTTCGAGCGCGAAGTGCCCGGTGTCCAGCAGGTTGAACTCGATGTTCTTCAGGTCCCGCTTGTACGGCTCCGCGCCCTCGGCGGGGAAGATCGGATCGTTCTTTCCCCACACGATCAGCGTCGGCGGCTGATGATCGCGGAAGTACTTCTGCCACTTGGGATACAGCGGCGGGTTGCTGCCATAGTCCAGAAAGAGCTTGAGCTGAATCTCCTTGTTCCCCGGCCGATCCAGCCCCGCCTGATCGAGTGTCCACGCGTCCGGGCTGATGGTGCTCACATCGCGAACGCCCGCGGTGTACTGCCACTTGGTGCCGTCGATGGTGAGGAACTTCTCCAGCGGCTCACGCGTCGTGGCGTTCTGCTCCTTCCAATAGGCCCGGATCGGCGTCCAGAAATCTCGCAGGCCTTCGTCGTAGGCGTTGCCGTTCTGCACAATGAGGCCGCGCACACGCTCTGGCTGACTGGAGGCGATGCGATACCCCACCGGCGCGCCATAGTCCTGCACATAGATCACGATGCTGTCGATGCCGACCGCCTTGGTGAACTCGTCGATCACCGATGCCAGATTGTCAAACGTGTACTCAAACTCCTTCACGCTCGGCATCGAGCTCTGGCCAAAGCCCGGATAGTCCGGGGCCACCACGCGATGGGTCTTGGCAATCTCCGGAATCAAGTTCCGGAACATGTGCGAGGACGTCGGAAACCCGTGCAGCAGCAGCACCGTGGGCTGCCCAGCGGGCACGACGGCCGGCCCCGCTTCGCGATAGAAGATGTCCAACCCGTCAACCTTCACCGTGCGATAGTGGGTCGAGGGCGCGGGAGCTGTCGCGATTGCCGCGCCCCCCGCCGCCGCCAAAGTCTGCGGGACGCTCGCCACACGCGCGGCACCCGCGGGCCTCACCTCATCGCTCACCCCCATCATCAACCCGCTCGCGGTCGCAAGCCCCAGCCCCGTCACAACCGCCCCGAATCCCAGCAGCAAACGGCTCATGATCCAGCTCCTTGAGAAGAGCGACCGAAGGCCGGTCGCCGAACTCTTTGAGATGGCCGGAAGTGGAACTGTGACAGATTTTCCGCGGAATCGCGGAGATCCGTCGTTCTCGCGCAAACTCAATCGGCAGGTGGCACCCAACGCCGTGAACTATGAGGCCCGATTGGATGCTCGGAAGGCCTTGGCCGCAAGGATTTGCGAGCGGGTGGCG
>JAIEOW010000194.1 GCA_019750095.1 Phycisphaerales bacterium
GACAACCCTTCCAGAGAGGGATACCCTCCCTCCCCCAAACCTGAAGAAGGAAAGCTCCCTCCCCATGAAGATCAAGACCGACGAAATCGCGTCCGTCATCAAGCAGGAAATCGCCCAGTATTCCGCCGAGCTGGAGATCAGCGAGGTTGGTCGGGTGGTTGAGGTCGGCGACGGCATCGCCCGCATCTATGGCCTGGCCAAGGCCATGGCCGGTGAAATGCTGGAGTTCCAGACCTCGCACGGCGTGGTCATCGGGCAGGTCTTCAATCTGGAACTCGACACCGTCGGCGCGGTCATTTATGGCGATTATCTCGCCGTGAAGGAAGGCGACCTGGTCAAGAGCACGGGGCGATTGCTCTCGGTGCCGGTGGGCGAGGGGCTGCTTGGGCGCGTGGTGGACTCGCTGGGTCGGCCGCTGGACAACGGGCCGGCGATCAACGCGGCTCGGTATGACAAGGTTGACATCATCGCTCCGGGCATCGCCGAGCGTCAGCCGGTGACCGAGCCGATCCAGACGGGCATCAAGGCAATCGACAGCATGATCCCGATCGGCAAGGGCCAGCGCGAGCTGATCATCGGCGACCGCAAGACGGGCAAGACCGCCGTCGCCGTGGACACGATCATCAACCAGAAGCAGTTCTGGGGCACCCCCGACGCGGTGGTGTGCATCTATGTCGCGGTGGGCCAGAAGGAATCGACCGTGGCGGGCGTGGTCGAGACGCTGCGCAAGTACGGGGCGATGGATTACACGATCGTCGTGACCGCCGGCGCATCAGACCCGGCCCCGATGCAGTACGTCGCGCCCTACACCGGGTGCACGATGGGCGAGTACTTCATGTGGAGCGGGCAGAAGCCCGGGCAGACGCTCTCCAGCGGCATGCCGATGCCCAAGCACGCGCTGTGCATCTATGACGACTTGTCGAAGCAGGCCGTGGCGTATCGCCAGCTCTCGCTGCTGCTCCGCCGTCCGCCGGGCCGCGAGGCGTATCCGGGCGACGTGTTCTATCTGCACAGCCGCCTGCTGGAGCGTGCCACCAAGCTCTCCAACGAGAACGGCGGGGGCTCGCTCACCGCTCTGCCCGTGATCGAAACGCAGGAAGGCGACGTCTCGGCGTACATCCCGACCAACGTCATCTCGATCACCGACGGGCAGATCTACCTGGAACCCGAACTCTTCTTCGCGGGCGTGCGGCCCGCCGTGAACGTCGGTATCTCCGTCAGCCGCGTGGGTGGCAACGCCCAGATCAAGGCCATGAAGCAGATCGCCGGCTCCCTCCGCCTGGACCTCGCGGCCTACCGCGAACTGGAAGCATTCGCCCAGCTCGGCACCGAACTGGACAAGGCCACGCAGCGCCAGCTCGACCGCGGCGCGCGAATGGTCGAGCTGCTGAAGCAGCCGCAGTACGTGCCCATGAACGTGATCGACCAGGTCATCTCGATCTTCGCGGCCAGCAAGGGCTTCATGGACGACATCGACGCCAAGCAGGTGCCGGCGTTTGAGAAGGGCCTCTTGAACTACTTCAGCACCACGGCCAAGGGCGTGCGCGACGAACTCGCCAGCAAGAAGGACATCAAGGCCCTGGACAAGCAGCTCATGGACGCATGCACGGCGTTCAAGGGGTCTTGGAAGGGTTGAATCGGCTTCTTGATTCTTAAAGATAGATTCCAATCAAACCCCAGTTTTTCTGGGGTTTTTTGCTGCGCTCCGTTCTGCCGCCAGCGAAGCAGTGGCCAGCCGAGCGTTGCCACTTTGACGAACTCGGCAACTGGCTTAAGTGTCAAAGTCCTGTGTAAAGGTCCTTGGCAAAGTTGACGTTTGCGTGTATAGGCGTTGCGAAGTTGTCGCCGGACGACTTTTCAGTGTCACCACGTGAGACCTTTCCAATGTGGATTCGCAGCACCTTTGTGTCCCTGATCGCGGCGGCGACACTCTCCGCACCAACGATCGCCCAGCGATGCGGCCCATTTCAGCTGTTCGATGCTCGGAACCGCGATGGATATGGACGAGCGGTCGCCGTGAAGGGGGATGTGGCCGTCGTTGGCACGCCGAGTTTCAACACCAAGGGGTCGGCCAGCGTTTATCGATGGAACGGCGTCTCGTGGGTCTTTGAGCAGGAGCTTGCCGGCCCGCCGCTGACCAACGGCACGGTGGATGCGTTCGGGTCCTCGGTGGCGATCTCGGGCAACACGATCGTCGTCGGTGCTGCCGAGCAGGACATCGCATTCTCCAACCAGGGCGCGGTGCATGTGTTTGTGCACAACGGCAGTTCGTGGGTTCTTCAGTCGCAGCTCACAGCGCCCGACGCCGCCGCGACGGACAACTTCGGCGGGTCGGTCGCCATCGATGGGAACACTGGTCGCATCTGCGCCGCTGGATAACGTCGGCGCGATTGCCGATCGCGGAACCGCCCACGTGTTTGTTCGCACCGGAACGACGTGGACTCATCAGGCCCAGCTCATCGTCTCTGACGGCGCGGCCT
Organism: Phycisphaerales bacterium; assembly: GCA_019750095.1. Lineage (GTDB taxonomy): Bacteria > Planctomycetota > Phycisphaerae > Phycisphaerales > UBA1924 > UBA4658. The sequence goes on from JAIEOW010000194.1 coordinate 2,481, forward strand.
TTGACAATCTCGGCGGATATGTGAGCGGAGCGAGCATCTCGGGCGACACCATCGTTCTTGGTGCCAAAGTGGATCAAGTCGGACCCAACGCGCAGCAGGGCTCGGCCTATGTCTTCACGCGCTCGGGTGGGGTTTGGGACGAGCAGGCCAAGCTCGATGCCTTCGACGGCTCTGCCGGTGACAACTTCGGGGAATCGGTGTCCATCGCTGGCGACACCGTTGCGGTCGGGGTACCTGCGGACGATATCGGCACCGCGACCGACCGTGGGTCCGTGCGGGTCTACTCCCGGGTCGGCGGCGTATGGTCGGAGGTTGCTCAGCTCAATCCGCCGAGTGCGAGCTCATTCATCAGGTTTGGGGCAACCGTATCCCTGGTCGCCGATGCACTGCTTGTGGGAGCAACCGGCGCAAGTCCAGGCAATGCTGGTCCCCTCGGCGCTGCGTACATGTTTGCTCGATCACCCGGTGGATCGATTTGGACAAATCGCACCACACTCTTCGCTCCGAACGGGCTCGCCGGGAACTTTGGTGAAGCTGTTGCCCTCGATGGATCCCGTGCGATCGTCAGTGGACGAGTACCACCGGATATCGCTATCGGTGCAGCGTGGATCTTTGACGTCGCTCAAGGACAATCCACCGGCGTTCCAGAGATCATCGTCGCCAACCCGGCGGATGCCGGCTCGGGAGACAGATTCGGCTCACCGATCTCCATCCATGGCAACGTCCTTGTGGTTGGATCTCTCGGCGATGACATTGGTGCAAACGTCAATCAAGGCTCGGCGTATGTCTACGAACGCGCCGCACCCGACCAGCCGTGGGTTCAAGTCGCCAAGCTCCTGGCCTTCGATGGTGGTGCAAACCATGAGTTTGGGAACAGCGTGATTGCTCAAGACGACACGATCATCGTCGGGGCTCGGCAAGAGAATGCGCAGCGAGGAGCTGCCTACGTGTTCCGCAAAGACCAGAGCGGGTCCTGGGTGAACACCCAGAAGCTGACATGCGCGGCTCTCGACACAAGAAACCCGAATGACTATTTCGGGCACGACATGGCCATCGATGGGAACACACTCGCCATCAGTGCATTTAGCGACGACGTCGGTGGAGGCGCGGTGTATGTGTTCGTTCGTGGCAGCTCTGGTTCTTGGAACGCCAGTGCCAAACTGCAGGCCTTCGACGAGGAGGTGGACAATCTTGGCTACAGCATCGGGCTTCGAGGAGACACGATCGTTGCCGGTGCCCCACTCTCGGATCGAGGAGTGGTCGACCGCGGCGCTGTGGTCGTGTTCACCCGAAGCAACGGCGTTTGGACCCAGCGCGTTCGAATCACCCCACCGGAAACCACGGGAGGTGCCTATTTCGGCGAGTCCGTAGATCTGAGCGGAGACACCCTCGTGGTCGGAGCCTATGCGCAGGTCAACGGCGGGATTCGTCCGGGTGCGACTTATGTCTTCACTGGCTCCGGAGCAACCTGGACACAGCAGGCCCGGCTCGACCCGCCCGACGGCGGCGACAACGACCAGTTTGGCTTTGGCCTCGTGCTTCGAGGCGACCTGCTCGCGGTGAGCTCTGTGACCGCCAACGTCGAGAACCTCGTTGACGCCGGCGCAACCTATATCTACGGACGAATCGGCTCTTCCTGGACCCTTCGCCAGAAAGTCACCGCATTCGATAAGGCAACCGGTGATCAGTTTGGCTTCTTCCCAACTCTCGATGGCACGACACTCTACGCAGGAGCACTGTTCCGGCAAGTCGGTTCAAACTTTCAGCAGGGTTCGCTTTATCGCGTGCCTGTATGTCCTGACGCTCTCCCTTTCGTTCGAAATCTCACCATCAACACCTCTCACGCATCACTTGCGGAGGCCGTGACTACTGCGGCCTCCGGCCATCAAATCGCCGCCACCAGCTCCGCCTGGGGCAACATGACCTCGCTCGACACTCTGGGTCGTTCCATCGGCTTCTCGTCCACCGGCTGGCTTGCAACCCCGCCATCAAGCATCATCACCCTTGGCGGCGCGTCCTATCTCGCGTCCGGAACCGATCAACCCGTTGAGATCTTCGGCCAGCTCCGCGTGTCATCCAATTCTTCCGCCGATGTCAGCGGCAGCGGGTTCCTCCTCGGCTCCCGCGGCACGCTCACCGCCCGCACCGGTTCATCCCTCTCGATCAGCACGCCATCGGCATCGCTCCTGGGCACCACGCGCCTCGAGCCCGGCGCGGCGTTCACCTTGGCGGGCTCGGCGTCCAACTCCGGCGTCCTGACGGCCGCCGTCAATGCGTCGATCGTCGCCAACGGTCCATTGAGCAGTTCCGGATCGTTCACGCTCACGGCCGGCACCATCACCACGCCCGCATTTACGAACACCGGACAGGCCAGCATCTTCGGCTCTTCGGCGATCTTCGGCTCGTTCACCAATGCCGCGGGCGCCACCACAACCATCCGTTCGGGCTCGCTCTTTGTGTTCGGCTCACTGACCAACAACGGCGCCATCGTCGGCTCGATCTGCGCGTCTTGCCTCGGCACGCCGCCCAACATGGATGTCGATGGCGATCTCACCATCGGCTCGGTGGGCTCGCTGCTCATGCCGTTTGCCGACTCCGTCGTGCGCGTCGGCGGCAGCTTCGATTGCGCGATCAACGACAGTGCACGCTTTGACCTGGGCCTCGCATCCCTCGTGTTTGAAGGCCAGACACCCGTGCATGAACTGGAGGTCATGTCGCGTGACATCGGCTCCGATCCCGATGGCCTGACCGCCGCACCGGGACGCTTCCCCATCGGCACTATCCGCGTCGGCCCCACGCCGGGCGTCATCCGTCTTGTCGATCGACGCGACAACGACAATCTTGGTCAAGGCACTCCCGAGTCCATCTACGTCCGTTCTTTGCGGATCGACGCGGGCTCACGCCTCGACAACACTGCCGGCAAGGTGTATTACGACACACTCATCAACAACGGCACGGTCGACGTTCCCGCCAATCTCATCCAGCTTCCGCAGCCGTGCGCCGCGGACTTTGACCAGAGCGGTGTGCTCGATTTCGTCGACATCTTCTCATTCCTCAACGCTTGGTTTGCCGCCAACCCAGTGGCCGATTTCAATCAAAGCGGGGAACTTGAGATCGGCGACATCTTCACCTTCTTGAACGCCTGGTTTGCGGGCTGTTCGTAATCGCCCGACGAACATGGAGCAACAGCGATACGCGAATCTTGCTCGCGGGTACCGCCTCGTACTCGAAGATTCCCGCCATTTCCAAAGGTCATCGTCAAACTCCGATTTCTCTGGAATCGCCCCCTTCCCTCGGGTAGTCTGAACACAGCGGCGAGATCCCGCGTCGGGCCGCACGCTCTGTGCACCGGCGCACACGATCCTCCGCGTGTGAGGACACATCATGAAGCCGTCGTTTGCTGCTCGTCTTGCTCTTGTCGCCGGATGCGCTGCCGCGCTCTCCATGACTCTCTCGGCCGCCGCGGCTCCGATGGATCTGATCTACTGGAAGAAGCCCGGACATCCCAAGGCCGCCATTCCCGGCACGGTCGATACCAACGGCAATCCGGAAGCCACCGAGTGGCGCGGCATCGAGGACCTCGCCGTCTCGCCCGATGGCTCGCGCTGGGTCATCAAGGCGCGGTCCACCGCCGCCACCGATCATGACACCGGCTATGTCTTCGGCACCGAACTCTCCGGCTCGGTTCTGGTTGCGGGCGGTCAGACGATGTTTGAGGGGCTGGCCGCTCCGACTTCGAGCGGCGGAACAAGTGGCTTCATCGACTTTGTGCCCTCGGGCTTCGGACGATTCGACGACAACAACAAGCTCGTCTTTGCCCTTCGCGCGCGCACCACGCTCGCCGGGTCCACCGCAACGTCCGATGCCATGCGCGTCTTCACGTGGGACGGCACGACCTTTGCCCTCGCTTTCAAGCAGGGTGACATCTACACCGGACTCACCGACACCACCACCTCGGGCGATGAGACGGTCGGCAACTCGGCGGGCTCGTTTCACCTGCTCAACGACGGTCGCGTCGGCTCGCAGGATTCAACGATCGGCAACATCTCCTCCACGCGTCGACCCGCGATCTTCTACAACCGAAACAGCTTCCATCAGACCGGCATCACCAGCGTCTCTGGCTTTGGCGGCGGCCCCGCCGTGGTCTGGGCCACACTTAGTGCCAACGGCTTCTATTCAACGCCCAGCGGCACCAGTTGGTGGGCGACAGGAACCGCCGGCAGCCCCGCGGTCGGCGTCCTCGCCGTCAACGGAGCGGTGGTCATCCAGGACAACTCGCCCGTCGGCACGTCCGGGCTGAACAGCGGCTCGGTCCTTCAGGTGTACATGGCTTCCAGCGGTCAATGGATCGCCCGCGGCCGCGACAACTCTTCCACCGCCAGCACCGCACCCGACTGGGTGGTGAAGAACGGCACCTATCTCGCCAAGACCGGAGATCCGATCTTCCCGGGCAGCACCGAGCTCTGGGGCGACACGTTTTACGCCGTGGCGATCAACAGCTCGGGCAAGTACATCATCGCCGGACGCTCCAACAACGCGAACGCGGGGCTGGATGACGTCATCGTGTACAACGGCACCACGGTCATCCTGCGAGAAGGCGACCCGGTGGATGTCGACGGCAACGGGATGTTCGATGACAACACCTTCATCGGCCGCGGGACCAACACCAACGCCGCCTTCACCGCGAGCACCAACAACGCCCAGATCGCCTGGTGGCTCACGAACGACAACATGCTCTGGGGTCTGCCCAACCTCCGCGATGGCTCCGGCGTGGACATCAACGTATCGCCTGCGTTCGGCAATCCGAACGCGCTCGTCCGCATCACGTTGCCCAGACCATGCCCCGCAGACTTCAACGGTGCCGATGGCCTCACGGTCAACGACATCTTCGACTTCCTCAACGCGTGGTTCACCAGCTCACCAAGTGCCAACTTTGACGGCGTCGACGGTGTGACCGTTCAGGACATCTTCGCGTTTCTGAATGCCTGGTTCGCGGGATGCTGAGATCGGGCTCCGCAATCTCGGGTGCCAAAGAACAAGGGCTCCGAAAGATCCGGAGCCCTTTTCATTTTCTGTTCTTGCTTACTCTCGACCGCAGGCCGCTTACGGGCAGCCCGCAAACCAGGCGTTGAGGAAGTCGAAGATGTCCGCGGCGGTCAGGTCGTTGGAGCGGTCAAAGTCGGCGGCGGTGTCGCCGCTGAACCATGCATTGACGAAGTCAAAGATGTCCGCCGTGGTCACGCCGCCGACGGCGTTGAAGTCCGCCGGGCACGAGGGCGGGTTGCTGGGCACCTGCACGCCGGCAACATTGAGGAAGTTGGCATCGCCGGAGTTCACCGCCGGGCCGAAGAGCCCGATTCGCACCGAGCCGTTCACGGGCGCGCGATTGGAGACGAATCGGAAGTTGTACGTGTTGGACCAGCGGATGGCGTTGGCCATCGCGTTGTTCTCAAACGTGTCGGTCGTGAAGCTGACGCCACCGGCTTCGTTTGCCATCGCCCACTTGGTCTGGCTGAACGCCTCGCCGGAGTGCTGCTCGGTCGTCCGCATGTCCATCTCGGTGATCTGCACCGAGGGGGAGTTGGCCTTGGGCACCATGAACGAGCCCGCGCCGCGGGCCGAGTTCATGTTCATGACGGCGTACTCGTACTGCCAAGTGCCGTCGCCGCGATCGGTGACCTTGCACCCGACGTAAAAGCGCCCGTCATTCGGCGCGTCGGCAAAGACCAGCCGCACCGTGGGATCGGCCTGCTTCCAGGCCTCGATCGCCGGCTTCATCGGCACCGTAAGGTTGCCAGGGCCCGTGGCGAAGTTCAGCGAATAGGTCTGCTCGGCGGTGCAGATGTTCGAACCCGTGCTGGCGTTGGCGGGAACCAGATTGCCCACGACCAGCCGACGGTACGAATAGTCGTTGTACCGCTCGCCCGGCCACTGATCGGTCATGATGTACGCGACTTCGGCGAAGTACTGCGCACCCTGCGGATTGTTCACCGCGTCATATCGCGGATAGTTCGCCGGATCAAGATCGCTCTTGCGGACCAGCAGACGCTTGTTCAGGCAGGAAACCGGATTGGAACCGTTCTTGATGTACGGGTAGGGATACTGACCTGTCCACGGATTCACTTCCGAGCGCGGGCCGAGGTAGCCCTGACCGCCGTTGAGCGAGGCCGTGTAGGTGTCCGTCGCGCGACCCGCACCAAGCCAGTCGCAGCCGGTCATTCCGCTGAAGCCCGGCGGGTTGTAGTCCGTTGCGCATCCAACCCGACCCGGCGGATTGCCGCCGACGTTCAGGCAGCCCTGCTGACCGCCGCTGGAGTTGCCCGAGGAGCAACTGTCGGCAGCGCAGAACCCGTGCTTGAGCCAGCCGGAGCCGATCTGCTCGAAGCGCCCATTGAACAGGCGGTAGATCTGACCACCGATGACCGGGTGCTGATTCTGATAGGTTCCGGCGTCGATCCAGATGCCGGGAGCCGCACCGATGTTGCAGGAGTCGGAGCCGATGGCATACGACCCGACGCCGCCAGAGGCGCCGTAGATCAGGATCGCACTGTTGCCGGTGGTGTCATATGACCCACCGACGCTGGAGACGATGATGTCGGGGAACGCACCGGCGCGCGGACCGAACGCCGCTTGGCCGAATGTCGAGCCCGCCGCGACGCCGAGGGACAACGCACAGACGACCGACCAACGAGTCATGCGCACCGCCATGTTGCCTCCGTGATGCAAGCCGTTTCAAATCTGGCTCGTGCCGAGAACCGGCGCGAGTTCTTGTCGGACTGAGATGTCAGCGATACGGAATCGAAACGATTCTCGATCCACTGATCCGAAGAACGTCTCTAGTTTGCCATAATCGTGCCAAACGTCAAGTCTGCGTTTGGATTCTTCGTGCGGGTTTTCCCTTGATGCTTCGGAAGTACTTGCTACTGAACAATGTCGCCACGGTGTCAAAATCGTGCGAACTCACCAAAATCGCGACTTGTCCCCACCTTCCTATCCTTTATCCACGTGGACGCCTTCAACCTCATCGTCGGCGGATTTCTGCTCGTGGTGGGCAGCGCGATCGCCATCTGGTGGTGGCAGCTGGCCAGAAAGATCGCTCCCTATCAGGACGAAGCCGGTGACGCGGCCTCTCGGCGGACCGAGGACGACGACGCCGAGGTGATCGTGATTCACTCCCCGACCTCGACGCCCACCCCACCCCAGGACCGCGGCGGGCCCCGAAAGTCCGGATAGCTCCCCGTGCCGCGCTATGCCCTGACCATCGCGTATGAAGGCACCGGGTTCTGCGGGTGGCAGCGACAGCTGCCTCATGAAGACTCGGTGGCGGGAGCGCCGCTGCTTGCAAGCGAGCCGGCGCCTGAACCGCCTGCACCTGAAGCGGCCAACGTCGCCGACGATCGGCCGCGTGTGGAACTGCGCACGGTGCAGGGCGTGGTTGAGCGAGCCGTGCGCGGCGTGGTGCGCGAGCCGGTGAGTGTCGTCGGCGCGAGCCGCACCGATTCGGGCGTGCACGCGCGTGGTCAGGTGGTTGCGTTCAGTTGCTCGGACACAGGCGGGCGCACCGGGGGCTGGCCGGCCGAGCGCGGCCCGATTCCCCTGATGCGAGCGATCAACTCACGCTTACCCGAAGATGTGCTGGTGCTTGACGCGCGGCTGGTCGACGCGGACTTTGACCCGATCTTCGGGGCCGAGCGCAAGGCATATTCGTACTCGATCTGGAACGCGCAGTCGCGCTCGCTCTGGGAACGCCGCACCGCGCTGCACATTTACGACGCACTCGATGTTGACGCCATGCACGCCGCAGCTCAGCGACTCGTCGGCGAGCATGACTTTGCCGGGTTCGCGGCGGCTGGGCACGGACGCAAGACTACGGTGCGCACGGTGTTCTCCTGCGGCGTGCGGGTGGTCGACGAGCACCCTCGATTGACAGATGAACTCCACGCGGAGCGTGGAGGTACCCGGATTGCCCAGAGCCAAGCCGCCGTCGGCAAACGGATCGTCATCGACATTTGCGGCAGCGGTTTCCTCTGGAACATGGTCCGCATCATCGGCGGCACGCTCGTCGAAGTCGGGCGCGGCCGCATGGACCCATCGCGCATCGACGATGCGCTCCGCACGGGCGACCGTCGGCTGGCGGGGCCGACGCTGCCGCCGCATGGGTTGTGCCTGGAGTGGATTCGATACCGTGACCGCGCCATCGATCCGCCCGCTGCCCCATGAAAAACGCCCGCCTGCGATGTGCAGGCGGGCGTGAAGTGATTGAAGAGGCCGCAGCAGAGCCGCGGCGATGAATGGATTTCAGCACCCGCCCGCGAACCACGCATTCAGGAAGCTGAAGATGTCGTTGGTATCGGGGGTGGCGGTGCCATCGCCGCCGAAGTCGGCGAAGGTGCTGCTGGCGAACCAGTCGTTGAGGTAGGAGAAGATGTCGTTGGTCTGGATGCCGGCGGTCTTGTCGTAGTCGGCGAAGCAGCAGGGGCTGGTGGCGCTGCCCGAAGCGTTGCAGGAGGTCTGCGTGCTGAGGAACTGCTGGCCCGCGCCGCCGCCGGCGATGCAGTTCTGCTGGAGGATGACGGCGCACGTCGAGCCGCGGCAGCAGACCGCCGTGCCCGTCGGGCAGATGCCCGGGGTGCAGGTGGTGTTGAGACCGATGAAGGTGCCGTTGGCGCCGGAGCAGGCGGTGCTGGGCTGGACCGAGCAGACGCCGGCGTTGCAGCACGCGCCGAGGCCGATGGCGATGTCAAAGCCGCTGAAGTTCGCGGTGTTCGCCGTGCCCTTGAGGTAGAAGTCCAGCGAGGTGTTGTCGGCGATCGCCGCGATCTCGGCGGGCGAGACCACGGTGTCGTTGTTGGGGTTCAGGATCAGGCGATCGATGATCGACGCGCTGGGCAGCGTGCCCGTGCCGGCGAACTGACCGAGATAGAGGTTGCGATCCGGCCCGATGGCGATCTCGCGGCCGGTCTGCAGCGACGTGCTGAGGTCGATGGTCTTGACCACGTTCCACGTGCCGAGACCACCGGAGACATCGATGACGTACAGCAGGTTGTAGGTCACACCCTGGAAGTCGCTGGTCATCGCAAAGAGGTAGTTGGGGATGAGCTGCGGGTTGTACGCCACCGCGGTGAAGCGGCTGGCGTTGGGCCCGAAGTCATTGACCGTGAGCTGCGTGGCCGGCGCGCCGAGCGTGATGCCCGGGCCCGAACCGCTGACGGGGACGGTGAACAGCACCAGCTCGTTGGCGGCGTCGCCGCGGACGAACATGATGATGGTGTCGTTGTTCCACCACGCGGTGCCCTGGGTGATGTTGAACCCGAAGACGAAGCTGGCGGGGTCGGTCTGCACGCCGCCAGTCACGGCCGCGCCAGCGCCGGTGCCGATCGCCGAGCCGGCGTCGTAGCTGAGAGCGATGAGTCGAGCCGAGTCATAGCCGATCACGGCGAGGCGATCGTTGTTGGGGCTGATGCTGAGCCCGCCGAGGCGCGAGCGCGTGAGCCCGAAGGGCGCGGTGGCGCCGGTGAAGGCGAAGAAGTTGAGCTGGCCGGCGGTCACGTCGCCGGTGCGGGTGGGCAGGTTGCTGATGCTGCCGCCGGCGCCGGAGGTGCCGAAGTTCAAGGAGAGCAGGTTGCCGTTGTAGGCGTGGAAGGTGCCGCCGGCGTTGTCAAAGCGTGCGCTCTGCTGGAAGTTGAAGCGGGTCCAGGTGCCGACGCGCGAGGGAATGCCGGGCGCAGCCCCGCGGATCTGCTGGATGGAATCCACATTCTGCGGGACGCTCGCGCCATAGGCGATGTCCGCCGGGGCCACCACGGCCGGGGTCGGGCACGGAGTCACGGCACAGGTCGTGCCCTGAACAAAGAACGCGCCGGAGATCGCGGCACACGCCGACGAAGACGTCGTGGTGCAGACCGCGCCGTTGCAGCACGCGCCCGAGCAGGGATTCGAGCCACAGGCCACGCCCGCGCTGAACACCGCGGGGCTGACGCAGTTGGCCGCAAGTTCAAACGTGCAGAGCAGCCCGTTGCAGCACGCACCGCGTGGCTGCTGGCAGAAGTCGATCGGCGTGCACGCCGTGCCGTCGCCCTGATAGGTGCCCGTGCACGCGCCAGAGGTCGTGATCGAGCAGACCTCGTTCACGCAGCACGCGCCCGAACCCGTGCCGCAGCCGGTGTTCGCGGGCGATGCGCTGTTGCGCGGCATCGGCGTCGAGGGCAGGGTGAAGTCGTTGGAGTTGTTGTCCGTGTCCTGGCACCCGTTGCCCTTGCGATACAGGGAGTAGATCACGCCGTTGGAGACGCCCGTGGGGAAGCCCCCCTCGGAGCAGGAGACGCCCGTGGTGCCATAGCCCACAAAGTCGGCGATGTTCACGGGCAAGATGCCCGGGCAGACGCTCGGCAGCGGGTTCAGCGTCGTCGTCAGCGCGACGCGGCCAGAGTCGGTATCAAGGTTCACCGTCTGCGGGACGATCGCGTCCGGAGCCACCGGCAGAGCCGCACCGATGGTGGTGTTGTTGGAAGCAAGCTGGATCAGGAAGTAGCGGCCGGGCTGGATGGTGCCGCTGAATGAGCCGAGCGTGGGGAACGTGCTGGTGGTGCGAGCACCGAACTGGATGGACCAGTTGGTCATGACCACGGGCGTGGTGCCGCGGTTGTAAAGCTCGACCCAGTCGTTGCGATAGATCGCGCCGAACTGGCCGCCGCCGGTGTAGATCTGGCTGATCACGACCGGGGGACGGACGCACGGGTCAGGGGTGCACGCGCCGAGCGGGAAGAAGAGGCCGCCGGTGCCTGTGCAGAGCGCGGCGGAGCCAGCGATGGAGCAGGTGGTGCCGATGCAGCACGCGCCGGAGGGCTGAGGGCAAGGATTCGGCGAGCAGACGACGCCGAGGCCCTGGTAGACGCCCGGGGAAGGGCAGCCCGAGGGGGCGGTCAGGCCGCAGGTGCCGATCGGCTGGCAGCAGGCGCCGGCGGTGGCGGAGCAGGGGTTGGTCGGGCCGCACGTGGTGCCGAGACCGAGAAAGGTCGTGCCGGTCGAAGCGCACGCGGTGGGCGCGACAACGGTGCACGCGCCGAGATTGCTACAACACGCGCCGGTGGTCTGGGCGCTGCTGGCGCCGGTCAGGGCGAGGGCCGCCACGGCAAAGGCCGCGAACGTTCTCGCCAGAGAGCGAATCAACATGGGAACCTCCTCCAAAGGGACGCAGGAACGGATGACGCACATCGCGGACACAACCAAAGCGAGCCGAACGCCTCGAAACAACGGATGACCACTGAGCTCGATCAACATGCCGTGCAGTTGGTGAGCATCCGTGGACACGAGCTGCATGGGGCGCGACCGCTACAAGTCAGACCGCCTGAATAGGGGCAATTTATCAGCGCGTCTTTACAAATGCGAGCGCATACCGCGCGTCTTGACAGAGCTTTGTATCAAGGTTCTGCAAAGGACTGTCTGTTGACACGGGACGACACAAATGAAAAAGACCGCGATGCATCGCGGTCTTGGTGGGGCTTTGGGTGGGGTGGCGGAATTAGGGGATCAGCCGGCGGGCAGGATCAGGGGGCATAAAGGCGTTGGATTCGGGGGTGCCGTTGCTGCCGTTGTAGAGACTCTTACCAGGGTACCACGGGCGAGGGTCTTTCCAAGCCTCCGTGATTTTCATGTTTCCGACATGGCCATCCCAATACACGATGTTCAACCTGTCGCCACTATGCCTTGCAGAAACTTTCCAGTTGAGCGGCGCACGAGCTGATTGATGCGTGCGTCCATACTCCGCTGAACCGTGAAAGATCGGCCCGGATGCCGTGAAAAAGCTGTAGAACTCGGGATTGGGCGTCGGATCAAAATCCAATCCCAATCCGTCCGTATCGAAAAAGCGAGTGCCATCCGCAACATTGACCTTGTTTGCTGGCTGAACACCAAGCAGATCGAGTCGAGGGCGATAGTTCAAGTCCACAGCAACCGGCTCAGAAAACCCTGCCAAGAGCGTGTAGGGATTTGGATTTCCCGGCTCGAGATGCCGCCGAGATGGAATGTTGCCCCGCTGAGGTCGGTAGTGAAAGGAAGCCGGTGCAAGGTAACTGACGGGTCGATATCCGCGTCCAGAACCTTCAGAGATTGCGTCAAAGTCCGGACGGTCAGGTGCAGCGCCGCCCGGAAACAGCACGTTTGGGCGATTCGCGATCGTGGGGCAGCCCATCAGGTCGAAAAGTTGTTGCGTGCGTTTGGCGCGATTTGGCGAGAGGCTCAAGCTGGAGCCCAAAGTTGGGCTCATGAAATCGTAGGAAGTCACAGGCGTCTCGCTCGTCTTGTCAAACAGCAGGTTCGCGCCACCACGAATCTGGGCTTCAACACCCGACGTGCTCACGCTAGCGAAAAAGTCCTTCCAGTCGTTTGCATAGGTGAGCTGAGCCTGACCGAGGGACCGCAGCTTGGTCTGACACACAAGCGAGCGTGCCGCCTCACGGGCCTGACCGAGCGCGGGCAATAAGATGCCCACGAGCAGGGCGATGATGGCAATCACCACCAAGAGTTCGATGAGTGTGAATGCACTACGGCGACGTGACATGCTTGGCTCCGACACGATGAACCGTGACCCGGTTCAGATTTAGGAAATTGGCTTCGGGCGATAAGCAATTGGCGATTTAGGCTCACTCTTCAACCCGCCGGTTTCGACATCAACGATCGTGTTTTTTTCCGGCGGCAAGTTCTCAAAGACCGAAAGATCGCGCTCTACGACTTTCCACTTGCCATCTTCTTTGAAGGCGCGAACGAGACGCCGGTCGTCGGTCTCAGGGTCGCGTGCTGGGAGGGAGAATCGCTGATTGTTCCAGTCCACCGTGTACAACTGGCCGGTCATCGGGTCTAGGAGCGTGAACTTGGTGTTAACTGGCACCTCGCCGCTGAAGAACACCTGGCGCACGACCATGCCCCCGCCAATGAGCAGGCCTGCTGCGATCACACCGATTTGCCACGGCTTTGCGCCCATCACCAAAAGACCTTTTGTTCGGGGTGCAGATGCGATCCGCGCACGATGAGAATCCATCGGGCGACGACACGTTGGATCAAGTCTAGCCGAACTGCGTGGCGGGTAGGTGATCGCTACTGGGTTAACAGAATCTTTGTTTTTGAGCCCAAAGGAGGATCAGAATACCGCCAGAATAGGGGGTTAGTCACTATTGCCACCTCACGTGAATGATCTTGTTCAGATCATGACAAACCCTGAACGCTGGCACAGCGAAAAGTGCCGTGCGAACTTGGGGGATAGGGGTAAACAGGAGATCTTGCTGTGAAAACTCGTTCCGCTCTTGGCCTTGCCACAATCATCGCTTTCCAGGCTCAGTCTGCGCTCGCCCAACCGACCGATCCCCTCGATCCTCCATGCATCACCCCCCCCATCTACTTCTGCGCCTTCCAGGTTCCTGGCCCGTTCGGTGGAAGACTCTGTGAGTATCGAGCGACCAAACAGAGCATCAAAATCGACTTCGGATTTCCCTTTCAAGGACCCGAGTGCTGGGAGCGTGCCGAGGCCACCAGTGCAGCGAGCGCCGCGGTTGGAATGATTCGCACTTCCTGCGGTATCTTGCTCAACCGGGCTTCCACCGGAACGGACGCCGGCACATGGTTCGCCTCAACGGCCGCCGCGATCTTTCGCGAAGAGCGGGACGACGTCTGGGCTTGTGCATGTACGGGTGGCCAAGACATGCGCGAGCCCGGCGCAGAGATCGGGCAAGAGACCTCGCTTTTGTGGATTCCAAACAGATGCGGCATTCCACCCAACGAAAGTTGCGGGTACCCAATCGGAGTCGCGGTGGCATTTGCCAAAGGGCGCTATGTCTACCGAAACATCTGTGCGCAGCCTCAACCTCCGACCATCAGTCCGGTCGTCTCACTGGGTCCGATTGAGGCTCCCGGTACCGGCAGAATCTGCCGGTTCGTGACCATCCGCGTCCGTTGCGGCACGAATCTTCAAGTACAGTGCTTCCGGCACTGCGTGTTTCCGAACGGGTCGGTGAACACAAACCTGACCCAGCAGCCTGACGGAAGTTGGCGAGCTGAGCCGAGCTTTGCTGGCTGTGTCCCACTGATCGAGGTCGAGACCGATCAAGGCGGCTTTTCTGAGGGCACAGGTGACGTGAACGGCGATGGTCGATTCAACAGCGCGGACATCGTCGCACTTTCCGCACTTCTCGGAAGCCAGGCCATCAACAACTCGCTCCAACGATTCGACTTCGACGGCGACGGGACAATCGACCAAGACGATGTCGACTTCTTGCAGTCTCTGCTCGCCTGCAACCTCTCGGCTGGCAAGCCCGGTGACCTCAATGGCGACAACGTCATCAACTGCGCCGACGTGTGCGCCAGCGGGTCGGCGTGGGAGACGGTGGCGAGCGATGCGAACTACCGCATTCAACTCGATTTCGACCTTGACGGCGACAACGACGCGGCTGACAAGGCCGCGTTCTATGCCGCCGCGAAGCCGAATTGCATCACGGACTTCAACCAAGATGGTGCGATCAACACCGCAGACATCTTCGCTCATCTCAACGCGTGGTTTGCAGGCGACCCGAGTGCCGATGTTGATGGCGTTGTTGGCCTAGGCGTTTCAGACATCTTCTTCTTCCAGAACGCGTTTTTCGGCGGCCAGACCTGCTGAACGATCGTGATCACCGATGGCAGCCTGGGAGAGGGACGGCAGCCGCCGTCCCTTTTTTCATTTTGATCATGTTCCACGCGAGCCGTCCATACCATCCCGACCCCTTTGCAGGAGTCTCGGATGTCCGCCGACCAGTCCACCTCTTCCGCCACCCCCACCCCCACCCCCCCCGCCAATGGCCCCAAGTCCATGGACGCCATCATGGCGCTCTGCAAGCGGCGCGGGTTCAT
>JAIEOW010000076.1 GCA_019750095.1 Phycisphaerales bacterium
GGCGATCGCGCTCTGCGAGCGCGCGCTTTGTGCCAGACCATGACGTGATGCTCACGCCGCCGCAGCCGCTGTGCGCTTCCGCCGCGCCGCCCCCCAGATGTTCAGCATCTCCACCCCAAGCGCAAAGGCCATCGCAAAGTAGATGTACCCCTTGGGAATGTGCGTCCCCGAGCTCTCGGCCACCAGCATCACGCCGATGAGAATGAGAAACGCCAAAGCCAGCATCTTCACCGTCGGATGCCGCTCGACAAATCGCGCGATCGATCCAGACACCGCGAGCATCACGCCCACCGCGATCACCACCGCGGCGATCATCACCCACAGCGCCTTGGCCATTCCCACCGCCGTGATCACCGAGTCCAACGAAAAGACGAGATCCAGCATCAGAATCTGCGCAATCGCCGACCCAAAGTTCGAGGCCACCTGCTTGACATAGCCGCCGCTCGCCGCCTTGCCGTCACCACCGGTCGGCACCGGGCGCACCTCGCGATGCCCCTCTCCCCCGGCATCCTCGATCTTGTGGTGAATCTCATACACGCTCTTGGCCACCAGAAACAGCCCGCCCACGAATAGCACAAGGTCCTTGCCGGTGAACGTGTTCGGCATCGCCGCGCCCATCGTCGCCGCGGCCAGATTCGCCGCACTGCTCCCGCCATGTCCCGCATGCCCACCCGCGCCCCCGCCCCAGGGCAGCTCAAACAACGTGTACTTGTCCAGCTTCATCACCCACGTGATCGCCAGCAATAGAGCGATCCGCATGAACATCGCCAGCGCCAGACCGATTGTGCGCGCCTTGTCGCGCTGATGTTCCGGCAATCGCCCGACCAGAATCGCGATGAAGATGATGTTGTCGATCCCCAGCACCACCTCCAGCGCGGTCAGCGTGAAGAGGGCAACCAGGTTCTCCGGCGTAAAGATCGCGGCAAAGTCCATGTCCTCAGACTACCCGATCACAGACCCGCGGGTCCGAAAGTGCCCGCCAGCTCACCCTCCCGCCGGCGGCACATCCTTCACCCACAGTGCCATGCGGATGTCGTCCTGATATTCCCCCGGCCCCATCTTGATGAACGCCTTCTGCACGTACTGATCCACGAACCCCAGCTTGCGGTACAGGTGCACTGCCCGCGCGTTGCTCACAAACACGTTCAGTCCCACGCACTCGATGGTTGGGTGCGCTCTCGCCCAATCGATCACGCCCTGCATGAGCGCCGCCCCGATCCCCTCATCTCGGCACATCGAGTGCACCGAGATCCCGATCGTCCCCATATGTCGCAGCCGCTTGAGCTTGTGCGTGGCAAAGCAGACCGCCCCGAGCGCGATCTCGGGCGTGCCGCCGTCAAACGCGCCGAGCGCAAGCCAATCCGGCTCATCCAGATGCTCCTGCACCCAGGCACGGCGTTTCTCCAGCGAGTTCTGGCGTTCTTCCGGCAGCGTGACGGAGAACTCCAGCGCCGTCGCCTCAAAGTCCTTTGTGTGATCCAGGAGCGTCTGCGCATCATCCGGCACGATCGTGCGCAGCAGATATCGACGCCCGGTCCTGCTTTCCTTCTGCCGAGCGTCGACGCGTGCCATGATTCACACCCTTCTGCGCGTCAGCGTGATGTAATCCGTCGATGCCGGCCTCGTGCCCGTCTGCGCGAGCAACGCGGCGATCTGCCCGCGGTGATACGACGAGTGATTCACCACGTGCGTCACAATCTCCCCGCGCGTGGATTCGTACGACACGTTCTCCGTCGACGTATACCGCACCACCACGCCCAGCGACTCCGCGTCCATCTGCTCAAGCCACGCGGCCCACAACCCATCCATGTCCAGTGCGACCCGCTCACTCACCTCAAGCGTCCAGTTCGGAAACACCCCGCCATCTGGAAACCCCGTCAGCGTGCTCACGCGGCTCAGCCAGAGCTGTTTCGCCGCCTGCATGTGCGCAAAGATCGCGAGCGCCCGCTCCAGTGGCGCGGCCAGCGACGCCAGCCCACTCTCGCGCACGCGCAGCTCGCTCTCGCGCAACTTCCCGATCACCAGTGGCGTGCACCGCGCCTCAAAGGCCACGACCGCCAACATCTGTGCATGCAGAGGATCGCCCATGACTGTGCCCCATTCATTCCGCCAACACCATCTGTACTCGACCTCTCGACCTCTCGACCTCTCGACCTCTTCACCCCTACTCCCGTCGCCGCTGCGCCGCCCCCTCCATCAGGTCCTTCATCTCCCGCACCGCCGTCCGCAGCCCCACATAGATCGATCGGCTCACGATCGCGTGCCCAATGTGCAACTCAGCGACGCCCATCAGCCCCGCGATCGGCATCACGTTGTGATAGTTCAGCGCATGCCCGGCGTTGAACCGAAGCCCGCACGCGCGAATGTGCTCGCCCGCAGATCGCACCTTGTCCAGCTCCCCCGACAACTGCTTGCGCCGGAAATCACCGCCGCACTCCGCAAACGCGTGCGCATACGGCCCCGTGTGCACCTCGCACACATCAAACCCCGCCTTCACGCACGCATCCACCTGCGCCCGATCCGGATCGATAAACGCCGACACGATCAGCCCGACGTCCTTCAGCTTCTTCACGTCGATCGTCAGCTTCGCCAGCGCACCCTTCACATCCAGCCCGCCCTCGGTCGTCACTTCATGCCGACCCTCCGGCACCAGCATCGCCGTGTGCGGCTTCAATCGCGTCGCAATCCCGATCATCTCCTCTGTCGCCGCCATCTCCAGATTCAGCTTCACCTTCACCAGCTTGCGCAGCAGCTCAAGATCCCGATCCTGAATATGCCGACGATCCTCACGCAGGTGCACCGTGATCCCATCCGCCCCGCCCAGCTCGGCCTCATGCGCCGCCCGCACCGGGTCCGGCTCCCCATCACCCACGAGCGGCCCCCGATACCGCGCGTTGCGCACCGACGCCACATGATCAATGTTCACGCCAAGCTGGATCATGGCTGAGGATAGAGGCGAAGTGGTCGAGAGGTCGAGAGGCCCAGTGCTGAGAACTGCACCAACGCCGTGTACAGTCCGCCTCTCGACCTCTCGACCTCTTCCCCGCCCACATGTTCCTCCTCTCCACCCTCGGCTCCGCAGGCGACGTCCACCCCTACGTCGCCATCGCGCTCGCCCTCCAGCGCCGCGGCCATCACGTCGTGGTCATGACCAATCCCTACTTTCAAGATCGCATCGCCGCCGCGGGGCTCGGGTTCTGGCCCGTCGGCACGCGCGACGAATACCTCCAGATGGTCACCCATCCCGACCTCGTCACGCCCCGCGCCAGCATCCGCCACGTCCTCACCAACCTCGTCCTCGGCACATTCCGCCAGCAGGCCGACGCACTCCGCGAAGCATCCGTCGCGCTCCGCCCACAACTCATCGTCAACCACCACATCTGCTTCGGCATCTCCGCCGCCGCCGAAGTGCTGCGCATCCCCATCGTCCACGGCGTGCTCGCCCCGCTCTTCTGGCTCTCCCACCACGAGCGCATCATCCCGCCCATGCTCCCCTACGCGCCCGCATGGATGCACCGAGCCATGCGCCGCATCAAACGCCTCACCGGCCCGTGGACCCTCGATCGCCCCGTCAATCGCCACCGCGCCGATGTCGGCGCACCACCCATCCGCCGCACTTTTCTCCACGCCCGAGGCGGCGAAGATTTCTCGCCCGTCGCCCGGACCGCACCCGCCAACCAACCTCCCACCATCCTCGGCCTCTGGTCCCCACACTTCCGCGGATCACTCCCCGACGACCCCACCACCAGCCACATCTGCGGCTTCTGCACCTGGGATCGCCCGCCCACCTCAAGCACCCAGCTCGACCAGCAGCGCGAGATCACCCGCTGGATGGACGACGCCGAGCCCCCCGCCCTCATTACCCTCGGCTCCAGCGTCTCGCACCACGGCAAAGACACGTACCAACTCGCCGCCCGCGCTTGCGCAAAGCTCAACACCCGCGCCCTCATGCTCACCGGCGCGACCTCCATCCCCGCAAGCGACCTGCCCCAAGGCATCCGCGCCGTGCCCTACGCGGCCTATTCCGCCGTCATGCCCCGCGCAGGTGTGATCATCCACCACGCCGGCATCGGCACCCTCGCCGCCGCGATGCGCGCAGGCAGGCCCCAGGTGATCCTGCCTTTCGCCAACGACGAGTTCGACAACACCCACCGAGCCCGCACGCTGAACGTCGCCCTCGAAGTCCGCCCAAGCCAGCGCACACTCAAACACCTCTGCGCCACGCTCGACACCGCGATCAACAACAAGCCCATGCACACCGCCGCCCAGACCCTCGGGCAGTGCATGCAATCTGAATCTGGGGCTGAACGGGCCGCGGATGCCGTTGAAAAGGCACTCGTGGAACAGGGGCGATGAAGGAAGCTCGCACGTAGCAATCCGCTCAATCGCACCCCGTCCCCGCAAACCACGCGTTCAGAAACTCGAAGATGTCCTGCACTTCGATCGCGTGATTGCCATTGAAGTCCGCCGAGCTGATGCACGGCGAGACTCCCGTTGCCAACGTGCACCCCGCAAACCACGCGTTGATGAAGTCGAAGATATCCGCGACCGTGATGCCGTCCACGCCGTTGAAATCAGCGCACCCGGTCTCGCAGGCCACCGGAATCGAGAAATCTACCCAGTCGTCGCAGAGATCGCCGTCGCAATCCTGACCGACTCGGAAGTAGAACACCGCCGACTCATCAACGTCCTCACAGTACTTGGTGACCTTGACTCCAGGCAGTCCCGCCACGCCCGACGAGCCGATGCCCGGAAATGTCACACGATAAAGCCCCGCGCCGATCTGGGTTGTGTTATTCGCGCGCGACAGTCCGATGGTGCGCGGGTCGTTGACCAGCGGATCCGTCGGCAGGCGCACCAGGAATCCACTCGACACATTCTGCCAAGCTGGCGCGGTACACGGATTTTCCACCGCGCCCAGCGGTGCGCACTCGATCTTGACACGATCGCTTGTCGTGATCACCTGCAGCGGCCCATAGAACCGCATCTTCACCGGAACGCTCGTGTTGGTCCCGCCGACGTTGAAGTCCGACGGCAGCAGCGTCACCCGCGTCAGCGAGCAATCCACCGCCTGCAACTGCCGACGCGTCGGCGTGCCGTCGTTGTCATGAAGCGTGAATGGCGCAAGCCCCACCGCGCCGCCTCCGAGTGTGGCAGAGGTGCGCTTGTAGTACGGCGCACGATCCGCCTCCGGCACGCTCAGACCGGGGCGCAGCGTGATCATCGTGCTCGGGTTCAAGGCGCCAACGCGCACCTCCGCAGTGGCGTTCCACTCGCTCGCAGGCGTTGTGTTGAGGTCGTTCATGATCACCTATCCCACGAGGCCTGCCGACTGCCCGATGCTGATGTGCCCGTCGAGCGAGCCGCCGAGGGTGACGAGGCCTTCGAGCTTGCCATTCGGAATGTCGATCTTGACGGGGTTCGGGTCGTTGGGTTCGCGCCGAATGCCGCCGCCGATGTCGATACGGCCAGAAGGTCTGATCGAGCCGCTCAGGATTCGAATCCGACCCGAGTACGGATTGCTGTTAAACGTAACTCCCTGAACGTTCCGTCCAACGGCAATCGTTCCGGTCACGTCGCCGGTGACTTCCACGAGCGCGAGCAGATCACCATCGATCTCCAGCCGACCCGCCACATTGCCAGCGACCTCGATGCACCCGTTGATGGACTGATCCTGCTCGGCGATGATCACCGCGCCCGTACTCAGCACGTTGCCCTCGATGCGGATTGGCTGCTTGGCCGTGCCTCCAAGCGTGATCGTGCCGAGCAGATCGCCCTGAATCTCTATTGCATTGTCGGGCGTGGCGAGCGAGAAACCGGTTGAGAACGTCGTCACGGAGCCCTTCAAGAAGCCCGTTCCGGTTGCGGTGCCGGTGGCCTTCAAGGTCTGTACGTCGCCACGAGCATTGGCCAGTGTGATCGTGCCACTCGGAACCGGAGTGAGCACATCCAGATGCAATGAGCGCCCCTGTATGCTCCCGATCGAAGCGGTCCCGCCAAAGAGCCCGTTCACGCGGGAAGAGAACTGCGCGACCGTTGAAGTCCGAATGATTGCGGCCGTCGTCGAGGTGCCGATATCCTCGGTCGCGATGATCTCATTGATCGCGAAGTAGTCGGGCTCTGTGCTTCCAGTCCCCGGAAAGTTGTTCTCGCCACTGGCGTGGATCTCGGCCGTGATGTTCTTCGCGCTGATCGTCCCAATCTTGTGCTGCGGCGTGAAGTTGAACACTGGGTTCGGAAACGTCATCGGCTTGTTGATGCTGCCGGAGATGGTGCCGTTGAGCGCCCTGATAACAGTAATCGGAGCGTGTCGCGAGCGAATCTCTGCGGAGATGTTGCCGCCAGTGCTCTCGATGAGGCCGGCGCGGACAAAGTTGAACTCGAACTGCCCGTCGATAATCCCGCCGGCCTGAATGGTCAGAGGAACGCCGGACGTGGTATCCGGCACAGTCACGGAACCGGAGTTGAAACGAGCGTTGATACTGCCGCCCACATCAAGCCGAACCCAACGACTCGCCGCCAGAACGGCCCGATTGCTCGGCTGATCGGTATCAAAAACATTGCCGCCGATCGCCGCCTGAACGACAACTCGGTAGTTGCCCGTCACAACGGTCACACCGCGCCAATTGCGTGCTGCGTTGGCGAGTGGGCGTTCTTGATCAAGCGCTGTCGCAGTCTCGCTCAATAGCAGAGTCACGTTCGTCGGAGCGCTCGCCGAACCAACAAACTGAATCTGACCGATGTCTTCGGTCGCGGGGTTCTGGGCGCGCACGCGATACACACGATTCTCGCTCGCTTCGGCGATCTGGATCGGTGCCCCGGATGCGAAGGTCGCAGGCGAGCCGAAAGTCCCATTCGCGTTCTGAATCTCCACGATGATATCGGCAGAAGCCACTGATGTGAAGTTGGCCACGCAGAGAGTGGCCGTACACAGAAAACAGACTGATCTCATCGCTTTCTCCTCAGAATGAGTGTGCAGGCAAGGCCAAGAACAACTGAAGCGGAAGGCGTCGGAATCGACGCGACCCGCAAACCGACTTGTGGAGGGCCGGAACTTGGCCCGGATGCTCCGATCGAGAACACTCGATCGATCGCATTGATGTCGTTTATGTCATTCGCAGACCCACGAAATCCCCTTGCTCGAAATACAAACTGCGGGTCATAGTCCTCCACCCACTCGCTCGCTCCCCCACTGAGATCGAGCAGCCCGTAGTACGAAGTCGTCTGTGGATAGCACCCCAGCGGAATGTTCCAAACGCTCGTGCCCGCGATCGTCTCCCCATCCGGCCAGATTCCCGGAACCGGAGGCGCATCATCGGTTCTGTTCGTATGCAACCAGTATCCCACGCCCCCACCAACCCCCGGCACGCCGCCCTTGGTCGGGTCATAGTGCGCCGCCTTGGTCCATTCATCAAAGCTTGGGATAAAGAACTTCGCCCCCGGCATACGTGTCGGCGCATCGGTCACCGTCCCCGGCGTGATGCCGTTTCCCCACGTGCTCGCGTCATAGGCCCCGCTTCGAATCGCCGATGGACTCGACGACTTGTCGTTGTGCAGCCAGTTGCAGTACATCGCCGCTACGCGCCAGGAGATGCCCGCCACCGGATAGTTCCGCGCGTTCGGATTCGATCCGAGCACGTACCGGTCCCCCGGCCCCGAATAGCCGTTGTCCGTTCTCGCCCCCCACTGCGTCGGCCGCCCAATCTCGTTGGCAAGCTCGCGCGACTGCGTGGCGAACGTGTTCACAAACTCCAGCCACTGAGCCGTGGTGATCTCCAGTTTGGAGATTCGGTACTCATACCCCACCGACCCACGCCCGTTGGGAAACGGCGCCAGATTCGGATTGCTCGGTCCCGAATACGCAGGATTGTTCAAGTTGCCAATCGTCACCCACTGAAAGTCATAGTCCGGCACCGACCGCGCCGCCGCGGGCAGCGCAGCGACGCTCATTGTCAAGAGAGTGCAAAGAGCAACCGGAACTGATCCCACAAATGTCGCAGTCGTCGTCTTCATGGCGATTGGCTCCACTTCATACGAACACATCGGACACAAGTTATTCAGGATCGCACAAAGCACACGAGATGTCGTCGCACCACCCCTCACCCCCCCGCCGCCCACTCCGGCACTTCCCCACTCAACACCCGCCACACATCCCGCACCACCCACGACATGTTGATCTGCGCCGTCTTCGTCGCCGCCCCGATGTGCGGCGACAGATGCGCGTTCTTCAGACCAAGCAGCGGCGAATCACTTGCGATCGGCTCCGGCTCATGCACATCAATCAGCGCCTGCGCCCCCGGACACGCGCGCAGGAAGAACGCCAGCGCATCAGTATCCACCACAAACCCGCGCGACGTGTTGATGAACACCAGATCCCGCTTGGCATGATCAAACACGCCGCGGCCGATCAGATGTCGATTGCTCGCACGCCCATCCACATGGATCGTCAGCACATCCGCCTCACGGCACACCGTCTCCATCGGCGCGGCGGTCGCCCCATGCCGTCGCTCCGCCGGAATCTCCAGCAGATCGTGATACATCACCCGCATATCCAGTGCGGCCCCAACCCGCGCCACGCTCGCTCCCACGCGCCCAAACCCCACGATCCCCAGCGTCAAGTCGCTGAGCTGCCGTGTTGCAACCAGTTCCTTCCGCGCCTTGTTCCAGCTCGCCGCATCCAGCGCCTTGTCCAGAAACACCCGCGGCCGCAGCGCATCAAGCATGTACGCCGTCACCAGCTCCACCACCGCGCGCGTGTTCGCCCCCGGCGTCGACACCACCGCCACGCCGCGCTTTGAGCACGCCGGCACATCCACGTTGTCCAGCCCAACCCCCGCGCGCCCAACCACCCGCAGCCTCGGCGCCTTGGCCAGCAGCGCATCGTTCACCTGCGTGTACGTCCGAATCACCAGCCCCTCGGCACGCGGCAAGAGCGCATCCAGCTTCGCCGAATCCTCCCACGGACACACCACCATCTCACACCGCTCGCGCAGCCACGCCGCGGCGACGTCATCCAGATGCTCGGTTTGAATCACCAGTGGCCGATTCGCGCTCATGCGCGATCGTAGTGCCCCGCCCCCACTCACTCATGCCCAGTGCCTAGTGCCTAGTGCCTAGTGCCTAGTGCCTAGTGCCCAGTGCCTACTTCTTCTCTTCCCCATCCTTACCAACCAGATCGTCCCCCTCGCCCGAGAACTCCGCCGGCTCGATCACCGCCGACATCGACCCCTTGCTGATTGACATCAGGGGATCACGCCCGAACGCCAGAATCTGATCGCGCTTCAACTCCGCATGTTCCTTGTGCGTCGTCAGGCAGATCGCCCGATCCTGAGAGTCGACCGTCTTGGCGATCAGAAACGCTTTCTCCTGCCCGTGTGCAAACACCGTCTGCATCATCCGGATCACATACTCATACGTGTGCTCTTCATCGTTCAGCAGCACCACATTCCACAGCCACGGCTGCTTCGTCCGCTCTTCCACCTGCTGCTTGCCCTGTGTGTCTGTTGCCGTCGCCATAGCACCAAGTATACGAACGCTCCGTACCCTCTCCCACCCGAGCGCATGTCGCCCGAACGCCCGCCGCACGCATATTCACTCCATTTTCCCGCTCGTCCGCACCCGTGCCCCAAACCACCGACATTCTTCAGGCCCCGACCCTGATCCGGTCGCTCGCTCGCCCCCGCGGCCCCCATTCCCCCGTTGTCGTGGGCATCACCGGCCCCGTCGGCGCGGGCAAGAGCTATCTCGCCGCCCTCCTTTCTTCGTGCGTCATCTCCACCGACCACTACCTGCCCGATTATGACCAAACTCCCGAGCCCGAGCGCGACCTTCCCGAACGCTCTGATCTCACCCGCCTGCACACCAACCTGCGCACCCTCAAACGCGGCCTCCCCGCCGTCATCCCCAACTGGTCCTTCCACACCCACTCCCGAATCGGCCAAACGCCCATCCACCCCGCCGAACTGATCGTGGTCGAAGGCCTGCACGCCCTTCACGACACCCACGCCGCCGCGCTGGATGTGCGGGTGTACATCGACGCACCCAGCGCCGTGCGCTGGAGCCGCTGGGAACACCTCGAACGCACCGGCGTACGCGGCTGGGGGGTTGAGGTGGCGCGGGAGTTCTTTCATAAGGTGGCGGAGCCGACGTTTGGTGCCCGGGCGAAGGACTATCGAACAGCCGCCCACGTCGTGATTCACAATCACGGTTGATCTCGCCCGCGCTCACCCCGCATACCCTTCCCCCCCATGGCCTGGATCACCAAAAACTCCGCCGCACAAAAGGTCGAGCGTCGTTCTCAGCCCTATCTCACCGACGCGATGAAGTCCGACCTCCGCGCCCGCGTCCTGCCGCGCTATGAAAATCCGCAGGGAGCCCTCCTGCCCTGTCTCCACACCATCCAGCACGCCTACGGCTGGGTCCCCGCCCAGGCCATGCTCGAGATCGCCGAGTTCCTCAATCTCAAGCCCGGCGACGTCATCGATACCGCTTCCTTCTACGAGGAATACTGGCTCAAGCCCAAGGGCAAGCACCTCATCCAGGTCTGCCGCTCCATCGCCTGCGAGTTCTGTGGGCAGCGCGAAGTCACTCAGGCCTGCAAGGACGCCCTCAACATCGACGTCGGCGAAACCACCGACGACGGCCAGTTCACCCTCGTCGAGCTCGAGTGCCTCGGCTCCTGCGGCACTGCCCCAGCCATGCTCGTCGACGAAACCCTCTACGAAAACGTCCAACCCGCCAACATCGCCCGCGTCCTCGCCGACCACGCCAAGAAGAATGGTCACGGCCACGGGCATCACTGAGCCGGGAGCCGCGATTCGGGTCTTGGGAATTGGGTGGCACGCTCGTCCCGAGCGTGCGCCTTCCGTTCTTTCCATACTCGTCCCCTCTGCCTTCCTCCGTGTGCCTCTGTGTTCTCTGTGTTAAAACGGCCTTTGCCTTCGGCAACGCTCTACACTGAAGTCATGCCCACCCGCGCTTACGCCACCCAGGCCCCCGCCGGCCTCGCCGTTCCCCACTCCATCACCCGCCGCCAGCCCACGCCCACCGATGTCGCCATCGACATCATGTACTGCGGCGTCTGCCACTCCGACCTCCATCAGGCCAAGGGCGAATGGCCCGGCACGCAGTTTCCCTGCGTCCCCGGCCATGAGATCCTCGGCCGCGTCTCCGCCGTCGGCCCAGCCGTGAAGAAGTTCAAGGTCGGCGACCTTGCCGCCGTCGGCTGCATGGTCGATTCCTGCCGATCCTGTGCCAACTGCAAGAACCATCAGGAACAGTTCTGCATCGGCGGCGGCGCAACCTTCACCTACAACAGTGCCGACAAGCATCTCGGCGGCCACACCTTCGGCGGCTACTCCGAGCACATCGTCGTCGATGAGGCCTTCACCCTTAAAGTCCCCGCCAACCTCGATCCCGCCGCCGCCGCCCCGCTCCTCTGCGCCGGCATCACGACCTATTCCCCGCTCCGCCACTGGGGCGCGACCAAGGGCAAAAAGGTCGGCATCATCGGCCTCGGCGGCCTCGGCCACATGGGCGTCAAGTTCTCCAAGGCCTTCGGCGCCCACACCGTCCTCTTCACCACCAGCCAGAGCAAGGTCGAAGACGGCAAGCGCCTCGGGGCCGACGAAGTCGTCATCTCCAAGAACATGCGCGCCATGATGCAGCAGGCCTCCAGCTTCGACCTGCTCATCGACACCGTCTCCGCCGATCACGACCTCAACGCCTACCTCGGCCTGCTCAAGCTCGACGGCACCCTCGCCATCGTCGGCGTCTCGCCCAACCCCCAGCCCGTCCACGCTTTCAGCTTGATCCTCCCACGCCGAAACCTCTCCGGCTCCCTCATCGGCGGCATCGCCGAAACCCAGGAAATGCTCGACTTCTGCGGCAAACACAACATCGCCTGCGACATCGAGCTCATCAAGATCCAACAGATCAACGAGGCCTGGGAGCGCATGGTCAAGAGCGACGTCAAGTACCGCTTCGTCATCGACATGGCCTCCATCAAGGCCTGATCGCGCCGTCATGGTTTCTCGTCTTGGTGGCACAGGCGTCCCGCCTGTGTTTTTCTCGCGCGATTGCCAAAGCTCCCAATCCAGCGCAACACGTTCGCCAGCCGCAGAACCATCGTTCATCGATCGCAGCGCCTGAGCCCGAGTCCCCGAGCCCGAAGGGCTCCCCGTCAGTAGCCGGTGGTGGAGCGCAGCGACACCACCGGAAAGCCACGCCACACCCGCCGCACTCCGAAGGAGTGCCCGTCGCGCTCCACAACCCCGCCGACCTAAAACGCGCCCGAACTCACGCCGCTTCTTCGCACGGCAGTGCGCACCAACCGTTGCCGGTGGCGCAGCGAGCAACGCGAGCAAGCCACCGGTACGCAGCCATGCACACCGTCATCATCTCTTGTGTCTCCGCCCGACTGAGGGCGGACGATCGGCACTTCCTGCGCGCTCAACGCGCATCTGTTGCCCCGCCTCTTCCCGCATCTCCGCGCGGAATCCCGCACACCCCAAGAGCGCACCGCTCACGCCGCTTCCGCGAGCCCCTCGCGATGCAGATACCGCACCGCCACAAGCTGCCGCTGCTCGCCCAGCGCTTCGGATCGCACCACGATCCCGCGCAGCAAGCTCGCCGACGGCACCACGGCCTTGTTGCTCATCGCAAGCCCAACATCCACGATCTCCCCGATCCCGATGCTCCGCTCCGACTCGATCTCCAGCAGCGCGCCGCCGAACGACAGGTCCTTGCACCCCGCTGGCACATACTGCTGCGTGGACCTGCGAAACACCTTCCCCGCCCGCTGCACGTTGAACCGCTTGTGCCGCCGCCGATCCCCGATCGGAATCGGCCCCGACACCATCTCATGGTCCGGCGCCCCAGCCGCACCCGCATTGCCCGCCACGCTTGAAGTCTGCTCGTTCATATCCCAGTGATCGGACGCCAGCCCCCGCACATTCACGATCAGCCCCGCCGCGCCCTCTGCGCGAACACAACGTCCCACCCGTTATCAGTGGCCGGCCCTCCGGCTCTCCGGACCCAGTGATCTCTTTGAGTGCGCCCGCGCCCGGAGTATGTTGAGCGAGGAGCCGTCGGGCCGGGCGGCACCGCCGTCGGGCTCTCGCACGGAGTGCGCACGAACCGTTGCCGGCGGCGCGGCGAGCAACGCGAGCAAGCCGCCGGTTGACCTTCGCCCCCCTCCCCGCCCGTCTGAGGGCGGACCATCACTTACCGCGCCTCGACACCAACTTCTCCGCCAGCCGCTCCCGCCGCCCCCGGCGCAGCCCACCTCAACTCCTCCCCATACACCAGCGCGCTCGCCGACAAAACCGCCATCACCCCCGCCAGCGCCAGCGGCCCCATCACCCGCCCGAGCGGCATCCATCGCTCCATCGGCACCGCTCGCCGCACGCCATCGTGCCCCCTCGCCGCACCAACACACATCAGCGCGATCGCCATCAGAAATAGCGGTTCGACATACCGCTGCCAGCACAGCGGGTTCACCGTCTGCGCCGTGATCATCCCCGCGATCGCCGCCGCCGGAATCCACCGGCCCATCCCGCGACCCGAGCGCACCAGCGCGATCACGACCACCGCGCCGATCGGCGCGAGCACCAGAAACAGCGGCGTCGTCCGCCCCGCGATCGTCACCCCGAACCCTTCAAGCACTCTCACCACGTTCCACAGCCCCGTCGCCCGCGGCTCATACAAGAACGTCGTCACCGGAAGCGCCGCGATCGCCATCGCGAGCACTACCACACTCACCACGCCCAGCTTCGCCTCGCGCCACCACGCCACCACGCTCGGCCAGATCCACGCCGCAAAGAACACGCCGTACACCCCGATCAACGACAAACAAAACGCCGGCGTCGCCCAGTTGATCCCGCCCGAAATCTGCTTCTGAAACATCGGCGGCGTAAACCCGCCCCATGTTCGTACAAACAACGCGACGATCACCATCGCCGGAATCGTCGCGATGATCGCGCTCGCGGTTCGCACGATTGCGTCCATACGCGATCGTCGCCACGGCTCAAGCAGCCCATCCCCGCGCGCCGCCGCGCCGAGCCATGCCCCGGCCCACAGCAATCCCACGGCCCAAAGGTGACTCTGACGCACCAGCACCAGCACCGCCGCCAAAATCCCGCCAAGCACGATCAGCTTCGCCGCCCGATCTGTCCGGTCTTCTCCCGCCAGCCGCATCCCAATCAGCATGAGCGCCAGCACCAGCAGCCACGCCGCGTTGTCCGGCTGCAGCCACACGCCCGGCAGAAAGACATACGGGCTGCACACAAGCGCAAGCCCAAGCGCCACCGCCTCAATCGCCCCAAGCCCCGCCGCCTTCGCACGCGCTGCGAGTGCGCGCCCGAAGACCCACAGCAGCCCAATCGTGAACACCGACGCCACCACCTGCAGCACCCGCGGCTCATCGCTCACAAACCGCGCCACCTGCGCCAGCAGCACGTGATACCCCGGCGTCGTCGCCGACTCATAGTCCCGCACATCCACCCGCGGCCAGCTCATCACAAACCGCTTCACCGCCGGCATGTGAAAGTAGAACTGATCAAACGCCCCCTTGCCGCGCGAGAACCCGACGATCCACAGCGGGATCGCCGCGATCAGGAACACCCCCGCAAACACCATCGGCACGGCTCGTCTCATCCGATCTCCCGCTCCTTGACGAACACGCGCAGATCATGGCCGTACCACCACCTCCGATGATGCGACGCATGCACGAGTTTCAACCCCAGCTCCGCCGCCCACCGCTCGATCTCCGCCGCGGGCGTGTAACGAATCCACTGCCGCGCCAGTACCAGGTCATGCAACCGATTCATCCACGCGCGCCACGACCGATCCATCATGTCCTTGTACACGATCGTCCCGCCGATTCGCGCCCGGGCCGCGCACAAACGCAGCACCTCGCGCCGCGCGTCCATCGGCACATGGTGCATCACATCGATGATGGACACGACATCAAACCCGCCCGCGAGGGCGGGCCAATCCAGCCGTACATCCAGATGAATGAATGAAACAGCACCCTCAAACCCCCCAGCCCGCCGCATGCTCTCCGCCGCCGCGATGGCTCCCGCCGACGAGTCAAACCCAACACTCCCCGCCCCCCCCTCCAACTTGGTCAATCGCCCAAGATCCGCCAAAAGCCCCAGCCACAATCCGCACCCACACCCGACATCCAAAACCACCTGATCCGGGCGGACCCACGGCATCAACACCTCAAACGGGCAGATATACGGGCGATAGGTTTGCAGCAGACGAGCAAGAATCGGGGCGTCGGCAAACAAGCGTTTGGCGCGGCGCGACAGTTCGGGGGCCGAGGTGCCCGAAACAGGAGATGATTCTGCCGCATCTGCCTTCACGCGTGTCTCTTGCCTGTGGTTGAAGAGTCTGGCTGCACGATATCCGATCTTTGAACGTCAACGGCTTGGAATGACCCCCCAGTTCTCGTGGATACTTCGCCCACCCCAACTCCGATCGGCCTTCCAGATTCCCAGTCATCGGCTGGATCGGCTAGGCCGCTGGCCTACATGGAACTCGCTCGGCCAAAGCAGTGGGCCAAGGGTGCGTTTGTGTTGATCGGGCCGGTGTATGGGCTGCAGCTTTTTAGTGCGGCGTCGGCATTGGCGGTGGTCGGGGCGTTTGTGGCGTTTGCCTTCTTTTCCAGCGCTTGTTACATCCACAATGACATTCTGGATCGCCACGCCGATCGGGTGCATCCGCGGAAGAAGCATCGGCCGATTGCTTCCGGGAGAATCTCGCCGGGGCGAGCGATGGGGTTTGCGGCGGCGCTCGCCGTGCTGGGCGGGGCGGCGGTGTTGCTGGTGCCGGGTGGCGCGGCACACTCGTGGGCGCGAGAACTGCTCGCGCTCGTGCTTGCGCTCTATGTGGGCAATGTGCTCATCTACTCGGCGGTGCTCAAGCGCATGGTGGTCGCGGATGTGATGAGCTTGGCGCTTGGATTTGTGCTGCGGGTCATCGGCGGGTGCGTGGCGGTGGCCGTTGAGCCATCAACGTGGCTGCTGAACGTGACCCTGTTCCTGTCAATGTTCCTCGCGCTCTCCAAGCGCCTCGGCGAGCGGCGGACGATGGGAGACCTGGCCGCGACGGCGCGGAGTGTGCAGGGGCAATACACCGATGATCTCTTGCGGATGAGCGTGGTGGTGACGGGCGTGGCGACGCTGCTGACGTATGCCCAGTATGTGCAAGCGCAGGCCGAGCACTTCACACGCGGGTTCAACCTGCTGTGGCTGACGATGCTGCCGGCGACGTATGGACTGCTGCGCGCGATGGTGAAGGTGGAGACGGGCGTGTATGACGACCCGACGGAGCTTGCGAGCAAGGATCGGCCGTTTCAGGCGGCGGTGCTGCTGTTTGGAGTGATCACGGTGGGGTTGATTTTGGTGTTTCGGGTTGGGGGGAAGGTGGGGGGGTGAGGGCAGCGCAATGCAGCGGGTCAACTCGTGCCACCGACCGCGGCTCTGAGCGGTCGGTGTGCCTTGGTCTGTTGTCGGCGTGATCCAACACCCGACTTTGGTACCCTCGGGCCATGAGCCAATCCGAACCCATCGGAAACAACGCTCTTTCTTCAGTTCCCGATTCGGCAAGCGGCCAGTCTGCGGGTCGTGACCATCCCATCCGAAAGCGCATGCGTCGGCGAGAGGTTCCCGGAGGCGTTCGTTTCATCACCTTCTCGTGCGAGCGTCGTCTGCCTCTGCTCGGCACGTCGCAGGCACGCGACATCTTTGCGACATGCCTTCGTGAGGGGCGCGAGCGGCTGGACTTCAAGCTGCTCGCATGGGTCGCGATGCCCGAACATGTGCATCTGTTGGTGGTGCCGCCGGAGGGCTTGCCGCTTGGGTCTTGTCTCAAGTCCATCAAGCTCTCGATGCAGCAGCGCATCGTTCGGTTCTTGCGGCTCTCATCCGATCCGCTGGCCTTGGAGATTATCCGGGGCGATGGCGTGCCGCGATTCTGGCAGAAGGGCGGCGGCTTTGATCGCAACGTGCGGAGCGTCGCGGAACTGCAGCGCGAAGTGCGCTACACACACCGCAGTCCGGTAGCCCGAGGACTGGTTGCAGAGCCGTGCGATTGGCGCTGGTCGAGCGCGCGTTGGTGGACTGCACGGCAGCGTGGCGAGCCGACTGGTGCGGAGGATGTGCCGTGTGATTGGCCGCCGGGAGAGCCGCGCGAGTGGGCCATGTGGCAGGGGTTTGTGTGAAACCGTTGGCGTGCATCAACGCGCAAAGGCACACCGACCGCTCAGAGCCGCGGTCGGTGGCACGGATTGGTGGTCGGTGCCACCCAACGCCGTGAACTATGAGGCCCGATTGGATGCTCGGAAGGCCTTGGCCGCAAGGATTTGCGAGCGGGTG
>JAIEOW010000056.1 GCA_019750095.1 Phycisphaerales bacterium
CCGGTGGGCCAAGGGGTTTGGGCGGGTAGCATCAGTTGTGGCGACGCGACGTCGAACCAGAGGTGGTGCGGGGATGGGCACAAAGGATGTTGATCGTGTTTTGGCCGCGGTGCGACGGCTGCGTGATGCGGCGGTCGCGCACGCGGATCGACACGAAGAGCATGTGCGCGGGGCGGATCGCCGGTGGCGGAAATCGGCGGAGAATCTGCTGCACTATCTGAGCGTGCGTTCGCGTGATATTCGGAACTTGCAGGATCGATTGAGCGAGCTTGGCCTGTCGTCGCTTGGGCGGTGCGAGGGGCATGTGCTTGAGAACTTGCAGAGCGTGCTGCGGATGCTTGGTGACTCAGGCGCGGAGCGCGGGCAAGGGGTGAGCATTGCGGAGGGGAATCGGTTGATTCAGCGGCACGCGGAGGATCTGCTGGGGTCTTCGGTTGATCGTCGCGGCAGCCGACGGGGTGTGCGGGTGCTGGTGACGCTGCCGACGGCGGCGAGCGAGGACGCGGGGCTCGTGGGTCGGCTGCTGGAAGCGGGGATGGATTGTGCGCGGATCAACTGTGCGCATGATGATGAGCGGACGTGGTCGCGGATGATTGGGCACGTGCGGCGCGAGGCGAAGCGGCGAAGGCGGGAGTGTCTGGTGTTGATGGATCTTGCGGGGCCGAAGGTGCGGGTGGGGCCGTTGCCGCCGGGGCCGCGGGTGATGAAGTTGCGGCCCATGCGTGATGAGCTTGGGCGTGCGACGCGGGCGGTGGTGGTGGGGTTACGGTTTGCGGCGCGCGGCGTTGAGGCGGCGGCGGGAGCGTGGAGCGAGCCGGTGGACTTGGAGTTACCGATGTCGGCGACGCGCGAGGAGTTTGGGGTGCGGGCGGGTGGGCTGATTCGGTTTACCGATGCACGCGGCAGCCGACGGAGGATGATCGTGCGGCGGGTGGTGCCGGAGGGGGTGATCGCAGAGATTGATCGCACGGCGTATGTGCTCAGCGGGACGCGGATGCGGGCTGAGTGCGATGGGCGGGAGATGGTGGCGCGGGTGGGTGAGTTGGCTCAACTGCCTGGGGCGGTGGTGCTAAGGGGTGGTGATCTATTGAGGATGAGTGATGATCCGAGCGGCGAGGTCGGGCAGATGAGTGGATTGAGCGGTGATGGGGCGACGGCGGCGATCGCGTGTCTGCCTGCGGGAGTGCTGGCGACGGTGCGCAAGGGTGAGCCGGTGCTGTTTGATGATGGGAAGATTGACGGGGTGGTGCGGAGCGTTCGGCGGAGAGATGGGGTGACGCGGGCGATGGTGGAAGTGACGCGGGCGCGGGCGACGGGGGATCGGCTGCGAGAGGACAAGGGGGTGAACCTGCCGGAGACGGATCTGCCGGTGAGTTCGATCACGCCGAAGGATGTGGAATCGCTGCGGTTTATTGCGAAGAACGCGGACATCGTGGCGCAGTCATTTGTGCGGACACCCGAGGACATTCGGGAGTTGCAGGCGCGGCTGATGGAGTTGGGGGCCGAGGGGCTTGGGATGGTGGCGAAGATCGAGACGCGGGGGGCGTTTGCGCATCTGCCGGGGATATTGCTTGCGGGGATGCGCTGGCGGCGGTTTGGGATGATGATCGCGCGGGGGGATCTGGCGGTGGAGGTGGGGTATGACCGGCTCGCGGAGGTGCAGGAGGAGATTCTGTGGTTGTGCGAGGCGGCGCACGTGCCGGTGATCTGGGCGACGCAGGTGCTGGAGGGTCTGGCGTCGGTGGGGCGGCCGTCGCGGGCGGAGATCACGGATGCGGCGATGAGCGAGCGCGCGGAGTGCGTGATGCTGAACAAGGGGCCGTTCATTCTCGATGCGATGAGGGTGCTGGACGAGATTCTCCGGCGGATGCACGGGCACCAGCACAAAAAGGTGTCGCGGCTGCGGAAGCTGTCGGTGGCCCAGGGGCTGGTGTGATCGGGGTGACGGACAGGTTTGCGGCAATGGGGTATCGTTGGGACGATTCGGCCCGCGGTTTGACGGGCTCAACTGCCATGGAGGGCAGACATGACGACTTTGGCGGATTCCCCACACGAGATCGCTGGCGTGAGCAAGAACAAGAGTGGTTCGTCGAGCAAGCGCGTGACCGCCGAGACGATGGCGACGCGGCAGCGGGATATCTCTGTCAGCGAGTTTTTCGCGAAGAACAGGCATCTGCTTGGGTTTGACAATCCGCGGAAAGCACTGCTGACGACGGTGAAGGAGGCGGTGGACAACTCGCTGGATGCGTGCGAGGAGGCGGGAATCCTGCCGGACATCACGGTGGTGATCGAGGACCTGCAGCCGGACCGTGGGCGCGAGGCGAAGCAGTCGCGGTATCGCATCACGGTGGTGGACAACGGGCCGGGGATCGTGAAGAAGCAGGTGGAGAACGTGTTCGGGCGGCTGCTGTATGGATCCAAGTTCCACCGGCTGAAGATGTCGCGCGGGCAGCAGGGGATTGGTATCTCGGCGGCGGGGATGTACGGCCTGATCACCACGGGCAAGCCGATGTTGATCCAGACGCGGCCCAGCGCGCACAAGCCGGCGCATCACATCGAGCTGGCGATGAACACCAAGACCAACCGGGCCGAGGTGACGGTGGATGAAGAGACGGAGGATTTTCCGCTGGAACGGCTGCGCGATTTGACCTCGGGGACGCGGGAGCTGTCGTCGAAGGGCGAGTTTCTCTCGCCCAAGGACTATCCGACGGGCACGAGCGTGAGCGTGGAGCTGGAGGGGCGGTATCAGAAGGGTCGCGGGTCGGTGGATGAGTTTCTGGAGCTGACGGCGATCGCGAATCCGCATGCGCGGATCACGTTTGTGCCGCCGGCGAAGGAGAGCGCGGAAGAGGTCGAGGAAGCGCTGGAGTTCAAGCGCGGGAAGAAGGGGAAGGATGCGGGCGTGCCGCCGGTGGTTGCTGCGGGCGTGGCTGTTGACAGTGCGCCTGCACCGGTGACGACGGAGACGTCGGGCGTGCTGGTGTTTCCGCGGGCGGTGAATGAGCTACCGCCGGAGACCAAGGAGATCATGCCGCATCCGAAGGGGATTGAGCTGGGGATTCTGCTGCAGATGTTGAAGGAGGCGGAGCAGGATTCGCCGGGGATCACGCTGTACACGTTTTTGCAGGACAAGTTCAGCCGCGTGAGTCCGCAGTCGGCGGGTGAGTTCTGCAAGGCGATCGGGCTGACGAGCCGGTCGAAGGTGGCGGATGTGGAGTCGCCAGCGGCGGAGAAGCTGTTCAAGGTGCTTCAGGATTCGAAGCTGCCGCCGCCGCCCACGGATTGTCTGGCGCCGATCGGTGTGCAGCAGCTCTTGAAGGGGATGTTCAAGGGCGTGCGGGCGGAGTTTTACGCGGCGTCGAGTCGGCAGCCGGAGGTGTATCGCGGGCGGCCGTTCTTGATCGAGGCGGCGATCGCGTTTGGCGGGGAGTTGGGCTCGGATGCGGCGAGTGAAGAGGGCGGAGGGAGCGGGGATCCGGCGCGGGTGATTCGGTTTGCGAATCGTGTGCCGCTGCTGTTTCAGCAGTCGGCGTGCTCGAGTTTTCGT
Source organism: Phycisphaerales bacterium (assembly GCA_019750095.1). Classification (GTDB taxonomy): domain Bacteria; phylum Planctomycetota; class Phycisphaerae; order Phycisphaerales; family UBA1924; genus UBA4658. The sequence continues at coordinate 3,548 of JAIEOW010000056.1, forward strand.
GCGGTGGGTGAGACAAACTGGCGGAACTATGACCTTCAGCAGCCGCGTGGCGGGGTGCCGACGGGCCCGATCGTGATCATGATCCACATGGCCAGCGTGTGGGTGCCGTTCACGAGCGAGAGCAAGGAGGCGATCGCGGACTATGACGAAATTCGCAAGGAGATGAAGCTGGCGCTGATGGAGTGCGGGCGGAAGCTCGGGGCATACCTGCGCAAGCGGCTGAAGATGAAGCGTGAGGCGGCGCGCCGGGATGTGTTTGAGCGGTACATCGGGGAGATCACGCAGGCGATCAATGCCATCAACGGGGCCGACGCCAAGCAGGTGTATGACGCGCTGTTGAATCAGGCGCGGAAGCGGACGGCGGTTGCCGACCTGCAGCTTGACGACGAAGGCAAGAAGGTCAAGGAGGAGGATCCTGCGGATCAGGAGGGCGTGATCATCGTGGAGGCCGCGCCGGAGACGGTTGGGCCGGCGGCGGGCGGTAAGGGCAAATCGGGCGAGAAGTCCGGCGGGAAGGCCGATCCGTTTGTGCAATCCAAGCGTGAGGCGGCGATGCTGAAGGTCGCGGCGATGGATGAGGATGCGCCGAAGCTGATCGATGTGGATGGGCCGAAGCGATCGAGCGTGAAGGGCAAGCCGGCAAAGCCTGCGGCGAAGAAGCCGGTGAAGCCCGAGGCGAAAGCGCCCGAGCGGAAGTCTGAGGATCGAAAGCCCGCGGAGGCGAAGCCCGCGGCGGCGGATCGGAAGCCCAAGCCGAAGATGCGGCTGGTCAATGGCAAGCTGGTCGTGGTGGACGAGGGGCCGAAGTTGTTTTGAGCTTTGGGCTTAAAAGAAAGCAGCCCGAGCGAGCCGTGAATGAGGCTCGCTCGGGCTGTGGTGTGATGGTGTTGTGGGGCTACTGGGGTTATGGGCAGCCGGCGAACCAGGTGTTGAGGAAGTCGAGGATGTCGAGGGTGTTGTAGTTGCCGTCCTGGTTGAAATCGCCCTTGCAGAAGGGTGAGAACTCGATGTTGGTGCGGATGTTGAGGCGGGCGGTGGCGGCGGTTGCGAACGTGGGTGTGTTTGCCCAGCTTGTTGCGCCGAAGCTGACATCGAAGGGTGCGATCGCGATGTAGTAGGTACCGGCTTCGAGAGAACCGTTGCCGTTGTCATAGGGCAAGCCGTTGCCGAAGGGGGGCCGGGCTGCTCCTGCGCCGAAGGTCAGTCGGGCCTGCCGGCCAGAGCCGGAGTCATCGTCGGAGGCGATGAGTCGGCCGTCGGCATCAAAGACGGCGATTTCCATGTCGCCGGTAGGAGAGCCCTCGGTGTCGATGTCGAGGAAGCGTTGTCCGAAGAAGCCGAGATCACCGGCGGGAAGCGGGAGTGAGAACTTGTACCAGCGGACGGAGTTGGCGTTGATGTTCTGGTTGGCGAGAGAGAAGCCGGGGGCGCGGACGGGCCCGCAGTCGGCGACGAAGAGCCAGAATGGCGGGCCATCGTCGAGGGTGATGGAGAGCGAGTCCCACCGGCCGTCGACGGCGGCGTTGGTGTCGTTGTAGATCTCCGCGGTCACGAATGCCCAGTTGGCGGAGGCAGTGACGGCGATCGGGCGGGGGAGTTTGACGACGAGGTTGGAGACGGTGGTCTGGCCGGTGCACGTTGAGAACGGTGCGATGGCGATGACCTGTGTACCCGCGGCATCGAAGATTCGGATGGTGGCTTCGGACTCGCACGTGCCGGCCGCGATTCGGGTGAACGTGCCGGAGATGACGATGTACTGCACGGTGTAGGCGGCGGTGATGGGGATGGTGCCGCTGCCTGCGAAACCGCCGCAGGTGCCGCCGATGTCGGTGTTGATGTTTGTCACCGTGACAGAGTCGCGTGGCCCGGCGTGAGCGGCGGAGCCGACGAAGAGTGTGGCGGCGGCGACGAGCAAGAGAGACTTGAAGTTGAGCATGGAAAAACTCCTGTGTGAACACTCATGCGAGACGAACGCTCGCAATGGCTAAACATGTTCACGATTCCGGACCGCATTGTCGCGAGTTGTGGCGCGAACACAAGCACAAACGGTTCTTGAGCGTGCACTTTGCCGAGATGCTTGACTTGGTGAGCTGGCACGGCATGTTGCACGCGGTGATCGATCGCGCGATGGCGTGTCGCAAGTTGATGCCGCATCGTGGCTTGTGTTCGAGCCATCGAGTGCGAGAAGGGGTGAACTCGGACACATCTACCCGGTTTGGGTTCTTTGCGGGTTCGGTGGTACTCTTCGGGCTTGGCTCGAATTTCCTGTGCCTGCGTGTCTCTGGCGCGCTTGATGGAGTCCACCCGCGATGTCGAACACTTCCGCGCCGGCGCCGCAAGGTCGCACTGGCGTTCTTGATCTGATCGAGCGGCTTGGCAACAAACTGCCTGAGCCCGCGCTGATCTTCGTCATTCTGGCGGCGGTGGTGATCGCCGTGGCGGCGATCGGCGACTGGGCGGGGTGGAAGGTGCAGCCAGTCACGCCCAAGCCGGTGCTGGTGGAGAAGATGGACGCGGCAGGCACGCCGGTGCTGAGCGCCGAGGGCAAGCCGGTGATGGTGCCCAAGCTGACGGCGAGCGGGAAGCCGGAGATCGTGCTTGAGAAGTCGGGTGCGCCGATCGAGCCGCGGAGCTTGCTGACGCGGGACGGGGTCTACTGGGCACTGTCGTCGATGCTGCGGAACTTTACGGGGTTGCCGGCGCTGGGGTTGATCTTCGTGGCGATGCTGGGGATCGGGCTTGCGGAGAAGTTCGGGTTTTTCAGCGCGCTCATGCGCGCGCTGGCGTTTATCACGCCGAAGAAGCTGCTGACGCCGGTGATCGTGCTGATCGGCGCGAACGCGTCGGTGGCGAGCGATGCGGGGTACATCATTCTGCCGCCACTGGCGGCGGCGTTGTACTTTGCGGTCGGTCGGCATCCGGTGGCGGGATTGGCGGCGGCGTTTGCGGGTGTGGCGGGGGGATTTGGCGCGGGGTTCTTTCCCACAGGCGGAGACGGGGCATTGACTGGGTTTGCGCAGGATGCGGCACGGATCATCGATCCGCTGTATGGGGTAAACATCCTGCATAACGCGTATTTCAAGGCCGGGTCAGCGATCGTGGTGATGTTGGCTGGTTGGCTGGTGACGGACCTGATCGTCGAGCCGCGTCTGGTGAAACGTGCCAAGGTGCCTGCGCCGGATATCGGCGGAGATCCGAACCAGGCGGCGTTGACGGCGACGCTGACAGATATGGCGCTCACTGGGCGCGAGAAGCGAGCGTTGACGCTGGCACTCTTGGCGAAGGTGGCGGTGCTTGGCGTCTTTGCGGGGTTGATCTTTGTGCCGGGCGCGCCGCTGCATGGGTATGGGCAGCCGACGCTGCAGAACGGTCGCGTGATTGTGCATCATGCGGTGGTGATTGAGAAGAAAGTGGCCGAGCCGGGCAAGACCGAGCCGCTGCCGGAGATTGCTGCGAAGCTGCCGAGACAAGATGTGCTTGCGCGGGAGCCGCTGGTGGTGAGCGAGGCGCAGACGCCGAGGTCGGCGACGATGCCCGAGGGCCCCGGTGACCGCTGGTCGCACGTGATCGTGCCGATCATCTTCTTTGCGTTTCTGATTCCCGGGATGGTGTATGGCTGGTCGACGGGGACGATGCGATCGCAGAAGGACTTCATCGAGGGGATCTACCACGGGATCAAGTCGATCGTGCCGGTGCTGGCGATCGCGTTTTTCATGGGTCAGTTCGTGGCGTACTTCTCGTACACGGGGCTGGATCGGATGCTGGCGTATGCGGGCGGGTCGCTGCTGGTATCCGCGGATCTGCCGGTGCCCGTGCTGCTGGTGCTGTTCATTCTGGTTGTGGTGTTCGGCGACTTTGCGCTCAGTGGGATGCTCAGCAAGTTCGGGGTGATGGCCCCGATCTTCATCCCGATGTTCATGATGGTTGGGATGAGTCCGGAACTGACGACGGCGGCGTATCGGATCGGCGACAGCGTGGTGAACATCATCACGCCGTTGAACAGCTATCTGCTGATCATCCTGGTGGTGCTGCAGAAGTACCAGAAGAATGCGGGGCTTGGGAGCTTGATCGCGCTGATGCTGCCGTACTCGGTGATTTTCTTCATCGCGTGGACGGGGTTCCTGCTGCTGTGGTACTCGACGGGGCAGCCGATCGGGCCGGATTCGCCGCTGTTTTTTACGCCGCCGCAGTGATGGGAGGAGGCGAAGAGGCGAAGAGATCGAGAGGCGAAGAGGTCAGGTTGTGGCTTTGCGCATTTCGCGGCAGCGTTTGGGGTCGATGGGGGCGGTCCATGTGCCGCCGCGCTTGATCCATGAGCCGACGATGAGGGCGTCGGCACCGGCATCGATGAGTTCCCTGGCGCTGTTTGGGGTGACTCCTGAGCCCACGAGGAGAGGCAAGGCGCTGGAGGTTCGGACTTCTTTGACGTCGCCGGGGCTGGTGGCTTTGCCAGTGGCTGTGCCGGTGACAATCAGCCCGTCAGCGCCGAAGAACTCGGCGGCCTCGGCGGCGTCAGAGAGCGAGACGTCGGCGGTGATCGCGTGCGAGGCGTGCTTCTTCTTGAGGTCGCAGAAGATCTGGATGTGCTCGGCACCGATCATCCGGCGATAGCGGAGCAACTCACCGGCCTCGGCGCGTGCGAGGAGGCCCTCGTCGGCGACGTGGGCGAAGACGAAGTTCTCGCAGCGGATGAAGCGTGCGCCGGTGGCGAGCGCGATGGCGAGGGCTTCGCGGTTGCCGCCGCTGAGGACCTGGATGCCGATGGGCAGGGCGTCGCCGACGGCGTCTTTGACGGCAAGGACGCATCGGGTCATCGCGCTGACGATCTCTGGGCCGTGATGGCCATCGACGCCGGCGTGCACATACGGGCGGTCGTGCATGTTCTCGACGATGATCGCGTCAAAGCCGGTGTCGGCGAGGATTCTGGCTTCCTGGGCGGCGAGTTGAGCGATGCGGTCGACACCGACCGATCCTCCTCCGGCGGACATGGGCGTGCCGGGGAGCGGCTGGACATGGACCATGCCGACGAGCTTTGGGGATGTGCCCGCTCTGCTCTTGGAGTTGAGAGGGAGCCAGGGTTTCAGCTTCGTGCTCATTTGTGTGCCGATCTGTGGAGGGGTGATTTCCGGTGTCGGGAGCAGATTGTGGACCAATCAAAGCCCGACTTTGGAAACCGAGGCAACCCGGAGACGTGCAGAATACGTATTCTGTGGTGTCGTCGCGTTCAATCGCGTGCTCGTAGGGTGGAATCTCAACGGTACGGAAACTCAGGCCGTGCTGTGTCAGGTGGAGTTGTGGAGCCGGGCCATACCGCAGCCAGCTTTCAGTCCACACTGTGGGCGCTTGTCCTTGGGGCGCGGGGCGATCGGCACGCGCTGGAGCAGTTGCTCCGGGCGTACTGGGCCCCGGTGTACGCGTTCATCCGTCGCCAGGGGTACAGCGGGCACGATGCGAGCGATCTGACGCAGGAGTTCTTGTCTCAGGTCGTGATCGGTCGCGACATGGTGGGGCGGGCGAATCCGGAGCGTGGGCGGTTCCGGGCGTTTCTGAAGCAGGCACTTCGGAACTTTCTGATTGATCAGCATCGGCTTGGGCGTGTGAGCAAGGGCTCGCGGAAAGGGCCGGGTGGGCCGCCGGCGAACTCGAATGAGCATGGCGGCCGGGCGTGGGCTGCTGAGCTTGAGGCGGCGCCGATGCGGTCGTCGGATTCCAAAGCACCGCTGCTGGATTCGGTGGCTCCGGCCGAGCGTGCGTCGACATCAACGCGGCCGGCGCAGTTCTCGCTGGACTCGGCCCACTTCACTCCAGCGATGCTGGATGAGCAGCTTGCCTCGGGTGGAGAGTTTGATCGAGAGTGGGCCGCCGCGCTCATCGAGCGAACGTTGAACGTGCTGGAAGAGGCGTGCCGAGCGGATGGGATGGACGCGCACTGGCTGGCGTTCAGCATGAACGTGCTGGGGCCGACGTTGCGGAAGACGAATCCGATACCGCTGGAAAAGCTGGTGGCATTGACGGGAGCGACGGACGCGATGCAGGTGAGCAACATGCTGCAGACGATGAAGCGGCGATTCCGACGCACGCTGCGCGAGGTGGTGCGGGAGACGGTGGCGGATTCGATTCACGTTGAGGATGAGCTTGCGGAGTTGAAGCGGTACTTCGGGTCGGAGTGATTGCGGCGTGTGTGCGCGAGTCGGTGCATGCACAAGCAGCTCGTGACTCGATACGTGTTTCAGCCCGAGATGGCTGGCCGCCAGTCGCTGGTGGTGGAGCACAGCGACACCACCGGGAACGATGGCCATTGAGAATCTACTTCTTCCAGCTTGATGGCACTCTGAAGAAGTGCTCGTCAAAGGACAGAGTTGCACGCATGGTGGCACACCTTCGGCGTGCTGGACAATGAAAAAAGAAAGACGATTGTGTTCGCTTTCCGGGGGTGGCTCGCAGGGCCTCGCCACCCCCGGCTACTGACGGTCAGCCCTGTTGGGCTGAAGACCCGCGAGTGTTTGGACGCGGCAAGGGTTTGAACTCGGCGAGTGTTTGAACGCGGTGCATCACCAGCGATTGATGTCCATCCGAAGTCGCAATGCTGAAGTTCACGAGACTCAAAGCACAAGCGGGCACGGAATGATCCGTGCCCGCTTGGGTTGCGATGGGTTGTTTGACGCGGTCAGCTTGTCGCACGACCGAGTTCGAGGGCGACGGCGTCCATGATCTGCTGATTCAGCCCGGCGTTGCGGGCCCGCTGCAGGGCGTTGATCGCCGCGTCGCGCTGGCCGGCGACACTCTGAAGGATGGCGACGGTCAGCCAGCCGTCGGCGTTGTTGGCGGTGTCGGCGGAGCGTACGGCGTTGTCGAGGGCGGCCTGGAAGGACTGGCTGCCTCCGAGCTCGCCGATGGTGAGCGGACGGCGTGCGAGCGCGGTGTCGAGGCGGTAGGCGTTGGCGAAGTACGCTGGGCCTTGGGCGTCGCCGCGCGCCAGAAGCGCGACACCCATGGAGCGCGACGCGATAGCGTCGCTCGCGTATGCGCCGAGATGCCGCTGATACGCCCGAACGGCGTTGTTGGCATCGCCCATGCGGAGATAGGCATCGCCGAGGTCGCGATCCTGTGTCCATGCAGCGACCTGAACGTCAGAAGGAGCGGAGACGCTCGTGACGGTGCGGACTTCGACGGGGCGATCGGGACGCTCGACGATCACGGGGGCCGGAGCGCTGCGCTCGACCACCACGCGACGCTCGACGACGACGGGGCGCTCGACGACAATCGGGCGATCGACGTACACAGGGCGATCGACGTAGACGGGGGCGGGCTCGACGAAGACGCGACGCTCGACGATCACCGGTCGCGGGGGGCACGGCGCGACGACCACCGGCGGCGGGCAGTACGGCCGACGCCACGAATCGCAGCGGTCATAGGACCGGTACCCGGAGCCGATGCTGATGGAGAAACTGGAGCGAGAGTCGCCATCGCGCCAGCCGGAGCGGAAGCTTGAGGTGTGCGAGGAGTGGCCACGGTCATAGCCGCGGTCGTGACCCCGGTCATATCCGCGTGAGTCGTGCGAGCTTCCTCGGACCATGTCGCGACGGGTGTTGTCGGCGAGGGCCTGGCCGCTGAGGGCGAGCACGGCCGCAGCACCGGCGAGGCCAAGGGCGGAGCGGAAAGTGAAAGTACGCATTGCGGAGCGGAACATTCGTGAACTCCCCGAAGGGCCAGCCGCGGCCAGTCCATTGGCGAAAACGCGGCGAACCATTGATTATACAGATCCGCGACGGTTTCGCTGCAGGTCCGCAATCGCGAGGATGCACAACCCTGATTTGAGCGGTGCGTCGGAAGAATCCCGATCTGGCGGGGTGAATTAGGCAAACTTCCGGCAACCGAGTTGCTGGTGATGCGGACCAGTGGGCACCTGTTCGGTCTTGAGGACCGAGAACGGTGGAAACCCTGTGGGTTTGGCGCGGAGGGAGAGGCAACCCCATTTGGGGAAGTCGCTGCGGTCGCGTTTGGCCCCCTGAAGTCATGAAGTCCCCGCGCGGTCGGCACGATGTGCCGCCTGAGGCCGCGTCACGCGCACCAGAAGAAGGTGCATGAACCGACGCAAGGAGCACCCCGGCAATGCAGCACACGCGTTTGTTCGGAACAGAGCCCTCTCAGGCGCCCGGCGTTGATTCCATGGCCCTTTGGCTGGGGTGGTATCCGCAGGGGCAACCCGAGGTGATCGCCAACTACGCGCCCGATCGCGCAAACCTGACGTGTGCGGCGCTTGAGGCACTGCCGCCGGGACACCGGTGTCTGCTGCTTCGGTGGGTGCTGATTTACGAGTCTTACCACGAGTATGGTGCCGATCCGGTGGCGGTGTTTGAGCGGGGCGGGTTTCCGGTGTCGAAGAACATCCGATTCCTTCGCGCCTTGGGGCGAGAGATTCGCCGGCGGGGGCTGACGGTGGACGGGATCTACATGGAGAATGAGGGTGCCCCGAACAGCTGGGCGCTGTCGGTGGCACAGATGAGCGCGATTCTCGCGAGTCCTGCGGCGCGTGCGCGGATGCCGCAGTTCCTCCGGAACGCGCGCCCGAGCGACTTTGACTGGCAGAGTCCGAACTTTCAGAGGACGGTCCAGGCGTTCAACAACTATGGCGGGCTGATGCTCGCCCGCGCTCTGCGTCAGATCACCGTGGATTCGGGCATCTTCCGGCTCGCGCCGGGGCCTGGAAGGGCTCCCGTGCAGCCGCCGACGGTGAACTTCAACTTCGGGGCGCCGACGTTTCCTGTGTATGACGAGAACGGGTGGCGACTGCAGAATCTGACGGTCGATCGCGTGACGAGTGCTCAGGGCCTGTATCTGGGCAGCGGGCGCTACTTCACAGAGAATCGGGTGCACCACGGGATCTGGAACGGTCTGATCAACAGCATCAACGTCATCCGTTCGTGCATGCGGAGGCCCAATGCCAAGGTCTGGCCGACGATCGCATGGCCATCGCGCGTGCACCCGTGGGTGTGGGAGCAGCTCATTGCACACGGCGTCCGCACGGGTGTGAACTGGACGATGGGGAACAACGCCTGGCTGTACTGGCGTGAGCCGTGGCTGGATGGTGCTGCTGAGGACGGCCTGGCTGCGGAGATCATGGGTCGCCACGACCAGCCCTTCCCGGTTCGTCGCGATCTGGGCGAGATTCCCTTTGACTGCGACCAGTTCGAGACGGCGGGATATGTCACGACGTACACGGACTTCATGAACGAGGTTCTGCCGAGCATCGGGGCCAATGTTCCCGATGCACAGCACCTGTTTGCGACGCCCCGGATGCCGCGGCTGGTGACGCCGTCGGAAATGGCCGTGTCGTGAGTCGGAGCGGGTTGGCCCGCACGGTTGGGCGATCGACGAACTAGCATGACGTGTGCCGTCGCGGCTGGGTGTCTCCCGAGCCGCGACGGCCGGCGTGCATGACTATTCGCAGACAGCCATCTGATTTTCGCGTCATCGAGTTGCTCGATCCGGCGACACGTGCGCGGATCGGGGATGCACGCACAAGCGATCGCGTTCATGCGGTCTACGAGCTTGAGAAGACGTCGCTGACCACGCCCGATGCCGTGGGGCTCTTGGCCAAGTCGCTTGGGAGCCGAGCGGGGCAGGCTGGGTACGCGGGGCTGAAGGACAAGCACGCATCAACGCTGCAGCATGTGTCGCTGCCGATCGCGAGCGCAGGAGCCGCCAAGTCGCGTGTTGAGGGTGTGTCGTGGCGTGCGAAGTTCCTGGGGTGGATGGATGCGCCGATCGACGCCTCGGGGATCGTCGGCAATCGATTCCAGATCGTGGTGCGCGATCTGACACACGAGGCCGCGAAGCAGATGACGCGGCGTCGTGAGCTGCTTAGCGGTTCCGCGTCGGGCGACACACTGGTTGTTGTGAACTACTTCGGGGCGCAGCGATTTGGATCGGCGCGCCATGGGCAGGGATTTCTGGCGTTGCCGCTCATTCGCGGCGACTTTGAGCAGGCGTTGAAACTGGCGATCGGCACCCCGGCCCGCAAAGACTCGGGCAAGACGCGCGAGTTCACGCGTGGTTGCGCTTCGCAATGGGGAGCGTGGGTTGCGCTGGCCGAGCAGTTGCCGCGCTGTCCTGAGCGGCGAGCGGTGGAGTCTTTGGCGAACGATGTGCGAGGGGGGCGCATGCCAGATTTTCGAGCCGCGTTTGCCGCACTGCCGGCGTTCACACAGCAGATCAGCGTCGAGGCGTTTCAATCGCAGCTCTGGAATGAAATGGCTCGGCGTCTTGCTGAGCGGATCTGGAAGGAGGGCGCGGAGTCCGCAACCGCCGCGGCGATGCGTGATCCGACGCGTGATCGATACAAGCCACCTGCGGCATTGACGGCGGAGGACGACTTTGGTGCGATGGTCTTTCCGCCGCATGCGTTGATTGAGGCGAAGTGGCTGGAGGTGAAAGTTCCGCTGCTTGGGCCGAACACGGTGGCGACGGCACCTTGGGATGTGGCGTGCGCAGAGGTGTTGGCGGAGCATGGCGTGGCGATGGCTGACCTTCGAATTCCCGGGTTACGACGTCCGTTCTTCGGCGAGGCCGATCGGGCGTTGTTTGTCCAGGCGGCAGGGTTTTCGCTGTCTTCGCCGGAGCCAGACGAGTTTTCAAAATCTGGCCGAGTGATGCGGATCGCCCAGTTTGATCTTCCCAGAGGGGCCTATGCGACGGTGGTACTGCGGGCACTTGGGCAGTAGGAGGCAAAGATTCTGATCGGCGATCTTTGGCCAGCTTGGCGGAGAAGTTTGCGTTCGAGTTGACGGGTGGGTACTGATGTGGTACACCATTTGAGGTGATTTTCTAGGACAGTTTCTCTGTGGCAGAGTCCCCGAACCGACCAACCCTTGTCGGCATTGGTGCCCATCCCCGGGCGCGTGGTGGCTTTACGCTCACAGAAGTCTTGATCGCCATTGCGATTCTGGGCATTCTGGTCGCGTTGCTGCTGCCGGGAATCCGCGGTGCGGTGCAGTCGGCTCGATCGTTCAAGTGCACGGCATCGATGCGGACGCTGGCGTTTGACTTCACCGTCTTCGCCGACGACACCCTGCACCCATGGCGCGGCGAAGACGATTCGTCGGATGCTGCGGAGCGGGTTGTGCCGCTGCGGCACTTCCGGCTGGAGACGTTTGTGGAATCGCAGTACGGGCTGGATGAGTTCTGGCAGAACGGCACGGTTCAGGCGATTCGATTGCCCGATGCTCAGGGGCGTGATCCGATGCGGTGCCCAGAGGTCCGTGGGGAACTGGTTTTGCGCCGGGGCGTGCCGTGTTCTCAGGGGGCGGTTTCGCCGTCGGCGAATGTCTCGTATGGGTTCAACATCCGGCTGCACCAGTCCGACGCTCTCTGGCGACGAGGTCTGTCGACCCCGGTGGCGCTCAACTCGGCGATTATCTCTGGGAACGGACGCACGTCGCCCTCGACCATTCCGCTCGCGATCGATGTGGATGGCGCGGCGGCCGGGCGGATGGGCGCGGTGCCGTTGTTTACCGGGCCGACGCTGAACAGCGTGCTGTTTGCCCGCGATCGGGTGTGGTTTCCGGGAATGCGTCACGGGCGGGCGGCGAACGCCGCGTTTCTTGACGGTCACGTGGCGCAGAGCGCCAAGCCTCTTGAAGAACGAAACTGGGATTGGAGTTTCGACGCGGGCGAGTGACCTCGTACACTGATCTTGTGTCGCTGCGATTCAAGTTTGGAATACTCCTCGGCGTGATCGCCCTCGCGGTGGCGCTGGCGGTCAGTGCATCGTGGTGGGCGTTCTCGACGGTTCAGAGCGAGATCCACGGGCCATTTCGCGGGATGACCTTGGTGCTCGCTTCGCTGGGAAGGGTGAAGGAAAACGTCGAGATCATGCGGCATGAGGCGTCGCCGCAGGACCCGGGGCTTGGGCAGCCGCGGAGCGCGGCGCTTGCGGCGGCATCAGAAGCGGGGGAGGCGGAGCTCGCCCGCGTTGCCGGGGATGCGGATGTCGTGCAGGAATGGACGCTGCGGGCCGGACGAACCGCGCTGACCAATCTGCGGCAGCGATTGAGCGAGGCGACCAAGGGCGTGCGAGAGGCCGCGCGAGTGCATCGGCCGCTTTCGGAGAGGGAGCTGCAAGAGCTTGGTGAGGTGCATGAGCTGATCGAGCGGCTGGAGAGCAAGATCGTCGCCGAGACGACACGAGCCCTGGATTTCAGTGATGCGCTGCGCGGGCGGCTGCTGTTTGTTCTTGGGTGTGCGCTGGCGATCGTGATCCTGACGGCCGCGCTGGGCATCGCCCTGGTGCGACGGTGGGTGCTGGCGCCGGTGGCGCAGTTGCGGGTTGCCGCGGCGTCGATCGCGCGTGGGGAGTTTTCATATCGGATTCCCGTGTTGGACCGGGCACCTCGGGCCGACGAGCTGGCGCAGCTCTCCAATGAAGTCAATCAGATGGCCGGCATGATCAAGACGATGCAGGACGATCGCGTAGATCGCGAGCGGCTGGCCGCGGTGGGGGAGATGGTGCGACGACTCGCGCACAATCTGAGAAACCCTCTGGGCGGGATCCGCGGGCTTGCGGAGCTGTCGCGGAGCGAACTGCGGCCAGGGGAGCCCGTGGCGATGAACGCCGTGGGTGAACTGCGCGAGAATCAGGATCGGATCATCTCCAGTGTGGATCGGTTCGAGAGTTGGTTGAACGACCTCATGAACGTCACGAGGCCAGCCGAGGTGCATCCTCAGAGCACGGACCTCGGCAAGTGGTTGAGGGGACTGGTGGCGGCCCACGAACCCGTGGCCCAGACGCGCGGCGTGTTCCTGAAGCTGACGATCGAGGAAGGGCTCGGGATGGCGTCGATCGACGCTCGGCACATGGAGCACGCGGTGTCGGCGATTCTCTCCAATGCGATCGATGCGGCGGGAAACCCGGACGCGCGAAAGGTCTGTCCTGCCCCGATCGTGCGTGTTGAGGCGTACCGGGTGGAGGAAACGGAGATGGGCCGGGGAGCAGGATTGTGGCGGATCTCGATCACGGATACGGGGCTCGGGGTGCCAATAGAACTGAAAGAGCGGATTTTTCAGCCGTACTTCACGACCAAGCGGGATGGCAATGGCATAGGACTTGCAATAGCTCAGCAGGTCGTGAAGGCCCACTTCGGGCGTATCCACGTGGATAGCCCGCCGAGTGCAGCTAATGGCGTTCGCAACACGCCAGAGGGTGCAGTTCTCGGAGCTTCGGCGGGTGGAACGCGCTTCACGATCGAACTTCCGGTGAACCGGCCAGCCTTGGCCGACGAACCGGAAAGAGAACTGGCCAGGATTGGCCAGATCGGAGCGCGCAGTGGCCAACCTCCTCGTCATTGAAGATGAAGAAAATCTTCGCTTTACGATCCGTCGGGCGTTGACGAAGTCGGGGTATCACGTGACGGACGTGGCCACGCTGAAGGCGGCCCGCGAGGCGATCGCGGGCACCGACTTTGACGTCGTGCTGACCGACGTGATGCTCGGGGCTCATGACAACGGTCTTGAGTTCGTCAAGGAGCTTCGGGAGCCCGCGAGCGGGTTTGACGGGTCGGTCGTGGTGATGACGGCGTTCTCGAGCATCGAGAACGCCGTGGCGGCGATGCGACTGGGCGCCGATGACTACATCCAGAAGCCGCTGTCGCTGGAAGAGCTGTCGATTCAGGTGAAGCGATGGGTTGAGCTTCGGCAGTTGAAGAAGCGTGTGAAGCTGTATCAGCGGCTTGAGAAGTCACGCGAGCAGGAGACTGAGGTTGTCGGCGAGAGTGCCGCGTGGCGTGCGACGCTGAGCATGGCCGATCGGCTGGCGGCGATACCGCTGGCGGAGTCGGTCGTGTCTGGGGCGATGAACGGAGTGATGGGTGTTGGGGGG
>JAIEOW010000129.1 GCA_019750095.1 Phycisphaerales bacterium
CGTGGGGCGAACCCGATTTTCGTTGACGCGCTTCCCGACACGATGCAGATCGACATGGCCGACGCGGCGCGAAAGGTGACGAGCAAGACCACGGCGATCGCCGCGACGCACCTGTATGGCTGCCCCGTGGATATCGATGCGGTGCAGGCTCTGGCCGCGAAGAAGGGGTTGAAGGTTATCTATGACTGTGCCCAAGCGCACCTGAGCACGTACAAGGGCAAGGGTGTCGGTGCCTATGGCGACGCGGTGACGTACTCGTTCTATGCGACGAAGAATCTCGGCACCGGCGAGGGCGGAGCGATCAGTTGCAACGACGATGCGCTGGCCCGCCAGATCAAGCTGCTCCGTTCGCACGGCGAGACCGACAAGTATCTGCACGAGCAGGTCGGGTACAACTACCGGATGAACGACATTACGGGCGCGATCGGGCTGAGCAAGCTGGATCGGCTGCAGGCCGAGACCAACGCCCGGCGTGAGATCGCCAAGAAGTTTGACGCGGTGATCGCCAAGATTCCGGGCTTGCAGGCGCCGGCGGTGACGCCGGGGGCCGAAGCGGTGTTCCACCTGTATGTCGTGCAGATGGACCCGAGCCAGTTTGTCTGCACACGCGATCAGTTCTGCGATGCGCTGAAGGCCGAGGGCGTGCCGACGGCGATCCACTATCCGCGTTCGCTGACGCGTCAGCCCGCGTTCGGGATTCAGGCGGCGGCGCAGGGCCACCCGCCGGTGGCCGACGGTCTCAGCAAGCGGGTCTTCGCGCTGCCGATGCATCACATGCTGACGGCCGAGCAGATTGGTCGGATCGGCGAGGCGCTGAACAAGGTGGCGTCGGCGTATCGGGCCTGATTGAGGTCGCTTTTCGATCGATGTTGAAAGTCTGCGCCGCGAGAGTCGCGTGGGTCGATATCGTTCCGTGAAGATGTCCAAACTCTCGCGCATGTTCGTGGGTCAAGGTTCGATGCTCGCCGCCGGCTTTGCCGGGCTGGTGGGTGCTGTGGGCCTGCTGGTGGCGGTGACGATGACCTCGTGCGAGCTCGCCGAGTCGAGCGCACGTGCGCGCCGGACGAGCGAGCGTGCCGACAAGAAGCCCGTGGTTGTGAAGGATGCGCCGCCATCTCGCGGTTCGGTTCGCGCCGGGGGCGAACCGGAGATGCGGGTCCGCATATTGACCGGTGTCGACACCGTGCGGCTGGGTTCGAGCGTGCCGCTCTTGGTTGGTCAGGGCGATCCAAGAGGCGCGACGTTGCCGACGTTGAAAGATCAGCCCGCGACCGAACCCCGCGCCACGGGCGCGATCACGGTGACGCTCAAGGGCGGACAGTGGACCGTGGTCGACGCCTCGGGCGTGCGGAACTTCCCGTCGGCGAATGCAATGGTGTTCATGCCGCCGGATTCCGCGGCGGACTCCACCACCATCACGGTGAACGGCAATCCGTATCCGGGCGCGCTGCGACTGAGCGCTCGCAGCGATCTGCGCGACACCGCATTCGATGTCGTCGAGTTCGTCGGTATCGAGGAATATCTCGGCGGCGTGGTCGCGAAGGAAATGCTCGCAGGGTGGCCCGCCGCGGCGTATCAGGCCCAGGCCGTCGCGGCCCGCAGTTATGCGCTGCAGGAACGCGATCGGAGCATCCGGCTCAAGCAGGCCTTTGACGTCGAATCGAGCGATCGTGATCAGGTCTATTCTGGCGCGTCGGCGAGCCCGGTGGTGATCCAGGCCGTGCGCGCCACGCGCGGGATCGTGCTGATGGACGGCCCGGATCTGCTCCGGGCGTATTTCTCAAGCACCTGCGGCGGGCGCACCGCGTCGGCGAAAGACACATGGCCCACCGGGCCCGGCTATGAGTTCAATCTCGCTGGGCCGATCCAGACCAGCGCGCGTGCCTGGGCGTGCGAAGATTCGCCGCTGTATCGCTGGACCGTGGAGCGTCCCAAGGGCGAACTCGTTCAGCGGCTGAAGCTCTTTGGTGAGAAGAACCAGCTCGCCATCCGTCGATTGCGAGACCTCACGGCGATCGAGCCGATGGCACAGACCGAGGGCGGCAGGCCCTCGCGATTCAAGATCATCGAACCGGGTGGCGCGTGGTATCAGCTCTCGGCCGAAGAGCTGCGCGTGGCAAGCAACACGTCGGCAAACTCGGCCGCACTTCCGACGGCGGCTCCTGCCGCGCCGACACTGGCGAGCGCCACGTCCACGACGGGAGTGCCGCGGGGATCCACGATACAACTGCCCGACATCACCCGAGCAACCCGCGTGAACTCGAGCGATTTCGCCGTCGAAGAGCGTGGCGACAAGGTGATCTACACGGGCCGCGGTTTCGGGCATGGTGTGGGGCTTTGTCAGTACTGCGCTCGCGGGTTTGCCGCGCGTGGCGAGGATTGGCGCACGATGATCGAGCGTTTTTATCCTGGCGCTCGCATCGTGAAGCAGTACTGAGTCCTACAGCCCGGCCATCTTGCGCAAGAGTGCGTCGAGCGCGGGGGGCACGGGCATGACGCTCAGCCGTGATTGCTTGACCAGCCCGAAGTCGGCGAAGCGCTTGTCGCTCTTGATTGACGCGAGCGAGACCGGAAGCTTGGCCGCGCGAAGAGGGGCGAGATCGACCACCGCGAACTTTGGCAGCCCATCGGCGGTTGTTCCCGGCTGCTGCGGATCTTCGTACGGGTTCCTGACGACGCGAGCGAGACCGACGATCGACTTTTCATCGCCGGTGTGATAGATGAAGCACTCATCGCCGATGCGCATGGAGCGCAAATGGATGAGCGCGGCCGCGTTGCTCACGCCGCTCCAGCAGGTGCGCTTTTCGCGCAGCAGGTCAGCGAAACTGTACGTTCCGGGTTCGGTCTTGAGAAGAAACGTGGCCATGGGCAAGCAGGATATCGGACGTTCTCGGTGTGGTTGCGCAAGTGGGCCAGGAGGCGCATAAGCGTTTCGGACCGGTCGTGCGGGCATGAGCGACGCTCGGGTATGGGGCCTTGGCCTCGGGCGATGAAGAGGGTGAGAAAGGGGGCCGATGCAGCGATATCCGCGCACACGTTCCTTCTCGCGCGGCGAAGTCCGAAGTTCCAGAGCCCGTCCGTACCGCGGAGCCGACATGTCTCAAGACCAGAACGCCAGCACCGGCACCCCGCCACGTTCGACCTCGCCTGCAGCGACTCCGCCACAGAGCGGTGCTGATGGCTTCATGGCGTCGCTGGCCGATCTTGAGTCGCGGATCAACGCGCTGAAATCGCTGCATGAACAGGCCGCGGCCCGCGACGCGGGGCTTTCATCCCGCGAACAGGAACTGATCGCACGCGAGGAGCAGCTGACCGCGCAGATGCAGAAGCTCGAATCGCGCCAGAAGGAACTCGATCAGCAGCGCACCGATGCCGATCGCCTGCGCGGCGAGCGCGAGCAGGAACTGTCGCAGCTCAAGAAGCAGATCGAATCTCGGCAGGAGGAACTGGCCAAAGAGATCCAGGAGATCAAGGACCAGGCCCGTGCCGACGCGCAGCGGCGCGCAGAGATCGAGAGCAGCGAGAAGCGCGTGCAGGAGCTGTCAGCGAAACTGGAGCAGCAGAAGACCGAGGCCGAGCGGCTGAGCAAGGAGCTGGCGCAGAAGACCTCGGAGATGCAGCGTGAGCAGGAGAAGCGCGAGCGCGATCTGGCCCGACGCGAGGAGAGCGTCGCGGCGAAACTGAGCAAAGTCGAGGGCGATCTGGAGAAAGCGCGCCGTGATCAGGCCGAGGCCGCGGAACTGCGAAAGAACCTTGCGGAACTGGAGCAGGTCGTCGCCGATCGTGAGAAGTCACTCGCCGATCGCGAGAAGACCATCACCCTTGAGCGGAAAAAAGCGCTGGAGGAGCGTCAGACCCTGACCGACCAGCAGCAGCAGCGCGAAGCGGCGATCGCGGCCCGTCAGCACGAACTGGAAGAGCATGAGTTCGATCTGAAGCGCCAGGCCGAGGAACTGGCCCGTGAGCGTGCGAGCGTCAACGAGCACGCCCGATCGCTGGCTGAGCAGATGAAGTCCAATGACGACGAGCATCAGGCGGCGATCTGGTCCAACCGGTTCGAGTCGCTGCAACTCCAGCTTGGTGAGCAGAGCGCGGCCCGGGCTCGGCTGGAGACCGAGCTTGCCCAGTGCAAGGAAGACGTCGAGTCGATGACACAGGAACTGATCGAAGCCAATGCCGCCAAGGGAGTTCCTTCCGAGGAGCTCGAGCGGCGTGATCGCACGATCGAGGAAATCACCGCGCAGGGTGAGGAAGCCCAGGCGACGATCCAGATGCTTCAGCAGCATCTGGAGACCTCGCTCCGCAACGTGCGAGCAACGGAAGAGGCGAGAGCCAAGGACCAGGCCGAGAAGGACGCCATCGCGAAGAAGGCCGCCGACGAGATGGGCGCGAAGCTGCGCGAGGTCGAGGAGCAGGCCGCGTTGCTCAGTGAGGCGCGTCACGATCTTGATGCGAAGTCCAGGGAGCTGCAGCGGGTCAGCGACGAACTGCAGGAGAATCGTCGCACGATGGGCGAGCTGACGGTGCGGGCACAGAGCGCCGAGCGGACGCTGGAGCGGATGGTCCCGCGCGAGCGTGTGCAGCAGCTCGAGAGCGAACTGGCTGCGGCGCGAGAGTTGTTGGATCAGGCCGAGAACGCCGCAAGGTCGCAGGTGCCCGCGGCCCAGCTCAAGGAGCGCGAGGCCCTGATTGCCGGCCTGCAGCAGGCGATGGCCGAGGCCGAGCGGAATGCCAGCGAGTTGCTGCGTGAGCAGGCGATGGCACGCGATCAGGTGATCGTGACGCTGCGCAGCCAGCTTGAGGCCGCCGCGGGCGAGCGCTCGCGCGAGCTGAGCGAGGAGGTGCATCGCTGCGAGGCGACGATCACCGAGCTCAAGCAGCGACTGCACGACGCCGAAAGCGAAGAGGCCGGCAATGACGCCGCGGCGGCGGCCGCCCTGGCCCAGGTGGCGCAGCGTGATCGTGAGATCGCGGATCTGCGCAAGCAGATCGAGGAAGCACGTGCGGGCACGGCGGCCGATCAGCGGGCCGAGATTGAGCTGCGGGATGAGCGCATCGCCGCGCTCGAAGCCCAGGTGTCGCAGCTCGCAGAGCAGGCCCAGGCCCAAGCGCAGGCACATGCCGAGGCGGCTGCCGAGAACACCGAGGGCGCCGGCGTGCCGCCGGAAGAGATCATCAAGCGTGACGAGGCGATCATGCTGCTGAAAGAGCGGCTTGACCAGGTCTCGATGGAACGCGACGAGCTTCTGCAGCAGGCGGCAAGTTCTGAATCGATGGCGCAGCAGCCCATCGCTCGCGTCAATGATGAGCCGACCGAGCAGGACCTGCGCCGCCGCGATCGGTTGCGCCGATACAAGCACCTGCTGCAGAGCCAGGCACGCAAGATCGTTGCGGCCCAGAACGCGATCCAGAAGCGTCACGCCGAGTGCGAGATGGTCCTGCAGCAGCGACAGAAGCTCACGCAGATGGCCCAGCAGCTCTCGAAGATCGAGAAGCGCGTGGGCGGAGCCAAGGCCCGTACAGGTGCGGCGGCGGCGGTGCTGTACATCGTCGCCACGCTCGGCATCCTGGCGTTCATGAGCTGGCACATCTCCTCGAAGATCTGGCCGGGCACATATGTCGTCAAAGCGGTCGTTGAGGCAGAGTCCGGACGACGCACCCCTGCAGCGGATGATCTGGCCGCATGGCGGAGCGATCACGAACAGATGATCAAGGACCCGCGATTCGCCGAGTTTGCCGCGGAACGGATGTTCCGTCGCGGGCTGACGGCATCGCCCGCCGCGGCGGAGCTGTCGAATCTGCTGAAGAACGACCTGTACATCCAGAGCAGCAAGCCCGGTGCGCTGTCCGTCGAGTTGCGTGGTGAAGGGGCTGAGCGCACCACGCTGACACTCGACACCATCATGACCGCGCTGAAGTCGTTCAGCGACACCGGACGCGATCAGCGGGCCAATGACATCGGGCTCACCGTCGCCCAGGCCGCCGCGGCCGGTGCCGAGCCGTTGATGGACAAGCGGCTGGAGAAAGCCGGCGCGGTCCTCGCCGGCGCGGCACTGGCAGCAGGGCTGGCCGGGCTCATCATCTGGAGCCGACTGGTTCGGGCCAAGCGACAGTTCGATCAGGCCGCCGCGATCGACTCGGCGATGGCCGAGGTCGAATGGGGAACGCTCGAGGCGTCCATCAAGAAGAACCCGCTGAAGAACATGCCCGACAAATGACAGAGACGCGGCCATTGGCCGCGTCTCTGGACACGAACTTGGAAATGTCGATCAGAGATTGCCCGAGAGCAGCGGCTTGGTCGCACCCTGAAGGCGGATGACCATCTGCTTGGCCTTGTCGACATCGATCGCGGGGATCGACGCGGTACGAATGCCCGCTTCGCGAGCGAAGAACGTGACCTTGGCGCCCATCGGCACTTCGTTGCCCTGCGCGTCGTAGACGATGACCTCGTACTCGCCCTCGGCGGGCAGGTCCTTCACATACAACTCGGCCCGCTTGGTCGCGGGGTCGAGCATCAGCCGTGCCTTGGCACTGCGGGCGGCGGTGGAGTTATCTCCGGCCTGGAACGAGACGAAGCGTGTCGCCGAGCCGAAGAACTGCTGCTGGAAGCGCTCGCCGTACTGCTGCTGAAACTGCTCGCTGCGGGCCAGAGCATCTTGAGCGTCGGTCAACCCGCGGGTCTCGTTCAGCACCTGAAGCGTCGAGACGCCCAGCACCAGCGCCGCGGCCAGAGCGCCGACTGCGCCGATGCGCCAGAAGCGCGACACGCCGGTCGGTGTCGTCAGTGCGGGAGCGGCCGCCCGACGGCTGCTCGCGCCGCCCATCGCCTCGCGGACCGCGTTCAGCACGCGGGCACGCAGCCCCAGTGGTGGGTCAATCACCGGAAGGGTGTCCTCCATCTGGCAGAAGCGAAGCTGCTCACGACGGATCTGGGCCTGCACGCTCGGCGCGGCGGCGCGGAAGGCGCGCTCGAACGCTTCACGCTCTTCAGCGTCGAGCAGACCGAGGGCGTCAAGGGAAGCCATTTCAAGCAGTTCATGCGTGTTCATGCGGACAACTCCTCACCGGCGCTCCGCTCTCGAAGACGGACAAGCGCTCGACTCAAGGCCGATTTCACGGTCCCGATCGGCGTGTTCAGTTCCTCGCCGATCTGCCTGAGCGTCTGACCGCCCAGGTACGCACGGGTGACCACCGTGCGCTGCAGCTCGGGAAGCTTGGAGACACGCTCCATCAACTTCCCGAATCGTTCTTGTGCTTCCATCGGGAGCGCTGACGCTCCCGGCTCACCCATCCCCACGGCATCGCTCTGCTTCTCGTCCAAACCCGTGGCCTTGATTCGCGCCTTGGTTCGGCGCAGGCGATCAACAAGGTGTCGGCGAGAGATCAACATGACCCATGTGACCAGTGCGGCACGCTTGGGGTCATAGCGGTCAGCAGTGCGCCACAGGCGAATAAAGACTTCCTGAACCGCGTCTTCAGCATCGGCCCGAGTGGGCATCGTCTGATAAGCCAGACGAAATACCAGCGACGCGAAGCGGTCATACAACTCGGCGGTGGCCGCCGGTTCGTTGCTTGCCACCCGACGCATCAGGTCGAGGTCAGCGTCTTGGATGTGTTCTGGACTGCTCATACACCCGAAGTTCATCCAAACAATACCACATCTCGACCAAACTGGGAGAACCAGACGTGCGGACTGAACGACTTGGCTCCGATCCATCGCGCTGGACGCCGACGAAACACGTATCCGGCGGGCATCCGAGGTCTCTTCGCAGGGCAGAACGCCCCGGGAGCTGACAAGTGCATCAGACTCCTGGCTCTATACGGCCGGCGGCATCAAAGGATGCCCTTGGAGAGCAAAAACCCTGTCGATTGCGGATGCGTGGGGTGCTTGTCGCGTAGAATAGGGGAATGTACGGGTGGTCGAGATTCGTTGAGATTCTGTTGCTCGACAGGCAAGGGTCTGATAGACTGAGATCTGTCCCGTGTTTTCGATGGAGGGCTCGTGCCGGTGGTCATGGTGACAAACCGGAAATCTATCGCACGATTCTGTGGCGATCGCTCGCCGCGGCGGACGTCAGCGTTCACGCTGATTGACCTGCTCGTCAGCATCGCGATCATCGCGTTGCTCATCTCCATCCTGCTGCCGAGTCTGACCAACGTGCGTGAAGCGACTCGGCGCGTGGTCTGCTCATCCAACGCTCGCCAAATCGGCTTGGGCATCGCGATGTATGCGGAGGATCAGAAAACCTTCCCCTTCAGCGCGTACGAGCCGAAGCAGAGCGATCCGGATGGTGCTCCGCAGCTCATGCACTTTGCTCGTTCCAGCGATCCGGGTGTCTCGTGGGATGGGCTTGGTTTGCTGTATGTCGCCGAGTATCTCAATGCTCCGCAGGTCTTCTATTGCCCGTCGCACCGGGGCACCAACCCGTTCTCGCGGTTCGCGGCCTCTTGGTCGTCAACGAACGATGTCAAGATCGTGACCAACTTCCACTATCGCGGCACCCCGTGGTCCCTGGCGGCGATCGATCGCCCCGCGCTCTTGAGCGACAGCCTGGCCTCTCAGCGCGATTTCAGCCACCAGATCGGGGCGAACATCCTGCGGTCGGATTTCTCGGTGGGTTGGGTTTCCGATCCGGCTCGGCGCATCCTTGTGCTCCTTCCGGCAAGCGAGCTGGATGTTGACCGCATGGCGGCACGACGCGTTTCTGAGGCGTGGGGCGAGATTGACAGTCGCCCAGCCCAGACGATGCGCCCGTAAGCTGCTCCAGATACAGGGCGATCGGGCTTATTCTTTGGGGAACGGGGCCACCGCATGCGGCCGGTGCAGATGAATCTCAACCACATGATCGCTCCAGCCAAAGCGAGGTTCTGGCATGTGCCGATCTGTGTCGCAATCGCCGTGATCGGTGCGGGCCCTTCAGAAGCACAGGCGCAGGTGCGCCCGCTGCGCGAGTGCAGCACATTGAATCAGCCGATCCGTGTGCACATTGGCCCTGAGACTCGCCAGGATTCCGGGCCAAAGAGCGAGGCCGACGCGTTCGAGTCTCCATCCGCACCGGCGACCATGACGTTGCTGCTATTGGCGCCTGCCGGCGAGGGCCGGTCGGCCGACACGGTCATCGAGTCGCGACCGGTGCCCGTTGGCGAGGCCGACCTTGCAAGCATCTTTCAGCGTCTCTGGAAAACAGATGAGCCGCGGGTGATGTATGTGCAAGCCGCCGAGGATGAAGCCGGAGAGAAGCGCGTCGGCCCCGCGGTTGCGCTGGTGCCGATGCTGATGCCGCGATACGCGTCCAGGACCGATCGAACGGGCGCGCCGCAGTTGAATCCGCTTCCCGCTCCGGCCGAGGGCCGATCGACCGGCGCGGCACTTCGCGCGTTCAGCGGCTATTGGATGTTCACAGAGCAGCGTGCCGTGTTCGAGCTGGCGACGGGTGAACTGGTGTTCGCATTGCGAGCCGACGCAGCGCCCAACAGCGTGATGCACGTGCGCAGGCTGATTTCCAGCGGCTTCTATGACGGCATCGGCGTGCATCGCATCGCATCGCTCTCGGGCCAGACCGCCCCCGACATCGTGCAGTTCGGCGACCCTACTGCCTCGGGCCTCGGCGGGCCTGGGTTTCTGATCGACTTTGAGCCGAGCCCCCTTACGCACGCCTTCGGCACGCTCAGTCTGGCGCGCACGAGCGATCCCAACAGCGCGGGATCGCAGATGTTCATCACGCTTTCGGGTGATGTCGGCCCCGCGCTCAACGGACGCTACGTCGTGCTCGGGAGATTGGTCGACGGGGCCGACGTGCTCCGTGCCATCGGAAAATCACCCACGACGGCGGAGGCCAAGCCGCGTGATCCGATCGTGATCCGTGCTGCAAAGCTCGTCGATGCTCCACCCCGTGGCACGCCCGAGCCGAGGATCGAAGAACCACCCGGCAATACCCGTGGCCCGGTGGCTCGATAGTGTTGCACCGGGGAAACTTCCCATACTTTGGGGTGATTCCTGGGTTCTTCGCTCGCACCGATCGCCAAGAGCGTTACTGTGATCCGTCCCCGACGAACCAAAGCACATCCGACGGCGTCTATACAGCAGAGGACCGTCACCGTTCGCACACACAAGGAGCCCGAGAATGGATTCCAACACGACCACCATGACCGGCGAAGAGCGTCGGCTGCGTCAGGATCTCGATGCGCTCAAGGCCGATCTCGGCACACTCAAAGACGACCTGGGCGTGCTCATCCGCGACGCGGCCCACACCGGCAAGACGGTTGCCGGCGAAGTTCGTGACCGCGCGGGCGAGGCCGCCGAACGCATCAAGGAAAAGGGCAAGGCCGCCTACGACACCGCCAAGACCAAGGGCACGGCGGCCAAAGACGCCGTCGAGCACCAGATCGAGGAGCACCCACTGGCCTCGGTGGGCATTGCCTTTGGCGTGGGCCTGCTGGTCGGGGCGTTGCTGTCGCGCCGGTAACATGCGATCGACACTCGTGAAGCTGCGCTGATCTGGGGACGCATGTACCGCCATTTGTCTGAATTGCTTGTGCGGGCCGCCGACCTTGCCGAGGCCGAGGGTCGCCTGCTGCGCCGCATCGCCGCCCGATTCGGGCTTGGGATGTCTCTCGTGCTTGTGGCGAGCTCGCTCCTGCTGATCGGGGCGGCGTTCCTGATTGCCGGGGTCTGGTTCGGTGCCCAGCCCACGATCGGGTCGGCGTGGGCCAGCGTGCTCTGCGGCGTGCTCGCCCTCGTGCTCGCATCGGGCGTGCTGCTGATCGCGGCGAAGCTCACGAAATAGCGACCATCCATGACGACGCCCACACGACCCGATCTTCGCTCGATCCAAGATGACGCCTATCGCGTCGCGGAAGCGAAGCGGCAACTTTTGGACTGGGGCGTGTCGGCGGATGCGGAGTTGAAGCAACAGCTTGCCGACCTGCGCGAGGCCGTCGTAGGCCGGGCTCGCAAGGCGAGGCCTTGGGGCGTAGCGATGGCCGCGGGTGCGGGCTTGATCGGTGCGATGTTGCTGCGCAAGGGCAAGCGGCGACGCGGCGATGGGCCGCGCGACAGCCGGGATGAACGCGGGGGGCGCGGCTTGCCGATCGGCCAGATCATCGGAATCGCCCGCGTGCTCGCGCCGATCGTCCTGCCGATGATTCTGAAGCGTCGGTGACGAGAAGCGACTCAGTGTGCGGGTGTGAACGTGCCGCCATCGCGGACATCGCAGCTCACCAGTTCGCCAATCGCAAAGTCGCCCGGTCGCTGGCGAGCATCGGTCAGCGCCATGTGAATCGGCACCGTGGCGTCGACGACGATGGCGTTGTGGGTTTCGTCATGAGCGATGACGCGGCCCTGCACACGGCGCGGGCGGCCGAAGACCGGCTCGAAGTATCGCCCGCCTGTGTCCACCACATCCACGCGCCGGGCCTCGACCCGGATCACGCCGATGATCCGCTTGCCGATCTCGCTGGTGATCGGCTGGGTGGGCACGAGGTGAAGCTGATAGCTGGTATTGGGAAACTCGATGACCACGTGTGCGGGTGTGGAGCCGCTGACGGGCACGAGCGCGTGGAGCACGCCGCGGGCGTGGGTGGGGTCGATCTTGGTGGTGGGGGCGGGGTGGATCATGGCGGGGTCATGGTACCCCGATGCAGCGTGCGGCCGCGATGGCCAGAAAGTCGAGTGGAAGGAGATCTCACTCCGCCAGACGCTTGAGCGCCTTGCCGTGCTTTGCGTTTATCTTGGCGAGCGACCCCGCGACACGACCGCCGCGGCTTGCCGGGCTTGCGCGGCTGATGGTCAGAACCTTGCCGTCGGTCCGGACTTCGAGCGGGGCGTCTGGCTCGAAGTTCAGCAGCTCCAGAATGGGCTTATCGATGATCAGCGCGTAGCTGTTGCCGTGCTTTGTCAGCATTTTGATCACGAGGAATCTCCTGTGGGAGTGGGGATCGGGGTGGGAAAAACGATCTTCGTCAGCACGTCGGTGGGCACGTAGGCCGTGACCACTGTGTATATACCGAGTGTATACGTCGTCGGTTCTGCCCGCTGACATGAAGGTCGCTGCACCCCTCGGGAGTTGGAGGCAAGGGTGCAATGTCACAGCTGGCTTTATGGGACACTCGATGACCGGTGGGCAGAGTTTCTGCCGCTCGCGGGCACGAAGGCGTGCAGCATTTCGCAAACGTAGATCGGGTCGATCTCGGTGGTGGGGGCAAGGTAGATCAGGACGGGAAGAACCTATGCTATTCGACGAAGCAGCATGCGAATCATGTCTCGACGCCAATCCGTCAGAAAGGGTCGTCACCCGTGAACGAACCAGAGGTGCTGTCGGACAATCAGACGGCAGAATCCCGCTCGGCAGCCGCGATCTCGCCAAACGTTGAGGTTATCCGAGACGATCGATATGCAGTGCTCTTTTCCAACTCATGGTTTGCATGCATGACGGATCCTGACCACATCTTCCATGGAGGAGTCACGCGTTGCTGCGGTCGACCCATCGGTCCCCGAACCGACCACACCATGGACATTCACTTGTGGATGACGCCAAATCTCGCATGTGCCAAACAAGGTGGGCCTTCTTACTACATACAGGTGATTCGCGAAGAGACCGCACAGCTCCTGCGCTCGTTGGGACTGGAAGATCACCACGTGCGTCCGACGAATCGGCCGGGCAGGACTCGTGTGCGATATCTTGAGCTCTTGCCCGATAGTGTTCCTGAAACGGTTGCCCAGAAAGGACTTCGCAATTGGGGGGCAAGGTGCACCATATGCCAGAGGGTGAACATCCACTCAGATTCGAGGGAGCAATTCCACTATCGCGAGTTGGTGCGAGCCGTTGATGTACCCGTCGGAAGACCGCTCTTCTGGATCGGAACTCGCCCGTCATCGCTGTGCGTCTCACGAGATTGGTGGAGTGCGAATCGTGGACGAGCAGAGTGTCGCGGTATCCGTGCGCAACCACTGTGGGTTGTTCGCAATGAAGACATCGACGTAGCTCCAAGTTTCAAATCTGAAGCACCCAAACGCGATGCCCACGAAGTGTTCATGCGGGAACAGGGTTTTTTTCTTCACAACGCATCAGTGTTCCGGTAGTACAGAAAGTTCTTCAACAGCTTCGGCCCCTCCAGCGTCAGAAAGCTCTCCGGATGAAACTGCACGCCCTCGAGCGGGGCCTTGTGCTCACCCTCAGGCCAGACGCGGCGCAGGCCCATGACCACGCGTCGGGTGGGGCCGGCGGGGTTCGCCGCATCGATCGGCTCATCGGTCCACGCACTGACGGCCCAGCCGCCTTGGGCTGTGGTGGGCGGAATCGTCTCGGCGAGCACCACCAAAGAGTGATAGCGCGTCGCCGTGAACGGGTTTGAGAGTCCGTTGAAGACTCCCTGGCCGTCGTGTTGGATGGGCGAGGTCTTGCCGTGCATGGGTACGGCGTGCCTGGTGACGGTCATGCCGTGCATGTCGCCGATGGTCTGGTGACCCAGGCACACGCCCAGCACGGGAATGCGTCCGGCGAAGCGTTCGATCATCGCGGCGGAGCACCCGGCCTCTTTGGGCGTGCACGGGCCGGGCGAGATGATGAGGTGCGATGGCCCCCGCCCGCCATCAAGCCGCTCGGCCTGATCGGGCGTGATGCGGTCGTTCCGCTCGACGTGGATGGTGGTCGCGGGGTCGATCTCGCCCAGTCGCTGGACGAGGTTGTACGTGAACGAGTCGTAGTTGTCGATGAGGAGGATCACGCTCAAAGGGTATGAAAGGCAGTACGCTTTGGCGATGGCCACGGTGTACATCGAGACGACGATCCCGAGTTTCTACCACACACGCCGCACCTCGGTCCAGGCCACCGCATGGAGCCAACAGACCCGCCTGTGGTGGAATACCCAGCGAAAAAAATACACCCTCGTCACCTCCTCGGTCACTTTCGATGAGATTCTGGCGTCGCCTACAAATCTCGCGGGGCCTCGGGCCGAACTCATCGCCGATCTCCAGCTCCTTGACATCGACGAGCGTGTGAACGAAGTCGCCGAGTACTATTTGAAACACTTGCTCATGCCAAAGTCGGCGACGGCGGATGCCATTCATGTGGCAATCGCTACGTGCTGTGAGATCGACTACGTGCTGACCTGGAACTGTCGGCACATCGCCAATGCGAACAAGATTCGACATCTGGAGGTCTTGAATCGTCGCCTGGGCCTGCGAACACCAACACTGACGACACCCTACAATCTATGGAGTGAGGACGAAACATGAGTACCCGCCGCAAGAAGTCGCCCATGCCGAAGGATCCGCCTGAGATCGCTGCGATTCGGCGTATCCGAGAGCGGACACTTGCTCAGGCTGGTGGTACTTTGGCTGGGCTGATGGCGCACTTTCGAAAGAAGCAGGTTGAACTCGAGGCCGCGGGAGCGACCGTCTTGCGCTCATCCCCGGCCAAGAAAAAGTCCAAGCGAGCCAGGAAAAAGGCCGCCTGACCATGTTCGAACCCACCCGCGCCCATTAAGATCGCGGGGACCAGCTCGATGAGAAATTCGATCTGGAATGCGAGGAGAAACGCGGTCTACGCCGCCTCGCTCTCACTCCGCTCCGTCCCTGCCACGCCGTCGCGCGTGACAAAGAAGAACTGGTCCGTGATCGGATAGGGCAGTCGGCGATAGTCCTGGCTCACGCGCCCGTGCAGGCGATTGAGGAACGGCTCCGGGCCGTGGGTGATCGCGATGAACATGTCGCGTGCCGGCGTGGCGACGTAGAAATCGCCGCCGAGCTGCGGCGCGAGGCGTCGGTGCAGCGATGAGAGCAGCAATCGGGCGGCGTCATAGCCGTCCTGTTCGCTGACGATCGCGGCCTTGCCGCCCTCACGGCTTTCGACAAGCTGCACGCTCAGCTCGGGCGCGTACTGATCGAGGTTGTTCCGGGCGATCTCGTCCAGATCCTCGGCGGTCACGCCCCAGCGCACCATCTGCTCGGTCGTCACGCTCACGGTCATGTGCGGCAGATCGAGCACGAACACGACCACTGTGCCATTGACAAACGGGACATACGCCACCTGCTCGCGCGAGAGGTGCGAGAAGATCGTCTCGGGCTGGATACGCGGCATGATGCGGGGCTTGGCGAACTCAAAGCTCGCCGCGGCCATGACCATCGACTCGCCGCTGAAGAGGTGTTCCAGATAGTGCTCGACGATTTCGGTCCCGCGTTCGGGATCGCGATTGACGAGGCGATTGAGATTCTCAAGGTCAAGACGGCGGCCGTTGACGATCAGCTCGCGCGGACCGGCCATCTGGATCGATTGATCCGGCTGCAGCCGCCGCAGAAGGGCGGCAACGTGCTCGGCGAACGCCTCGGGCTCGTGGGGCATGCGGGGCATGGCGGACCTGTCTTGGGACTCCGATATGACGTCAATACGCTTGGCCGGGGTCGCCAGACGAGCCGACCAGACCGATTGCCCACGAAAGCTGGGTACGACCCAACCTGGGCAGGTCCGAGATCGGCATGGCGATCGGTGAACATGACCTTTGCACGACAGAATCCCGTCGGAGTGTGATCAAGTGGGCACAGAAGTTTCGGGGCGGGATCAAAACCGCGCAAGACTGGCCGGGTTGAGGGTCTCCCCTGCTCTCCTCGGGCGGGGCCGACGCCGGGGCGGGAGCGGGCTATATTCCTGATCCCGCCGCGAGTACTATGGAAGCGGATGGGGTGGTTGAAATCGATCGTGGGGTAGGGCGTTTACCTTGGCCAGGAGACCCGGACAGTGACCAAGCAGGAAATCGAAGTGAAGGTCATCGAGATCGTCGCCAACCAGATGGGAGCGGACAAGGCCCAGATCACCCGCGACACCTCCTTCGTCGAGGACCTGAATGCCGACTCGCTGGACACGGTCGAGTTGGTGATGGAGTTCGAGGACAAGTTCGAGACGTCCATCCCGGACGAGCAGGCCGAGAAGATCAAGACCGTCGGTCAGGCCATTGACTTCATCTCCCTGGCCATCGGGGCCAACTGATTTGGTCAACTGATGTGGTCAACTGGGCGTCGTCCCCGGGCGATGCTCGACGAGCGGATCATGCGTCACGCGCACAGCAAACCGAATCGTGTCGTCATCACCGGCATGGGCGCGGTCACCAATCTCGGGCACAATGCCCGAGATACCTGGGCCGGCATGCGCGAGGGTCGCAGCGGGATCACCACCCTTTCCGGCCCGGAGTTTGCCAAGTATGACGGCAAGTGGTCGGTGAAAATCGCCGGTCAGGTCCGCGATTGGACCCCCGGCGACTGGATTGACCATCGCGAATCCCGCCGCATCGACCGCTTCGCACTCCTGGGCATGGGGGCGGCGGTTGAGGCCGTGCGCCAATCCGGGATCGACTTCAAATCCGAGAATCCCGAACGCTGCGGCGTGGTCGTCGGCTCGGGCGTCGGCGGGATCACCACCATCGAAGATGGCGTGAACGTCATGCGCGATCGCGGGCCCGATCGGCTGAGCCCGTTCACCGTCCCGCGTCTGATGGTCAATGCCGGCACCGGCAACATCTCGATTCTTTACGGACTCCAGGGTCCCGCGACAGCGCACGCAACTGCGTGCGCGTCCTCTGGACATGCCATTGGCGACGCGATCAATGTGCTGCGTGCGGGGCATGCGGACGTGATGATTGCTGGCGGAGCCGAGGCCGCCGTCAGCCCGCTGTGCGTCGGTGCGTTCATGACGATGAAGGCACTTTCAACCCGCAACGATGAGCCGACTCGGGCCAGTCGTCCGTTCGACGCCGATCGCGACGGCTTCGTCCTCGCCGAGGGTGCGGCGATGTTCGTTCTGGAGACCGAGGAACACGCCCTGAAGCGCGGTGCGATCATCTACGCCGAGCTGCTCGGGCACGCCAACAGCTCCGACGCGACCCACATTACGGCTCCGGATGCCGCGGGTCGCGGGGCGGCCCGATCCATGCGCTGGGCCATGCAGGATGCCGGGCTGAACTCGGACCAGATCGACTATGTGAACTCTCACGGCACATCGACACCCCTTGGCGACAAGGCCGAAGTCGAAGCCGTGCTCAGCGTCTTCGGCGATCACGCCCGGGCCAGCGCCCGCGGCACCGGCGGGGGCAAGCTGCTCATGAGCAGCACCAAGAGCATGCACGGTCACGGCCTTGGCGCCTCGGGCGCGATCGAGACCATCGCCTGTATCCACGCCGTGCGCGATGGCATCATCGCCCCGACGATCAACCTCGAACACGCCGCTCCGGGACGCGATGAACACGGCAAGCTGCTGCCGGCCTTCGACATCGACCTCGTCCCGAATCACGCCCGTGAGCGTCGCATCAAGCACGCCATGAACAACACGTTCGGCTTCGGCGGGCACAATGTGACGCTGATCATCGGGCGATACGAGTAACGCCCGTCCGGGTCACGTGCCGATAACCGGGAATATGCCCTCCGACGTCCGCGCCATCCTTGCGCTGGAAGTGCCCATCATCGTTCAGCTCGGCGAGCGGAACATGCGGGTGGCCGACGTGTGCACGTGGGCCCCCGGCTCGATCATCGAGCTCAACGCCGCGACGAGCGAAGCAACAACCATCTACGACCCCTCCCCCTCCTTCCGCTGGGCCCAGCGCACCCTGCGAGCACAGTGGTCGCACCTCATGACTCTCGCCAGCGCAC
>JAIEOW010000010.1 GCA_019750095.1 Phycisphaerales bacterium
GCGCGATTTGCAAGTCAATGCCAGCAAAGCAGTTGCGGCACAATCTGCTTAGCCATGGTTCACGGCGTTGGGTGCCACCCGCCCTGATAGAGCGGCGGGCGTTGCCTGTTATCCAACGACAAAGAACTGTGCCGCCGACCGGCAGGTGGCACGCCTCTGATTCACGCGTGGGCGATGATGTCCGCTGCTTGGTTGTGGTTCCCTCGCCCCTGCCGGGGCGACCCCGCTGTGGGAGTTGGGAACCACGGGTTGCGCTGCGCTTCACCCGTGGCCACATGCCTTCGGCCCTTTGGGCCGAGGAGGAGGGGATTGCGTCGGAAAGCTTGGTTCCGGACGGTGTGGTGGAGGCGATGCGGTGCGGCATGGTGTGGTCTGGGCGTGGTTGTCTGGGTTTGGACCTGGCGCAAAAGAACCGCGGGGCCAAGAGTGCTTGGCCCCGCGGTGCATTGTGTGCTGGAGAAGTTGTCTGAGTCTGGTGTGCGTCGATCGCGCTTGTGCGCTTTGGATCACAGATCCAGCGGCAGCAGAACTCGGTCGATCGGGAAGACGTTTCCGTTGCTTGTGGTCACGGGTTCGAGCGTGAGTCGGCGCGGATTTGTGAATCCGTCGGCGAAGTCGACAACTTCGGTGCCGCGGAACTCCAGGAAGCCGCGGCTCAGGAGCGTCGGCACCTTGAGGTTGAACTGATCGAGGATGCCGATGAAGAAGGTGTCGGCCTGGAAGGGGAGAATGTGATAGAGCAGCACGTTGGTCAGCGGCGGGACCGGGTCGCCGCCACCAAGCGTGGTGAACGCGCCGACGAGGAAGAGCCACGCGCCGCTTTCGTCGGTTCCGGTGAAGCCAAGGTCGCGTGCGGTGGCGATGAAGGCGGCGTCGGTTGGGGCGAAGACGGTGAGGTGGGCGTCGGGGTTCTGCAGGGCACCGACAAGCCCGGCCGTCTGAACGGCGGTGAGCAGAATGTCGAAGTCGCCGTTGTCTTGATCAAACGTGCCGCCCGAGGCGGCGACGAGATCGGCGATGGTGCCGGCGGGAGCGGGAGGCGGTGGGGGGGTGATGTCGATGGGAAGCAGAACGCGGTTGATGCGCTGGATGACGCCGTTGGAAGCTCGCACGTCGCGCGGCGCGATGCGCACGGGGTCGGCGTAGTCGGGGTCGTTGTCGATCAGTCTTCCGTTGCGCGGGGTGATGACGGCTCCGGCGAGCAGCGTCGGGATGGTCGCATTGCGAAGCTCTCGCCGACGGATGGTGAGAGAGTTCAGCCGTTCCGGAGAGACGTGGAACAGCAGGATGTTCGTGAGCGTGGGGATCGGGTCGCCGTTGCCCAGCGTTGTGAGGGTCGAGACGAGGAACTGCCAGGCGTCGCTTTCGGAAGTGCCGGTGAAGCCGAGGTCATGAGCGGTTGCGAGGAATGCCGCGTCGGTTGGCGCGAAGAGTGTCAGGTTGGCCGAGGCGTCATCGAGCGCGCCGGCGAGGCCTGCGGCCCCGAGAGCGGTGAGCAAGATGTCGAAATCGTTGCCGTTCTGATCGAACTGACCGCCACTGCGCTCGATGATGTCTGTGATTGTTGCCTGCGGGCGCGGCGGCGGATTTCCGGCAAAGGCCGGAGTCGCAGCAAGGCAGAGCGACAAGCCAAGGGACGCCAAGAAACTCGTCTTCATCGCAGAATCTCCTTTGTGTTGCCGTACAAAACCAGCTTGATGCATGCTGGCAGGGCACGCCTCAAGCGTCGAGAGCATTGTGAGTGTTCAAGCGAGAGCGTTATGCACGTTGCGAGTGCGACCGCATATTTACGACAAGTGCGCGGTGTGGATTCATGAACATGAACAAAATCGCGAAGTTATGGAGCATGAAACATTGATGAACGCGCGTGCGACGTGCGCGCACATCGCGCGCACGCCGAGACAGTGAAAGGTCACATCGAGCACGCGGACTTGCACGGATGCGCCGACTGTTTAAAAACGGCTGAAATGGCCGGGTGGATTCCGTACATGTTCGTCCTGTCTGTGTTGGATTGATTCACGGATATCAAGCGCGGCGTTTGCCGCTTGCGCGGTGCGATCCAGCGTGCGGTGCCATATCGCGCGGCGATCTGTATCGATGCGATGCGCAAGGACGAAGGTGCTGGCCGACGGGAGATGTGGCCGAGCGTGATTGGGTTCGCGGTGAGCATGTCTTGTCGCTCCGGCCGGGGTTATGGAATGGCCGGGGCGATGGTCGGTTCGCGGGATGGGCGGCGCATTCCCCGTGGATGGAGGGTTTTCGCCCTTAGGGCCGAGGGGCACGGGGTGTGGAGCGAGATGTGGCGGATTCCGTTGGATTGCCTGAATCCCGACGGTGCGGCGTGGGGTGGGCGTCCCGGTATGGGTTGGGATCGGATACGCTGTAGACGGCTTGTTCGGTGTCGGCGTGGGCCTGCAGCGGGGTTGGGCGAGGGTGGTTGATGGGCGGTGTCTTTCGCCCTGCACATGGAGAGTCCTCAGATGGGATCAGCACACGAGAGCGCACTGCGTCGGATGGGCGCGTTGAAGGTGGCCGGGAGCGGCCTGGCGATGGTGATCATGCTGGCCGCGGGCGCCAGCGTCGCGCTGGGGCAGGGCGCGCCTCCGGGCAAGCCGCCGGCGGCGGGGGGCGATGATGGGGATGACGAGAAAGCGGGGGGGGCGGGGAAGGAGAAGCCGGACTTTCCGCCGTTCAAGGAAGTCTCGAAGGACTTTGTGAAGGTGGTGTCGTTCAGCGATGAGGGGAAGCAGCCGCTGTACACGCTGTATCGGCGTGAGAAGGACCAGCAGCTTTTGGCGGAGCTGCCGCCGAACTTTGGCGGGCAGAAGCACTTCTGGGCGATGACGATCGCCAGTGGCGACACGTGGGCGGGGCTTCAGGGCAACGACGTGACGGCGTATTGGAAGCGGTTCGACAAGTCGCTCGCGCTGATCCAGCCGAACTTTGACACGCGCTCGACGGGTGATGATGAATCGAAGGCGGGCGTGAAGCAGCAGTTCAGCGATCGGGTGCTGCTGGATGTGCCGATCCGGTGCATGGGGCCGGGCGGGCAGCCGGTGATCGATCTGCGCGAGCTGCTGGTGGGGCAAGCGAGCCGGTTCTTCGGCTCGAGCGCGGCGGGCGCGAACGCGAAGCTGGCCGTGATCAAGGAAGTGAAGGCCTTCCCGGAGAACATCGAGATCTCGATCGAAATGCCGGTGCAGGGCGGGCAGATCCGGACGTTCCACTATTCGATCAGTCGGCTGCCTGAGAACACGGGGTACAAGCCGCGTGAGGCGGATGAGCGGGTGGGGTATTTCACGACGGCGTTCCGGGATCTCGGCAAGTTCCGCGATGACAAGAAGTGGATTCGGTATGTGAACCGGTGGCAGCTTGAGAAGCGTGATGCGAGCTTGAAGCAGAGCCCGCCGAAGGAACCGATCGTGTTCTACATCGATCACAAGGTTCCGGTGCGGTACCGGCGGTTTGTGCGAGAGGGCATTCTGTCGTGGAACAAGGCGTTTGAGAAGATCGGGTTCCTCGATGCGATCGAGGTGTACTACCAGGACGCGTCGACGGGCGCGAACATGGAGAAGGACCCGGAAGATGTGCGGTACAACTTTGTGCGCTGGCTGGCGAACGACCAGGGCACCGCGATCGGGCCGTCGCGGGTTGATCCGCGGACGGGGCAGATTCTGGATGCCGACATCGTGCTGACCGACGGGTGGATTCGATACTTCTGGAATCAGGCGAACGAGCTGCTTCCGGAAGTGGCGATGACGGGAATGCCGGCGCAGACGCTGGCGTGGCTGGAGCGCAAGCCGCAGTGGGATCCGCGGATTCGATTGGCTCCGCCGTCGCAGCGGGATTATCTGTTGGCGCAGAGGGCGCAGCGCGGGGTGATGCGTTATGGCGGCCACCCGGCGGGCCAGGTGGATGCGAGCGCGTATGGCGACAATGCGTTTGACGGGCTGTACGGGCGCACGAGCCAGATCAACGGGCTGTGCATGGCGGCCCGGGGCAAGGGCATGGATGTGGCGCTGATGCGGATGCATCTGGAGCTGCAGGACATGATCGACGACGAGCCGCCGACGGCGGGCGGCGGCGGTGATGGTGACAAGAAGGACGAGAAAAAGGATGAGAAGAAGGACGACAAGCCCAAGAAGGAAAAGGACGAGCTGATCGACGGGATTCCGGAGTGGTTCGTCGGGCCGCTGCTGGCGGACCTGACGGCGCACGAGGTCGGGCACACGCTGGGGCTTCGGCACAACTTCAAGGCGTCGAGCATCTACTCGATGAAGGACATCAACTCGTACACGATCAAGGGCGAGAAGCCGTTTGCCGGGTCGGTGATGGACTACATCTCGGTGAACATCAACATGGGCTCGGGCCCTGTGCAGGGCGACTATGCGATGCGCGGGATCGGGCCGTATGACTTCTGGGCGATCGACTATGGCTATGGCAGCGAGCCAAAGGAAGCGCTGAAGCGCGTGGCGGAGCCGGAGCTGGTCTTCCAGACCGACGAGGACGTTGGCGGGCCGGATCCGCTGGCGCGGCCGTATGACTTTGCGGCGGACCCGCTCGACTTTGCGAACAACCAGATGCGCTTGGTGGAGTACTACCGGGCACGGCTGATCGAGAAGTTCGTGAAGGATGGCGAGAGCTGGGCGAAGGCGCGTCGCGGGTACATGCTGACGCTGAACGCGCAGATGCAGAGCATCTCGTTCATGTCGCCGTGGGTCGGCGGGGCTCACGTGTTCAGGGATCGCAAGGGCGATCCGAACGGGCGGCCGCCGCTGCAGGTGGTTCCGGTGGAGAAGCAGCGTGCCGCGCTGCGGTTTGTGATCGACAAGGCGTTCCGCGACGAGGCGTTCGGGCTGACGCCGAACATGCTGCAGTACATGACGGTGGACAAGTGGTGGGATGGCGGCGGAATGTCGGGGATCTTTGAAGACGCGACGTTCCCGGTGCACGAGCGGATCCTTGGGATCCAGGCGACGGCGATGACGATGATCCTGAACCCGACGACGCTGGAGCGCGTGTACGACAACGAGTTCCGCGTGGACCCGGGTCAGGACATGATCACGGTGCCGGAAGTCATGAAGAGCGTGACCGACGCCGTGTGGACCGAGCTGGAGAAGCCGGAGAACAAGACGTACACGCCGCGCCAGCCGATGATCTCGAGCCTGCGGCGCAATCTGCAGCGCGAGCACCTGAACCGGCTGATCGATCTGTCGATGCCCGACGGGTTCTATGGCGCGGCGGCCAAGCCGGTGTCGAACCTGGCGGTGCAGCACATGCGGGAGATCCGCTCGAAGATCGACAAGGTGGTCGACATCAAGGGCGGGAACAAGAAGGGCGTGGATGACTACACGTTTGCCCACTTGTTCGAGGCTGCGACGCGGATCGACAAGGCTCTGGATGCGCAGTACATCTACAACACCGATGCGATCGGCGGGTTTGGCGGATTCGGGTTCCTGTTCGGGCGGCCGGCGGAATCGCCGGGTGCTGAGCCGCAGGATGGGCGTCAGCGACCGATCGTGCCGGGGACGGATCCGCTTGAGCCGTGAGTTGTTGGTGAGAGCATGAAGATGCATTCAAGCCCCGGGGCATGTGCCCCGGGGTTTTTCGTTCACGAGGATGCGCGGCTGGAGTTTGCCGGGCGTTTGGAGGCAAGAGCGAGGCAAGAGAGAGGCAAGAGCCCCCGCGGAGCGTGGGGGTACCCAAGGCCAAGCATCACGCGGTGACGCGTGTCTGCCACATGCTGCGGAGAGCGTGCTCGAACTTGCGGGCGAAGGTGGGGGCGTCGCAGAGTGAAGAGTTGAGCAGGCGATCGCGGAGCCCAACGCGGAGCCCGGCGAGCTTCGGGCGATCGCTCGCGAGCGTGGCGGCGAGATCGACAAATGCGTCAGCGTCTTGCGCGACCAGCTCGGGCAGGCCCAACATGGTTTGGATCGCCACGGCGGTGCGCTGCGCGGGGGACTTGCCGGTGATGATGGGCGTGGGAATGCCCATGAGTGCGGCCTCGACGATGGTGCTCTGGCCCGGAAGTGGGGCGGTGTCGAGGGCGATGTCGCCGCGAGAGAGAATGTCCAGACGCTCGCGGATGCCCCCGGTGGTGAGCGGGATGAGTTCCAGTCGCGACTCGGCAAAGCCCGCGGCGAGCACACGCTGACGGAGCGACTTCTGCGCAGATTCCTGGCGGAACGCGGCGTCGGCGATGATGAGCCGAGACTCATTCACGCGGCGGGCGGCGGCGATCCAGCCGCGGAGGGTTGCATCGCTCAGCCGCGGGCCGGGGTTGATGGAGACGAAGGTGATCAGACCGTCGACGCGTGATGGCGCAAGCGGCGGCAGGTCGCCGGATTCCGGAGCTTCATAGCAGAGGGCGGGAGCGTCGAGTCGCCAGAGCTTTTCGGCGCTGGTGCGCTCGGCACCATCGGGGTCGATGGTCGCGTCGGTGATGCGATGGTCGATGGTTCCGACGCCGGTGGAGAAGGGATAGCCGAGCCACGTGGCGTGAACGATCGCCGGGCGCAGGTGCATGCCCATGAGCACGGCGGGGGCGTGGTGGCCTGTGGTATCGATGAGGATGTCGATCTGATCCGCGGCGATGCGCTGGCAGATGTTGACGGGCTGGAAGCGGGCGATGTTGGTGTGGCGCACGCCGGGCTGGGATTTGAACCAGGTTGAGCCGGCGTCGTCCGGGCCGTGCTGATAGAGGAAGAGCGGGAATGCGGCGCGGTCGAGGTGGCGGACGATGGGTTTCAGGAACTGCGCGAGCGCGCCATCGCGGAACGCCGAGCCGATGAGCCCGACGCGGAGGGGGCGGTCAGGGCTCATGTCGCGCGGCGGAAGCTCGGCGCGCATGTTGGCCTGCTGCTGGAGCAGGCGCCCGAAGGCGAAGTGTGCGGCGGCGGTGTCTTGCGGTGCCGCCGAGGGCGCGTGCAGCATGGTGTCGCACAGCAGCGAGAGCAGCATGGCGTCGCCGGAGAGATCAACAAGCACGCGCTTGAGCAGGGCGACGGCCTGATCGGGCTGGCCCAGATGGACCATGGCGATGGCCATGGCGCGGGCGAGGGTGGCGTTCATGCCGAGGGCGAGGCCGTTCTTGGCCATTTCGCCGGCTTCTTCGTGGCGGGCCAGAACGGAATAGAGCTGCGCGAGCGCGGTGATGCTGGGCTGGTGATTGGGCGCGAGGGTGAGCGTGTGCTTGAAGGCGGCCTCGGCCTCGGCGTGGCGGCCGAGGTCGGCGAGCGCGACGCCGAGGATGCTGTTGACATCCGGGTGATCGGGCGCGATGGTGTGGGCCTTCTGGGCGTAGTAGAGCGCCTGCTCGGGCTCGCCGAGCTGCGAGAGCGCGACGCGGAGCATGGTGATGCCCGAGAGATCGGTGGGGTGCTTGCTGACGTGCTGCTGGAGCAGTGGTTTGGCGGCCTGGGCCTTGCCCTCTTGCAGGAGTTTGCTGGCGCGGACGAGGGCCGCGGGCGGGGGGGCGGGTTGCGGAGAGGGGGCTTTGGCCATGTGGCGAGATCCTGTCTGGGTGGCGGTCGCGGTGCTCGGGCGGGATGATGAGTATTCACCGCCCGTGGCGCGGGGCGAGCGGTCTGTTGGATGTTCTGAGGATCGGGTGCCGAATCGTTCGGATGCGCGGTGCGGGGAGTCGGGCTATCGGACGAGTGGGCCTGATCAGGTGCCGCTGGCGCACCAGTGACGCCAGGCGTCGCGGATCGCCGACTGAAAGCGGGCGGCGAAGGCGGGGGCATCGCAGAGAGGCGAGCGGCGCATGGTTTCGCGCAGGCCGTTGGGGTTGGCCGAGCGGAGGGTGATGATGCGGGCGCGATCGGCGGCGAGGGTGGCGGCGATCTGGGCGTACTGCTCTGGCGAGCGCGCGATGAGATCGGGCAGGCCCACGGCGGAGAGGAGCGAGCAGCCGACTCTGGCGGCGTGGCGATCGCCTTCGAGGGTGATGATGGGGACGCCCATCCACATGGCTTCGCAGGTGGTGGTGGTGCCGTGGTAGGGAAAGGTGTCGAGCCCGATGTCGACGTGGCGATAGGCGTCAAGATGCTCGCGATAGGTGAGAGCGGGGGGCAGAACTTCGATGCGCGATGGATCGATTCCAGAAGCGGCGAGCGTGGCCCGGATCTCTTCACGCCGCCAGGGCTCTTGCAGCAGCACGTGCTTGAGGACCAGCGTTGAGCCTGGCACGGCCGCGAGCGTGCGCGACCAGAGATCGCGCGTGATGGTGCTGATCTTGGTCGGGATGTTGAACGAGCCGAAACGGATGGGGTTGCCCGGCGTCGCGCACGGCGGCGCGGGAAGATCGGGCGAATCGACGATCGGCTTGTAGCACAGAAAGCACGGATCGATCCGAGCGAGACGCTCGGTGGCCCAGGGTTCAGAACCCGGCGGATCGGTGATGGAATCGATCAGCCGGATGTCGATGGTGTCCAGCCCGGTGGTGTTCGGATAGCCGAGATAGGTGGCTTGAACCGGCGCGGGACGAAGGTGCAGGGCGTCGAGGCGGTGGCCGGCGGTGTGGCCGGAGAGCTCGATGCAGACGTCGATGCGGTCGTCTCTGATGCGCCTGGCGAGATAGGCGGCGTTGCGTGCCGGGCACTCGCGCCAGGCCTTGACGATGGTGCGCAGGTGCTTGGTGACGTGATCCTGCTCGGTGCTTGTGGCGAAGGCGATCACCTCCCACTGAGAACAGTCGTAGTGCTCCAGCAGCGGGGCGAAGAAGGAGACGATGGCGTGCTCTCGCAGATCGGGCGAGACGATGGCGACGCGCAGCGGGCGATCCGGCTCGCGCGAGACGTTCCATGATGTGCTCGACGGGCCGACGCGGAGGCGGACGGCTCGGGCGAACTCTTTGTGAGCGCGGGTCTGTTCCTCGCGCGTCGCGTGAGGGTCATAGTTCAGCGCGCTGGCGTAGTTGGTCCAGGCGGCCTCGGCGTCGGGGAGCAGGCGGACGAGTTCGGCCAGTTCTTGCACGCTTGCGCGGATGTTGGTGCGCTCTCGCTGCAGGCGGGCGGCATGGGATTGCTTGCCGGCGCGGTTGTACGCGATGACGGCCTCATCGGCGCGGCCCAGGCGCTCGAAGACGATCGCCAGCGCGTGCTGGGCTTCCGGGTGCGATGGGTCGGCTTTCGCCGCGGCCTCAGCATGGGCCAGAGCGTCGGCCTCGCGCCCGAGGCGGACGAGCAGTTGCACGCGCACCGTGCTCGCTAGGCCCGGAGCGGGCCGCCCGGTAAGAGCGCGGTCGATGATCTTCAGTGCTTCTGCGTATTGCTTCTTGCCCGCGAGCAGGCCGGCATAGTCGCAGATGATGGGCTCGCCCGCTGGCCCGGAAGGGGCGACGCTGGCGGCTCGCTGGAGCGCGAACGCCGCGGCATCAGTCTGGTTCAGCATGAGCTGGGTCATGCCCAGCATGTGCAGCACGGCGGGATCGCCGGACTTGGATTGCAGCAGCAGCAGCTTCGCCGCGTCTTCGAGCTTGCCTGCGGCGATCAGGCCGCCGGCCTGCGCGAGTGCGGGGGACGTGCCCGGAGTTTGGCTTCGATTGATGCGGCTCACGCGCGGGCCCCCTGGCCGCGCGTCTGGCACCAGTCGCGCCACGCGCCGCGAACGAGCTTCTCCATACCTCGGCAGAAGCGCGGGCCGTCGCAGAGCGGGGAGGAGAGCATCCGAGCGCGAAGGCCCTCTGCGCCGTCGGAGTGATAGCGGCGGAGCCGATCATGATCGCGAGCGAGCGCGACCACGCGATCGACATAGTCATCGGCATCCTTGGCGATCAGCTCCGGCGCGCCGACCACCGAGAGCAGCGAGCAACCGACGCGCGATGCGTGGCGATCGCCCTCCAGCGTGACGACGGGAACACCCATCCACATGGCTTCGCAGGTGGTGGTGGTGCCGTGGTAGGGATAGGTGTCCAGCGCGATGTCCATGTCAAAGTACGTTGCGAGGTGATCCTGATAGCCCTTGGTCGGCGGGACAATCTTCACGCGTGAAAGGTCCATGCCGGCCTCGCTCATGCGACGACGCAGCACATCAAAGATCGGCGGGCTGGTGAGCGTGGCGTGCTTCAAGAGCAGCGTCGCATCAGGAAGCGCGGCCATGACCCGCGCCCACAGGCCCAGATTGGTCGCGCTCATCTTCATCGGCAGATTGAACGAGCCGAGGGCGATCGGGCGGCCTTCGAGCGGTACGCGCTCGCGCAACACCGGCGCATCGACCAGCGGCGTGTAGCACAGAAAGCACGGGTCCAGCCGCAGGAGCTTCTCGGTGGCGAGCGACTCGCTTCCGGGCGGATCGGTGATCGCATCGATCAGGCGATAGCCCATGGTGGAGAGCCCGGTGGTGTTCGGATAGCCGAGATAGGTCATCTGCACGGGCGCGGGTGTGTAGCCGAAGCACCCGAGCTTGTGCGCGCGGGTGAGTCCCGCGAGGTCGATCAGCACATCGACCCCGTCGTCGCGGCAAATCTCCGCGAGCGCGCCCTCGGCGGCGTTCGGGATGAAGCGCCAGCCATCAGAGAGACCCTTGAGCTCTTCGCTCATGCGATCTTCCGTGCCATAGATCGAGTAGCAGCGGAGTTCCCACTCGCTCTTGTCATAGTGCGTGAGGATGGGGCGGAAGAATGAGACGACCGCGTGCTGACGCAGATCGGGCGAGACGAACCCGATGCGCAGGCGGCGATCCGGATCCGGCGAGCACTTCCACTGCGCGCTCGGCGTGATCTTGCGCGCCACGGCTTGGCCATACGCCCGGTGGACGGCGAAGAGTTCCTCGCGCGAAACCCGGTCGTCATAGTTCATCGCGAAGGCAAGAAACCCGTGCGATGATGGCTCATCGGGCACGCGCAGGGCGTCCATCCGACCCTCGTCGACCGCCAAATAGGGCTCGCCCAGCTCCACGCAGATCGGCGCGATGCGTGCGGGCACGTTGGCGTTGCGGAGCACGGCGATCGCCTCGTCATATCGCGCCATTGCCTGGAGTGCGACACCCTTGGCCGAGAGCAGATCGATATTGCCGGGCGCGAGCTTCAGCCCGTCGTCCGCGGCCTTCAGCGCTTCGTCGTGCCTGCCGAGCCGAGAGAGAATGACCGAGCGCAGCATAAGCAGCGGCGGGTTGGGCAAAGCGGACTTGTGAAACGCATCGATCGTGCGGATGGCCTCTTCGGGCTTCTTCGCCGCGCTCAGCAGGTCGGCGTATTGCAGCGCGATCTCGGCGTCCAGAGGGTCCGCGGCGCGGGCACGCTGAAAGTGAAACAGCGCGGCCTCACGCTCGCCCTGGCCCTCGCAGGCGAGTGCCAGCAGCATGAAGGCCCGGGCCGGCGCGGCTTTCTTCGTTGAGAGCAGCAGCAGCGCCTTGGCGTCCTGAAACCGGCCCGCATCCATCAGCTCGGCGGCTTTGATCAGGTACGGTGGCGGTGCGCCGGGAGGTGGCATGGTGGTTCAACTATTGCTCCGCTCTGGCGGGCTTGCCAGCGATCGCTATCGCGCAGCCGCTCCGATACCGATGGCGAGTTCGACATACCGACGCGCTTCGGCGTCGGCGATGAGAGCATCATTCAGCGATCGAAGCGGGGCGGCCCGAGCATGGCCGGCCACTTCGCGGAGCGCGCCGAGCGACAGCTCGCAGATGCGACCGAATGGAATGCGGTCGTCGAGAAACGCCTCGACGGCTCGCTCATTTGCGGCGTTGAAGACCGCTCCACTGACTCCGCCGCGGGAGATGACTTCGTACGCGCCGCGGAGCGCGGGGAAGCGGTCGAGGTCGGGCTCAGAGAACTCCAGCGTGGAGAGCGTGGTCCAGTCGAGCTTGCGGCTGGCCCCGCGCGGGCGGTGCGGAAAGGTCAGGGCGTATTGGATCGGCGTCCGCATGTCGGGCGCGGCGAGCTGGGCGATGACGTTGCCGTCGGCGTATTCCACCAGCGCGTGCACGATCGACTGCGGATGCACAAGCACGCCGATCTTCTCACCCGGGATGCCGAAGAGCCAGTGGGCTTCGACCACTTCCAGCGCTTTGTTGGTCAGCGAGGCCGAATCGATGGTGACCTTGCGGCCCATCTGCCACGTCGGGTGCTTGAGGGCCTGGGCGGGCGTGGCG
Source organism: Phycisphaerales bacterium (assembly GCA_019750095.1). Lineage (GTDB taxonomy): Bacteria > Planctomycetota > Phycisphaerae > Phycisphaerales > UBA1924 > UBA4658. Next base: position 12,094 of record JAIEOW010000010.1, read on the forward strand.
TTCTGGATATCGCGCTTGTTCCAGAGTCGAAAAGGTCCCCCGCTGGCCGTGAGCACGACGCGATCGACCTCTGCCCCACAGTGCATGGGCGGGCACGGCGGGTCGCCGGCGATCGACGATCCGCAGCCCTGCAGACACTCCCACACGCCGCAGTGCTCGCTGTCCACGGGCAGAAGCTTGGATCCGCTCGCCTTGGCGGCGGGGATCACCAGCGCGCCCGCGGCGACGAGGGTCTCCTTGTTGGCGAGCGCGACATCGCGCCCGAGCCCGACGGCGGCGAGCGTGGCCGGAAGCCCCGCCGAGCCGACCATCGCGCCGACGACGATGTCGCATTCGACCGATCGCACCAGTTCCTCGGCGGATTCAGGTCCGACGCGGAGTTTCACATCGCCATCGACGGTCGGCTTCGTGTCGGACGCGCGAGAGAGCGCGAGGTCACGCACCCCGAAGCGCCGCGCCTGTTCGAGCATCAGCTCGGCGTTGCTTCCTGTGGCGAGGCCGACGACGCGATAGCGCACCTTCGACTCGCCGCAGTCGGCGAGCGCATTGAGGTGGGCGACCACTTCCAGGGTCTGTGTGCCGATCGATCCGGTGCTTCCCAGGACGATCAGGCGGCGCACGAGTGCGCCGCCCGTCGCCATGGTGTCACGCGACTGCGCTGAGAATCCCACGGGCGATCACTCCTCGCGCTTCATGCCCTTGGCCTGTCCCGGTGCCAGCCGACGGCGGCTGGAATACAGCGTGCGAATCTTCGGACCCGCGGGCTCTTGCGGAGCTGGTGCTGGTTCGGGCTTCGGCGCGGGGGCCTTGGGCGCGGGGCGCTCGCGGCGGACGGGGGTCGCGGGTCGATCCTCGCGGATCGGCTCGGGCTTGGCGGGCGCGCTCTCGACGGGATCAGAAGAGCGGAACATGTCCGCCAAGCTGTTGGCCGCGGCCTTGGGGTCCTTGCGCTTGTTGGGCGCTCGCACCGGATCGCGCGGCGCGGGCGGCTCGATCACGGGTTCTGCAGCGGCCGTCGGTTCGCCGACGTCGCTATCTGGCCGACCGCGACCACGCCCGCCGCGACGACGACGACGTCGTCGGCCGCCCTGCTCTTCGCCCTCGCCCGCAGGGGGCAACGGCTCGCTAGCGGGCTCGCCAACTTGCTCATAAGAACCATCATCGGCGAGCGGTTGCTCAAAGGGGGCTTCGCCTTCGATCGGGGCGTACTCGCCCTCGGCGTACTGCTCCTGGTACGGTTCGCCCTGCTCGGGGTCTTGGCCGCCGGGGGCGTTGCCCTGGTATTGGCCCTGGCCCATGGACGCGCCGCCCTGCTGGCCATCGATGCCTCGTCCGCCCCGGCCGCGACGCCGACGGCGGCGACGACGCCGACCGCCTTCGCCGGGTTCGCCATTCTCACCTGCGGGAGTGTTGTATCCGGTGTCGTGATGGTGCGAGCCGGTGCCGACGGCGTGCCCCGGGTCGGCGGCGAGTGCTTCGTCGTCTTCGACGTTGTACGAGTCGGCGGATGCCGCGCTTTCGATCGGCGCGCCCGAGGAGTCGTAGGCCTGATCGGTGTATGCGCCCTCGACGTATTCGCCGCCGGCGTTGTGATCATCGGCGTACTGGCCGTCGGCATAGGGCTGATCGCCTTGTGGCGGCTCGCCGAACTGGCCGGGTTCATTGAACTGGCCGGGTTGGCCGGGCTGGGCGTACTGGCCGTCGATGCCGCGACCGCCGCGGCCGCGACGACGGCGACGCCGCCTGCGCCGTCGGCCGCCTTCGCCTTCGCCGCCATCGTCTGGTGCACCAGACTGATCGTCCGTCGGCCTCGGTGCGCCGCCCGGGCCGCGACCGCCGCCCTGGGTGTGGCCTTGGCCATGCGGCTGGGGTCGGCCGCGCTGTCCGCCCTGGGCCCGCTGGCGATCGCGTTCGGCGATCTCCGCCAGCGTCAGGGGCTCGAGCTCGATCGGATGCGGCTCGGCGTCGCCGGGCTCCTCATAGGTCTCTTCGGGCTCGATGGCCTGCGATTCGCTCGGCTGGTCGGCCCAGCTCGAATCGTCTTCGCCCAGTTCGGCGGCATCGGAAGTGATCTCGTAGGTGACCAGATCATCATCGCGCAGCTTCCGCGAGCCCAGCTTGTCGAGGTCGAGGTCGGCCCCGCGCTCGTCATAGGCGTAGAAGGTCACGCGATCGACGTTGATCGCCTCGCTCACGCGAACATCAACGTGCTTGCCGCTGGAACGCTCGATGCGACCCAGAGCGCGCCGGGATGTTGACAGCAGCTCCCCGGCGATGCGCGGATGCACAACGAGTTCGACGCGGTGAACATCCGGATGATCGACGAGCGCGGCCATCTCGCGGAGCGCATCGCCCGCGACCGAGTCCGGACGCTGCACCAGCCCACGCCCCCGGCAGGTCGGGCAATCCACAAAGTGCTGGCTCTCGTGGCTGGCCCGCATGCGCTGGCGGGTCATCTCCAGGATGCCGAACTCGCTCACCGGGGCGATGGTCCAGCGGGCGCGATCCTTTTTCAGGTTCTCGCGCATCCGCGTTTCCAGATCACGGCGGTTCTTCGACGACCGCATGTCGATGAAGTCGTTGACGATCACACCGCCCAGATCGCGCAGGCGGAGCTGGCGGCAGATCTCGTCGGCCGCTTCCAGGTTGGTCTGCAGAGCGTTGGTCTCGCTGTCGCGCGCGTCGCGGCTCTTGCCGCTGTTCACGTCGATGGCGACCACGGCCTCGGCCTCGTCGATGACCAGGCGCCCGCCGGAAGAGAGCGGCACCTCGCGGGCGTGGATGATCTGGATCTGCTGCTCAACGCCCGTCACGTGGAAGATCGGGCTTTTGCCCGTGTAGTGCACCAGCCGCGTGCTGGTGCGCGGGGCGACGATCTTCAGGAATCGGGCGGCGCGGTTGAGCGAGGCGTGGTTGTCGACGACGATCTCGTCGATATCGCTGGTGAGCAGGTCGCGGAGTGCTCGGACGAGCAGGTCGCTCTCGCTGTACAGCAGCCGCGGCTTGTTCCCGCTCCGCCAGCGATGCTCCATGTCCTTCCAGAGGCGCATGAGGTACGCCAGGTCGCGCTTCAGCTCGGCCTTGGTGCGCTCCATGCCCGCGGTGCGGAGAATGAACCCGAAGCCCTCCGGCAGATCGAGCTGGTCGAGAATGTCCCGCATCTTCCGGCGGGTCTCTTCGTCCTCAACCTTGCGGCTGACACCCACCTTGTCCATCTGGGGCATCATCACCAGGAAGCGCCCGGGGATGCTCAAATAGCTCGTGACCGTCGGCCCCTTGGTGCCGACGCCTTCTTTCAGCACCTGCACCGCGACCTCGTCGCCGCGGCGGAAGCAGTCCTGGATGGGCGGGCGCTCGCGGCGCGGGGTCTTCTTGCCCACACGCTCGGTCTCGTCGCTCTCGGCGCCCGGAAAATACTGCGGGTGCACGTCGGAGATGTGCAGGAAGCCGTTGGCCTCCAGCCCGAAGTCGATGAAGACGGCCTGGATGGCCGGCTCGACGTTCATGACTTTTCCAACATAGATGTTGCCGACGTGGTTGCTGGGGCCGTCCAGCCGCTCGGCGTGAAACTCTTCCAGTTTGCGGTTCTCAACGATCGCCACCCGGCACTCTTCGCCGGGGACGTAGTTGATCACCATCTGCTTGCGGTCTCTCTGTGCTCCGTCTCGATTGCTCTGCTTGCTCATCGCGTCCTTCCCTGGACGGGTCCGTCAATCGGGGCGATTCTGCGCCCACGTTCTGAGCCGTCGCGCCGACATTGGCGCACGCGGCGACGAACACGTCCAACAGGCGTGGATTCGTCAGGGGGCCTTCGAGAACCGACAACGAGACGTTCCGAGGGTCGCGATCGATCGCTCATGAAGAGCGATCGGCATTCCCCGCTCGGCCCTGCGCCCCGCACGACGCGTCCCCAACAGGGGAGCGCCGGAGCACACGTCCGGGCAAATCGGGCAACCCGCTCATTCCGCCGCGTGATCCCGATCGCGTCGGCGCTCAGGGCGCTTCGCTGATCGGAGGCGGAAACGGGGTCGCCGTCGTCTGGTGGTCGGGTCGCGGCAAGTCCGCCGACGACCACGCCGTGGTCCATTTCCCCTCACCGTTCGCCGGTACGACCGTCGAACGCTTCGGGAATGATCTTTCGTGCCTGGTCGCGGACAAACGCCGCGACCGCGGCATCGGAATCGAGTGAGGCTGCCTTCTGAGCAAGCCGCTCGCATTTCTGGATCGTCACCTTCCGAACCACTCGTTTGAGGGTAGGGATCGATGACGCCGTTGCAGAGAGCGTACGCAAACCGAGTCCGATCAGCAACAGCGCGAACTCGGGATCACCCGCCGACTCGCCGCAGCACGAAACCGGGATGCTGTTGCGCTTCCCGGCGCGGGCGATGTCCTTCAATAACGCGATGACCGCGGGGTGGAACGGGTTGTACATATTCGCCACCCGCTCATTGGTTCGGTCCACGGCGAGGGTGTACTGAACCAAATCGTTGGTCCCGATGCTGAAAAAGGCACTTTCTCGGGCGAACATGTTGGCCATCAGAGCCGCGGCGGGCACCTCGACCATCATGCCCACGGGCACCTGTCGGTTGAAGGGGATGCCCTCTTCTTCCAGGTCTTCCATGACATCGTTGAGCAGGTATTTTCCCTGGCGCAACTCCTGGATGTTGGTGACCAAAGGAAACATGATCTTCATAGGCCCCAGCGCGCTGGCACGAAGGATCGCCCGGAGCTGGGTCTTGAACATCGGGAGCGACTGCAGGCAGTAGCGGATGCTGCGGAGCCCCAGGAAGGGGTTGCGCTCGGGTTCTTCGATCTGTTCCTGGGTGTATTTGTCGGCACCGAGGTCCATGGTGCGGATCGTGAGTTCGCGACCGGCAGAGAGTTCGACGGCACGCTTGTACGCGTTGAAGTGGACTTCTTCGGTGGGGCGCTGGTTGCCGGTGAGGTAGAGGAACTCGGTGCGATAAAGCCCCACGCCCGAGCCGCCCATCTTCAGGACGCTGGTGATCTCATCGGGGAACTCGATGTTGCCGAGCAGCGTGATGGGCACACCATCGGCGGTGACGCTCGGCAGGCCGGCGATCTCGCTGAGAGAGATCTGGACCGTCTTGCGGGCCTCGATATAGCCCTCGTAGTCATCGATGGTCTTCTCATCGGGGTCGATGACGACGATGCCGCGGTCGCCATCGATGATGATGGGGACCCCGTCGCTGGCGGCGTCGGTCAGGCGCGAGACGCCGACGACCGCCGGAATGCCAAGTGCGCGGGCGACGATCGCGGTATGGCTGGTTTTGCCGCCCAGATCGGTGGCAAACGCCGTGACGTGGCGGCGATCAAAGGCGGCGGCCTGGCTGGGGGTCAGGTCCTTGGCGACGATCACGGCGTGGGTGTCGAGCTGGCCCAAGCGCGAGGCATGCTCGCCGATGAGCTGGCGGATGACGCGGCTGGAGAGGTCGCGGAGGTCGTCGACCTTGGTCTGGAAGGTGGGATCGGGAAGGTTGGCAAAGACCTGGATCAGGTCTTCAAAGCCCTTCCACACGGCATACTCGGCGGTGACCTTTTCGCGGTCGATGTGCTCGTGCATGGGCTTGGTCAGCGAGGCGTCGCTGAGCATGCCGATGTGAACCCCGAAGATCTTGCTGGCCTCTTCGCCAAGCTGGGCGCGGGTGCGTTCGCGGAGGGCGTTGAGTTGGGCGATGGAGGCGCCGAGCGATTTCCAGAGGCGATCGTGCTCAAGAGGTATCTGGTCTGGCCGGACGAGTCTCTTGGGAATGCGACGGTACTCGTCATCGAGGACGAACACGCGCCCGATGACGATTCCCGGAGAGACGGCGATGCCCTTGAGCGATTCCATTCCTTACTGGCACCCCCCTGACCCGAACCCAGAAAAGCCCTTGGGACGCTCCCAGTGCGGGCCGAACGGGATCATAGCGATGGCCGGTGCGTTTCCCCGTTCGTTGAGGGCCATGGTGGCGGTTTGTGCTGCAAACTGGGCAGAGATTTAGGTGTGGGCCGATACAAGACCCTTGACACGGCAACCGATAGATGCTCTGATTGAGCATCAGGGTTGGCGGGTGAAGGATTTCGGGGCATCTGAATAGGGGTCGATGGTGGCGAATCGCGCAAGGATTGCCGATTCGGCGATTGGGGTAGGTTTGAACGGGGCTTTGGGGGCCGTGGATTTGCTCTGCTCTTTGGTCGATCGCTCGATGTGGGCGACGGTCGGGGCGGGCGTGTAGACACATTGATGACGACGCTGACGGGCATTCTGGAATGGCCGCAACGCGCTGAAGGGCGTGTTCGGCAGCTCAACGGGTCTTCGCTGATCGAACGCGACGATGACCCAGTGATGCCCACTGCGCTGGCGCAGCGCTACAAGCTGCGCAATGGGCTGGAAGTGACGGTCACGCTCGCTGGGCGCGCGGCGGGTTTTGGGGCCGGAGTGGGCGGGCCGGGGATCGGCCCGCGGGCACCACAGCCGGCGCATGGACCGCGATCGGGGCCGAGGCCGAACGGCGGTGGGGGTGGCGGGGGT
>JAIEOW010000102.1 GCA_019750095.1 Phycisphaerales bacterium
ATCCTTGGCAAGACGGTGCTCGTCGTGTTCGTGGCGATGCTCGTCCGCTGGACCATCCCGCGGCTGAAGTTCAATCAGGTCATGGGGATGGCGTGGAACGGCGTCATCCCGCTGTCGATCGCGCTGGTCGTGACGCTCAGCATCATGATCGCCCTGGGCTGGACGCAGCTCTGGCAGATGGCCGCAATGAACCTGGGCATCGGCATCATCTTCCTGGCCCTGGCACCCGCCTCAACGGGCACGACGGAGAACAAGAAGCTCCGCATGGCCGGTTCACGCTTTTATCCCATGGCGGGCGAGCGCGTGCTGACGGCGGCACCGGCAGAGGCGCGGATCGATCACCCGCACAACACGCTCTAGCCGCTTGGCGGCCTGAGTTTGCTGTTGGTTCGGGTGCCCGACGGGCTGGGCTCTAGATGCAGTTGAGTTGCAAATAGCTCTGGTCGTGCCTATAAGTTGAGCATGACCATCACGGGTAACACTGCGCGTCTGTGGGTGTGGATGGCGGCCTTGGCCCTGGTGGGGGGCGTGCTGGGGGTGCCAGGGCTGGCCTATGGACAGGCGGGCGGCGGCAAGGCAAGCACATCTGAGCGTGAGCTGGTTGTGGTCGCGAGCATCCCACCGGTGCTCGGGATCGTGAAGCCGCTGCTTGAGGAAGCGGGGGTAGCCCACAAAGTGGAATCGTTGATTCCGCCGGGTGTGAGCGAACACGGGTACGAGATTCCGCCGGGCAAGCTCTCGCAGCTTCGGCGTGCGGATGTGGTGGTGCTCGTGGGGCTGGGGCTTGAGCCGCAGGTTGAGAAGTTTCTGAAGCAGAACGCCAGCTCGTCGCGGCGTGTGGTGGTGCTTGCCGATGCGGTGGGCATCAAACTGGATCATGACGCCGAAGACCATGCGAACCATGCGCATGGGCCGGATGGCGAGTGTCTGCACATCGTTGATCCGCACATCTGGCTGGATCCGGTGCTGGTGGAGAAGATGGTGTCGGCGGTGGCGCAGTCGCTGCGAGATGCCGCGGCGGCGCGGGGTGTGGGCGTGGTTGCCAGCGAAGCGAGCAAGAGTGCAGATGTAGGCACGCGGCTGTGGATGGCCGAGGAGTCGATGCTGAAGCGCGTGCGGGGCGTACACGAGGCGTATGAGCAGGGGCTGAAGTCAGCTCGTGTGCGGACGATCGTGGTCGGGCATGATGCGTGGGGATATCTGGCCAGGCGGTATGGGCTGGAGACGATGGCGATCAAGGGGCTGCTGGCGACGGAGCCGACGCCGAAGTCGCTCTCGGAGGCGACACGAACGGTGAAGGACAAGGGCTTGTCCACGGTGTTTGTCGAGCCGCAGTTGAGCCAGAAGGCGGGGCAATCGATCGCGAGCGCGACGGGGGCCAGGGTGCGGATGCTGGATCCGCTCGGGCGTGGAGACTGGTTTGCGATGATGGAGGCAAACCTGACGGAGCTCAAGAACGCGCTTGGGGTGGGGGGTGGCGGACCCGAAGCCGTCGGCGGGAGTAAGGGCACCGGTGATTCGTCTGCGAGCAAGTGAAGTGGCGGCTGCCGCGGTACCCTGAGAGCATCACAAGCGAGCGTCACATCGTCGTGGCGATCGGGAAGCGCGTGCGATCTCACTCATGGCAGAAGCAGCGGTCGAGTTCAAGGGCGTGAGCTACCGGTATCCCGGTGCGGCTGGGCTTGCGCTGGACAATGTTTCGCTGCGCGTTGAGATTGGCGAGCGACTGGGCGTGCTGGGGCCAAACGGGGGCGGCAAGAGCACGCTGTTGAAGCTGATGCTGGGGCTGCTGGAGCCGAGCTCGGGCACGGTCCGTGTGGGCGGGCGATCGCCGCGCGAGGCGCGGGCGGCGGGCGTGATCGGGTATGTGGCGCAGCGAGCCGATGCGGAGCTGGGCATGCCGCTCAGCGTGCGCGATGTGGTGACGCTGGGCTCGGCGTGGCGCGTGCCAGCGTGGCGCGGCGTGCCGACGGAGATTAGGGCGCGGGTGGATCGCATGCTCGGGCTCACGGGCGCCGATGCGTTCGCTGACAAGCCGATCGGCAAGCTCTCGGGCGGACAGTTGCAGCGGGCGATGATCGCACGGGCTCTGGCGGCGGATGCAAAGGTGCTTGCGCTCGATGAGCCGACGGTGGGAATCGATGCATCCGGGCAGCAGATGTTCGCCGACCTGCTCGCTCGCGTGCATGCAGAGCTGGGTGTGACGATCATGGTGGTGAGCCATGATCTGCGAGCGGTGGTGGCGGGAAGCGATCGCGTGGCGTGTCTGGCGCGACGGCTGCACAGCCATACGAGCCCGCAGGGGATCACACCGCAGATCCTGGCGGAGCTGTTCAGCCACGATGTCGCCGGGCTCGGCGGCGTGCTGGCAGGGATGCACGTGCATGCGCATGCGCCGAGTGACTGCTGCGAGCATGAGCATGCAAAGTCGGCGGGCGATGCGCCGTCAACGGTCAAGCTGAGCGTGAGCGGGCGATCAAAGGACGCGCGTGCTCAAGGAGGCCCCGATGCAAACTCTTGAGCACTTGCGCGAGTTTGGCGTGTCGGGGTTTCTGGTCGTCGCGCTGCTGGCGGGGCTGAGCGTGGTGGCCATGTGCGGCGTGCTCAGCGTGCTGGTCGTCGTGAAGAAGCTGGGGTTCGTAGGCCAGGGCGTGAGCCACTCGGCGTTCGGCGGGGTTGGGCTCGCCGCGCTGCTGGCGGCGGTCGGCGTGCTGCCCGATTGGCCGCTGGCGCAGCTGGTGGTGGTGGTGCTCTTCTGTGTCGCGGCCGCGCTGGGCATGGCGGCGGTGAGCGACAAACGGACGGTTCCGGTAGACACCGCGATCGGGATGTTCCTAGTGGGCTCAATGGCGCTCGGGGCCGTGCTTACACAGGTGGCGCAGGGCGTGGCCGCGGAGCGCGGTCGAGCGGGCGTGGTGCAGAGCTGGGAGGCGATTCTCTTCGGCTCGATACTCACGGCAAACTGGGAGGACGTGATCGTCGGATGGATCGTGTGCGTCGCGGTGCTCGTCACGGCGTGGATCATCCGCAGGCCGCTGCTGTTCTGGGCGTTTGATGAAGACTCGGCGTCGGCATTTGGCGTGCGCGGGCGGGCGATGAAGACGGTACTGATGATCCTGCTGGCGCTTGCGATCGTGGTGGCGATGCGTCTGGCGGGGGTGGTGCTGGCGACGGCGCTCCTGGTGCTGCCCGGGGCCGCCGCGCTCAAGCTGAGCGATCGATTCTGGCCCGTCACGATCCTGAGCGTGCTGATGGGGGTGGCCGGGCTGGTGCTGGGGCTGGTGGCGAGCTTTGAGCTCTCGTGGCAACCCGGGCCTTGCGTGGTGCTGGCGATGACGCTTCTGTTTGCGGCGAGCGTGGGATGGTCGAAGCTGCGATCGGTGGCGAGCGTGGCCGGTGCGAGCGCGGCGAGCACGTGAAGTTCAACATCTATTCGCGGGCGTTGAGGACGATCAGGTAGACGATCATCGACTGGCTGCGGCCGCAGATAGTGTCTTCGGTGATGAACGTGCGCAGATACTGGCCATCACCCAGCGAGAGATTGGTGGCCGAGACCAGCGTGGCGGCCCGCTTGTCGCCGCCACCGGGATCGCCGACAGCGAAGCCGAGACGAACGCGCGTGGGGTGTGTGGAGGGCTCGCGGATATACGCGTCGAGATCGTTGGGCTTGAGAACCATGCCGCGTCCACGGCCTTCAAAGCGGGCGAGGACCGCCTCATTCTCGTCGAAGAGCGCGACGTGGAAGGGGAGATCGCCGTTGGCAATCCCACCGATGACTGAACGCATGTTGGCCGGAATGATCCAACTGGCCGGATTGGGCAAACTCAAGAAGACCTCCCACGAAAGCGCAGGAGCGTACTTTGTTGTTCAAGTCTGCAACAGTGATCTGCAAGTGTTGCGCGTGCGATGCGATCGACACTGCACGGTCGTGTGGAAATTGAGGTGATTGTCGCGCGAACCTGAGTCTTGTGGCTTCGATCTGGAGAACGATCACGTGCGGTATGTGTGCGTGAGAGTTATCCACATCGCGTCGGAGACTGATCGTTGATGCATCTGCGTCATGTTGCGTGCGATTGACACAGAACTGTGTGGATGCTGCGGGCGATCGTGTCGTTGTGATCGCTCAGTGGCGTTGCGTGCAGGGCATCCGCACGCGTCAGCACTTGCCTATGACTGTCGTTGTCGAATGTGCCCAGCGGAACGCCGCACCGGAGAGTCGTTCATGAAAGCCGAGACGCTGCTTGCCGAGTTGAACCGCTTGCGGAAGGACCTTGCCGAGGATCCGTCGGATGTGGAGTGGTTGACGCTGCACCACGCGTTCTGCTTCATCTCGTACAAGATGGGTGATTTTCAGAAGTACCTGGATCAGGAAGCGGCGAAGGGGGCTTTCGAGGAGTTTGAAGAGTGATGGGTGAGTAGTCAAGGCGGGGAAAGCCCGGCGATCGCGGGTCCGCCCGTGGTTATGGGCGCGGAGTGTGACGATTTCTTGAAACCTTGGGGTGGTCGAAGACGTAGACGGTTGTAGATCGCTCAAGGCCCGTCGCCCATCGCGTGAGAACCATGCGGCAACCGACGGACACCGGGGCGACGACCGGGCAAATGCGTAACCAAGCTGCCGGCAAGCCCAAGATAAGCTCAGGGCGAGCCGGGCCCGGGCGATGAGCCGCGGATGACGGTCCGCGGATGGGTAGATCGGCGGCTGGGAGCAGTCCCCGGCGTCGGCCGATCCTGGTCTTCTTCAAACGGAGGTGATCCAGTGACGCACGACTGTTTGACCGATTGTTTGATTGGGCTCAGCCGGTAGTTCCGGCGGCTCGACGGAGTACGCCCGACGCGCCCATGACGTGGCGGTCTGGCGGAGCCCGAAGCAAAAGGAATTGTTCCTACGGCCAGCACCCATGATGGGTGCTGGTTGTTTTATGGTCGCACAACAGCGAGGCCCGGCCACGCACGGTTACCGTGCCTGAGTGACGGGGGAGGTTTCTGATGAAGTGCGTGCCAGAGTCTGCATCACGACGATCGCGGCGGCGATGCCGATGAGTCCGCCAACGACCGCCGAGGCACCGACGAGCGCGGCAAGAACCGAGATGAATAGTCCGGTAAGCATGCCGCTCCAGCGGACCCTTTCTCGCAGCATGACCGTGGCGAGCATGGAGCCGAAGGCGATCATGATCAGCGAAGCGATGTTTCCGGCGTGAGCGCCGAGTGAGAGAGCCAGTTCGCGCATGTCGGCCTTTTGCGCGTTCACAACAGCAAAGTCGTAGTCGTGGAAGTGATCGCCGTGGGCGACGCGGGCCTTGAGTTCAAAGCGGCGAGCGTTCAGATCGGCACCGACGGGGGAAGCGGGGATCACGGTACCCCGCTCGAGATGAGCGAGGTCTTGGGCCGATGCAAACTGCGAACGATCGATCAGAATCGCGGGCACGATCAGGTCGTTGCCGCCGTCGCCCATGCCTGGAATGACCACGGCGAATCGCTCCGGGGCAACGCACACGGCATAGACCGGCGCATCGGCTGGTGCCTTGGGCGGCCTCGCCTCGACATGGTTGCGTGCCTGCCATGCCAGACCGAGCGTGGAAAGATGGAGTGCTGCGGGGACGAGGAGGAGCGCCGCGCCGATGGCGCAGGCGGCGAGGGGAAGGTGCTTCTTCGAGATCGTGGCGTTGATCGCTTGCGCGGATCGGGCTTGGTCCAAAGCGAAACGAACCGTGGCATAGCCCATGAGTGCGAGCGTGCAGACCATTGCGGCGTGCGAGGAAGCCAGATCGATCAGCCATGTGCCGATGATCATCGCGGGGAACATTATCCAGACGTATCTGCGGGGGTTCTGTGATGCTTCGGGTCCGATGTTCCACGGTGCTGCGTGGAGCGTGCCGAGAGCCGCGGCAAGCGCGATCGCGGTGATCATCGTGATCCGCGAGAGCCCCGCGGAGTCGACGACCGGGCTGAGCAGGAGCATCGACGCGAACGAGCCGACGAGCGTGATGGCGATGAGCCCAGCGATGGCGATGGCGAACCGATGTGCGGGGCGATCTGATCGTGCAAGCCCGCCGAGCACCTTTGGCACTCCGATGCCGATCGCGAGAGCGGCGATCCCGATCGCGGCAAAGAACCAACGGAGCTCGCCCGACACTTGCCGAGCCGCACTCTCGGAAAGATCGATGGCGTCGATTGAGATCCGTCCGGCGAGCAAGCCGCCAACGGCCACAGCGATGATGAGGATCAATCCGCCAAGCACGGCTCGCACCGTGCGCGATGTTGGCGACCTTGAAGCTTCACCGATGGCCCAGAGCAGGGCGATCGCCGCGATGGCCGTCAGGCCTGCAGAGAGACCGGTCGGGGTGTCATAGCCAAATGTTTGTGACAGAATCATGGCGTGTCATTGTTCGCATGCCGACCGGGGCGGAAGTCTTTGTGTTCTGCCGGAGCCGGTCAATCCCAAGGGCTTTGAACCGATGCCGAACCGATTCGTTGTGCTCAAAGCTGGGAGCTCTGAGGTGAAACGGACTTTGTGAACCGCAGTGAGCAGGATCAGCGAGTACTGAATGCGCCGTCAAACCGGCTGTGCTCATCGGTGTTCTGAGGGCGAAGCCCTCGGGGTGAATAGCCGGGCGGTTGCCGCGACAGCGGCACCCCCGGAGATCACGAGTGCTCTTGTCCGGCACCGCGACAGCGGTGCAGGTGCGTTCTGAGTGGGGCGCAAGGTGTCGTGATTGGCGATTGGCGGTGAACGCACGTTCCTGCACCACGGTCGTGGTGCGGAGGTTTGCGCCGCAAAGTGCGGGGGTGCCGCTGTCGCGGCGACCCCCGCCTATTCACCGAGACGGCTTCGCCGTCGGAGGCGAATCGGTTGGTTGCCGATGTTCCTCTGAATAAACGCAGATTGGAGTATGCGATTGCCCTTGGAGTGGTCTCCGAAGTCGGACAAAAGAAAAGGGGCTCGCCAATCTGGCGAGCCCCGCAAAGCAAGCGAGATGTGCCCGGTCTCAGTGCCCGGACTTCTTCAGATCCGACGAGCCGGAAATCTGCATCCCGTAGAACGAGCGGTAAACGAAGAACGCGCTGATCAGGAAGAAGATCACGGCGAGGGCGATCGTGATCGGCGTGTGCTTGAAGCCCGGTTCCTTCACGTGGATCGCGAGTTCGACCGCGAGCAGGCCGAAGAGCGTGGTGAACTTGATCACCGGGTTCATGGCCACCGAGCTGGTGTCCTTGAAGGGGTCGCCCACGGTGTCGCCCACGACGCAGGCGGCGTGCAGATCGCTGCCCTTGCCGCGGCCGGAGTTCTTGTATTCCGGATCGGTCTCGACGATCTTCTTGGCGTTGTCCCATGCGCCGCCCGCGTTGGCCATGAACATGGCCTGGTAGAGGCCGAAGAGGGCGATGGAGATGAGGTAGCCGACGAAGAAGAAGGGCTCGACGAAAGCGAAGCTGAGGGTGGCGAAGAAGACGCCGAGGAAGATGTTGAACATGCCCTTCTGGGCGTATTCGGTGCAGATGGTGACGACCTTCTTGGAGTCTTCGACGCTGGCCTTGGTCGCGCCATCCAATCGCATGTTCTTCTTGATGAACTCCACGGCGCGATAGGCGCCGGTGCTGACGGCCTGGATCGATGCACCGGTGAACCAGTAGATCACCGCGCCACCCATGACCAGCCCGAGGAGGAAGGGGGCGTGGAGCATGGAGAGCTTGGCGACAAGGTCGGGCTGCAAGCCGCCCGTGAGGACGACGATGATCGAGAAGATCATGGTCGTGGCACCGACGACGGCGGTGCCGATGAGCACGGGCTTGGCGGTGGCCTTGAAGGTGTTGCCCGCGCCGTCGTTCTCTTCCAGGAACTCCTTGCCCTTCTCAAAGTCGGGGGCGAAGCCGAAGGTGTTCTGCACGTCCTGCTTGATGTTGGGGATGGTCTCGATGGTGGAGAGTTCGAAGACCGACTGGGCGTTGTCGGTGACGGGGCCGTAGCTGTCGACGGCGATCGTCACCGGGCCCATGGAGAGGAAGCCGAAGGCCACGAGCCCGAAGGCGAAGACGGCCGGGGCCATCATGATGGACTCAAGCCCGAGGGTGCTGATGTAGTAGGCGATGGCCATGAGGGCGATGATCGCGATGCCGAGCCAATACGCGGAGAAGTTGCCCGCGACGAGGCCGGAGAGGATGTTGAGCGACGGGCCGCCCTGTTCCGAGGCCTTGACGACCTCGCGGACGTGTCGGCTATGGACGCTGGTGAAGGCCTTGACCAGTTCGGGGATGATCGCGCCGGCGGCGGTGCCGCAGGAGATGATCGTGGCGAGCATCCACCAGAATGACGGGTTCAGCCCGTAGTCGCTGGCGGCCTTGCCCCCGAGCATGAAGTAGCTGGCGAGATACGTCAGGGCGATGGAGACGCCGGAGGTGAGGAAGACCAGCACCGTGAGGGGGTGCTCGAAGTTCATCTTGCTCGCGTTGAGGTACTTGCCCTTGGCGAGCAGGTCGTTGATCCAGTAGCTGCCCGCGGAGGCGAGGACCATCAGGATGCGCATCACAAAGAGCCAGACGAGCATCTTGATCTGGATGGTGCTGGCCTTCTCCTGGGCGGGGGCGACGACGGCCTTGGCCGCGGCAACGACGGCGGGGTTCTTCGCGTCATTGGCGAGCTTGACGAGCTTGTCCTTGACGGCGGGGTCCTTGGCGAGCTCGGCCTTCTTGACGAGGGCGCCCTGGAACTCCGAGGAGTCGGCGACATCGACCACGCTGGTGGCGTAGGCGAACGACTCTATGCGATTGCCGCCGAGGTCGACCTTGCGGGTCGCGTCGCCGGCCTGGAAGAAGACCGTCGGGGTGACGGCGATCATGGTGAAGACGATGAGGGCGACGCCGGTGACGCCATAGGTCTCGAAGCCGTCGGCGGAGGGGCCGACGGAGTCGCCAGCGTTGTCGCCCACGCAGTCGGCGATCACGCCGGGGTTGCGGGCGTCGTCTTCCTTGATCTTGAAGACGATCTTCATGAGATCGGAGCCGATGTCGGCGATCTTGGTGAAGATGCCGCCCGCGATGCGGAGGGCGGCGGCACCGAGCGACTCGCCGATGGCAAAGCCGATGAGGCACGCGCCAGCCAGATCGCCCGGCAGGAGCAGGAGGATGGCGAGCATGATGAGCAACTCGACCGAGATGAGCATCATCCCGATCGACATGCCTGCTTTGAGCGGGATGGCGTAGCAGGGAAAGGGCTTGCCCTTGAGCGAGGCGAAGGCCGTGCGCGAGTTGGCGAAGGTGTTGACGCGGATGCCGTACCACGCGACGCCATAGGACCCGAGGACGCCGACGACGGCAAAGGCGAGGATGAGCGCGACACGCCCGATGCTGAAGCCGGACTTGAACTCGCCGGTGTCGACGTCGATGGTGGAGGTGGGGGCGAAGACGCCGAAGTAGATGGCGGCGATCGCGCCGATGAAGATGAAGAGCTGGGCGAGGAACTTGCCCTGCTGGATCATGTAGGCCTTGCAGGTGGTGTAGATGAGCTCCGAGACTTCGAGCATGCTCTTGTGCACGGGGAGCCGCTTGAGGTTCAGATAGATCATCGCGCCGAAGAGCAGGCCGGCGGCGGAGACGGCAAAGCCGATGAGCAGGAGGTCATGCCCGCCGAAGGTGCCGAAGAACTTGACCCTGTTCAGATCGGGGATGACGAGGTTGGCTTCGCCGCCGGGTTTTTGAAAAACGTGTTGGTCCGCGCCCACGACGCCAGCGAGTGCGGGCACGCTTGCAGCGAGCACGGCGAGGGCCAGAACCAACATCGGCGCCCAGCGGCGCAGATGCTCAGAGAGCTTCAACAGTCGGTGTGCGAACAAGGCAGATCCTCCAAAGGACAGGTGTTGGATTGTGCGGGGGGGAGGGACTTCTACCGGGGCAGATCGCCCGGAGTCAAGAGCGAGGAAGGTCGGACAAACCGGCGGTATTAGACCACAAGTTGTGCATCAACGCGCAGCGAGTGGATGTTGTTTGAAGTGGGAACACAAACGCCCGGGCAAAACCCGGGCGTCGAGGTGTGATTGAGCAGATGGGGAATTTAGTCTCGTGGGCCGCCGAAGCCGCCGCCGCCACCACCACCGGGGCCGCGTCCGCGCGGGCCGTCTTCCTTCTTGCCCTTGGGGGGAAGGGGCATGCTCTCACGGATGCGCTTGGCGATGGCCTTGCGAACGGTTCGGCGGTTGCGCTCGGAGGGCTTCTCGTAGAACTCCTTGCGCTTGATGTCCTTGACGAGGCCTTCCTTCTCGCAGAGCTTCTTGAATCGGCGGAGCATTTGCTCGGTCGTCTCACCACTGCGCGACTTGATCCGGATGGCCATGCGTGCAACCTGCCTTGATGCGTTCAGTTCAAAGGTGCGAAATGCCCGCCTCCTGGCGGACAAGGGGGAGTAGTAAAGGAGGGGTTGGGCGGGGAATCAAGGGCTTGAAAGGCAAGTGGCAAGAGGGAATAGGCAAGCGGCAAGAGGCAATCAGTTCGGGGTGGTGCCGCTTCCTATCGTGCTGCGTGCTGTTGATTGACGCTTACAACCTTGTGCACGCTCTGGGCAAGTCGGCGGGGACTGGGGTGAACCTGGGGGGGTTGGTGTCGCTTCTCGACGCGGCTGGGACGCGGGTTTCGGGTGGGCAGCGGGTGGTTTTGGTCTGTGATGGGACGGGCCGTGGGGGTGGGGTGGGCGATGAATATACCCGGGCGGATGCCCAAATTCGGGTGGTCTTTGCGGGACCGGGGAAAGATGCTGATTCGGCCTTGGAACGCATGCTGGAGGAATGGTGCCACTTTCACGGCGGGCGGGCGGATCGGGTGACGGTGGTGAGCAGCGACAAGCGGGTGCAGGCGGCGGCACTTGGGTGTCATGCCGGGCGGATCAGCAGTGAGCGGTTTGCCGCGGGATTGGTTGAGGGTGTTCGGCGAGCGCGTGGTGGGCAGGAACTTGGTGCGGCTCGACCAGAATCGGTGGATTCGGACGAAGCGGCGCTGTGGTTGAAGGAGTTTGGGGTTGGGGATCAAGGAAGAGAGCCGAAGACAGCCGCTGGGGACCAGCGGACCACCCAGAAATCTGCGGAGGACGAGCGGACCACCCGAGAGAACGTTGCGCGGGAAGAGTGGCCGGATGGGATCGACCCGGCCGATCTGGACATGCGCACATGGTTGGAAGAATGAATGCTCGGCGAGGGTTGGCGACCGTGATCGGCGTGCTGGGCATGGCGATGCTGTGTGGGTGCGCGCGGCCGGAGCCCACGACGCATGGGCGCGATCGGTCGGTGATGGCCGAGTTTGCGATGGGGAATCTGGAGGCGGTGCTGCCGGCGAAGGTGGGCGTGCTGGCGGTGCGGGCGTCGACAGAGCAGACGCTGCGATCGCGTGGATATGTGATCACCGAGTCGTTCGGCTCCCGGGATCGATTTCAGGTAGACGCGAGCGGGCCGGGGTCGGATGGTCGGCGTGATCGGACGCGCGTGGAGGGGTGGCTGACGCCAAATGGGACGCGGGTGCGGGTGGAGGCGGGGCTGTTTGGCGATGAGACTGCGGCGAAGGCGATTCTGGACGAAACACTCACTCGGCTCGGGATCTAGGTGTCTGCTGGGTGCCCGGGGGCGGACTGCGGCAGAAATTCAAGGGTGAATCCGGGGCGGATTTTCCAGAGTCTGCATGGGTTGCAAGGCATCGCGACATCGATCGAGCGAGGTGGTCGATGCGGCAGGTCTTGTCGAGCGCGGTGGCGATGCTGGCGCTTGGTGGCGTTGCTGGGCCAACGATCGCGCAGCAGGTGCTCCGCGTGAACGCGTCGCAAGTGTCGGGATCAGGGGATGGATCAAGTTGGGAGAACGCGTTTCAGGGCGTGCTGGGGCTGCAGGCCGCACTTGCCGCGGCTCAGCCTGGTGATGAGATCTGGGTGGCCGCCGGCACGTACAGGCCTGCGAGCCCCGGCCAGACCAGCGTCAGCTTCGCGCTGCGATCTGGCGTTGCGGTGTATGGCGGGTTCGGGGGGTTTGAAGCCGAGCGTGCTCAACGGGATCCGGTGCTCCGCGTGACGGTGCTCTCGGGAGACCTGCTCGGCGATGGCAGCGGGTCAGGAAGACAGAGCGACAACGCACGTCGCGTGGTCAGCGCGATCGGCACAGATCTGAGCGCGGTGCTCGACGGATTCACTATCTCCGGCGGGTTCACTCTCAACTCGGGAGCGGTCATTGATCGATCGGGCGCGGGCATGCTGGTTCAGAACGGCTCGGCGACGATTCGCGGATGTGTCTTCTCGACAAACTCCGCAAGCTTTGGGGGCGGTGATCTGGCGGTGTTTGACGGTGCGCCGGTGATTGATTCATGTGTGTTCTTGGGGACGAGCACCGCACAGCGGGGCCTTGGGATCTTGCACACCGGCAACAGCAGCGCAAGCATCCGTGCGTGTCGATTCGTCGGGATGCCTCAAACGACCGGCGGAATGGTGGGCATCGGGATCTATTCCGACTCTGTTTCAGGCACCGGTGTGCTTGTTGAGGAGTGTGAGTTCTCGATCCGTACACGTGACTTCAGTTGTCCGGCCGGGGTTGGTATCTATGTCGCGCAGAACTCACGCTTCGCGGTCAACCGTTCGCGGTTCATCAACAACTGGACGTGCGGCGGCGGGGGCGGGATGCACGTCGATGGCCTTGGCACGATCGATCGATGCGTCTTCGCGGGTAACGAGGGCCTTGCCGATGGCGGTGCAGCGCTGTTCAGCTTCAGCGGGTCGGCCACCATCACCAACTCGCTCTTTGTGGGGAACAACGTCGGAGAGTCTGGACCCGGTGGAGGCATCTCGACGATCTTGGCTCGGGGTGCGATGCGGTTCATCAACTGCACATTCGCGAGCAACGGGAGCACCCTGGGCCTTCGCACGCTGATCGTGAACTCGGCGGTCGGCACGTCGTTCGATAACTGCATCATCTGGAACAACCGCAACGGCGGGGCGGCGTCGGTCACCCTTCAGGTCGCTTCGACCAACTCGCCGACGTACAACAACTCCATCGTCCAGGGTTGGACGGGGACACTGCCGGGAACGGGCTCCTTTGACGCTGATCCTATGTTCGTGTCCGCGACGGGTGCCGACGGCGTGGTGGGGACAGTCGACGACAATCTGCGGCTGATGCCGGGATCACCAGGCATTGATCGTGGAAACGGAGACGCGCTCCCAATGGGATTGACGCTCGATCTGGATGGCGTCCATCGTCGCAGCAACCTGGTGATCGACCTTGGCGCGTACGAGTTTCAGTGCGTCGCCGACTTCGATGGTCTTGGTGCGGTGCAACTTCAGGACCTTCTGGCGTATCTGAACGCGTGGTTTCAGGGAGATCTGCGTGCGGATGTGGTGGCCGACGGCGAGATTGATGTCACGGACATCTTCGCGTTCCTGAACATCTGGTTTGCCGGTTGCTGAAGCCGAAGAACGCTCGGAATCGCCTGAAGAAGTCGTTGTGGTGGATCAGGTTCGGGCCCGTGCACGCGCCAGGAGGTTGATGTCGTCACGGAAGTGCTCGCGGATCTTCCGGAGCAGCGGCTCGTCGGCGATCTGTTCGAGGGTTGGAAAGAGGTCCAGTGCGTGCAACTCATCCCCCGGCGTGTCGGCGAGGCAACTGTGTGGAGCGGGTTCCTTGCGTGTGACATTCTCTGCCGCGGGCTGGAGTTCGGGGGCACCGATCGCCTTGGAGAGCTGCTGGAGGTGTTCGCTCAGATGTTCGAGCGGCACGAGTGCGTCGATGCGGTGCTCTTCGATGAACGACGACTGGGCGCGCCAGTGAGCGTCGAGGTGGCTCGGATCGGCAGCGGAGACGTAGTCAACAAACTCGCGGAACGATGGCCGCCGGTTGTAGTCCACCGCGCTGCAGATCGGTATCCGGACTTCGAACTCGCCCAGCATGGCGACCTGCTCGGTATCGTGGACAACGTGAACGCCCTTGGCACGCTGAAGGTCTTCGATGATCTCTCTCGCCGGTTCGAATAGGTCCGAGGCCTTTGGCCAGACAAACTTGTCGACGAACGCCGAGCGAAGGCGGTCGGCCGGGTCGCGCACGGGCATGAGCACGCGGCGTGATTCCAGGATGTGCTGTGCTTCGGATGCGGGTCTTCTGGCCAAGGCGAGATGCTCGAAGGCGTACTTGTGCGGATCAAGACGCGGGTCGGCCTCGGTGTGCCGCATGAACCAGCGCTTGATGGTAGAGCACCCGACCTTTGGCACGGCCACGATGACCACGCCGACGGCCTCGTGATAGAGGTAGTAGTCGAGTGGAAACGCCAGATTCTGCTCGGCTTGGCGAGGAGAGAGGGTGGACAAGTGTGCCGGGCCTCCGAGCCGAGAATGAACGAAGCACCGGCCAAACGACCGGTGCCTCATTCATATTGCCCGAAAAGGCAACAACCAACTGGTTTGGGAGTTTCCCGAGTCCGATTGGCGCGACTCGGATTGGGATCAGGGATCAGCAGCCCGCGAACCAGGCGTTGAGGAACTCGAAGATGTCGGCGACGACGGTTCCGCCGACGCCATCGACGTCGGCCCGTGGATCGCTTGCGAACCAGGCATTGAGAAAATCGAAGATGTCGGCGACGACGCTCGCGCCCGAGCAATCAAAGTCCGCGATGCATGACTGCATGGTTGCGGCGGCGGAGATCGACGAGCCGCAAGAGTCGCTGACGATGCACTGGAACTCGAGGTTGGTGCCGCGGGCGACGCTGTTGAGTGTGAGCGTCGGTAGTGTTTGTCCAGTGGCCTGGAAACGGCCAGAGTTGTTCGGTCCGCTGACGACATTCGTGAACGCGCCGCCGCCGGCGGTGCGGAACTGCCACTGGTAGGTGACGGGTGGAGAGTTGGTGGTGCCGAGCGTTTGGAACGAGGTGGAGCACCCCTTGCTGACCTGCCTGGATTGCGGCTGGGTGGTGATGGTGGGTCCGGCGGTGTTGCCGATCTGGAGGCGAGCCCACCCGACGCTGTTGACGCCGCCGACGCCGTTGTAGGTGACGTTGGGGAGCGGGTTGTCGGGGAGTCGGGTGCCGACGGTGCCGAAGAGTCCGACGGCGACAAGGTCGCCCTGATACGCGGCGAGGTCGTTGACCTGAGGGAACAGCGCGGCGATGCCGCCGACGTTGGACCAGGAGGTGCCATCCCAGCGGAGGATGCCGGCGAGGTCGTTCATGGAGGGAATGTTGGTGCTGTTGAGTGCGACCCAGATGGAGCCGCCGAGGGAGAAAGCACGTCGCGGCACGCCGAAGCCGGAGGCGACGGTCGTGGGCGGGCGTGGGATCTGATCCCAGGTGTCGCTGGTCGGGTTGTAGCGGATGAGGTAGGGATAGGTCGAGACGCCTCCGATGCTGATGATGTAGGTGCTCATGTAGAGATCGCCGTTGTGGACGAGCAGACTGGCGGCGGGATTGGCGGAGTAGCCGGTGGCGAAGGTGGATTGGCCGAGGGCTCGCCAGGTGGAGCCATCCCAAGCGGCGACGCGCGCGGGGAGCGTGCCGATCTGGGTGAACGAGCCGGAGGCGACGAGAAGCGATGCACCGCCGGAGATGAGCGGGGAGGACCAGGTGGTGAGGGCTGAGACGCCGCCATTGGGTTCGACGCCGCCCATGTTGGTCCAGGTGGTGCCAGAACGGCGGAGGAGATAGCTGGGTCGCCCGCCCGAGGCGCTTGCGTTGGTGGCGACGACGAGTGCGCCGTTGTGATTGGTCATGTCGAGCACGCCGAAGACGCCACTGGCCCAGGTGCCGCCGGCGGAGTCGGTGATGGCGGTGAAGGTGGTGCCATCGAACTGGGAGAGATTTGTGCCGGTTTGGGCGACGTACAGGAGGTTGGTTGATGGGTCGGCGAAGAGTCGAGTGACTTCGTTGATTGGCGCGTTGTGGACGACCGAGAGGGTTGTGCCGTCGAACTTGGCGAGGGAGCGACCGGGCTGGGGGCCTGCGCCGTTGAAGCTGCCGCCGAGGTAGAGCTCGCCGTTGTAGGTTGCGGCGGCGTTGATGAAGGGATAGGAGAAGCCGGTGTCAGAGAAGCCGCTGGCGGGTGGGGCGAAGGTGTTGGTGGTGCGGTTCCAGAACGCGAGGCGCATGGCGCTGGACTGGGCGATGGTGCCGAAGCCGCCGGAACCGCCGACGGCGATCTGCGCGCCATCGGGGAGGACGGCCATGGTCTGTGCGGAAAAGCTGCTGATGATGCTGGGAGAGCGGGGCGGAACCGACCAGGGGCCGTTGACGCCCGAGAGCACAAGGAAGGGCGCGGTGGAAGACTCCGTGCCGACGACGAGTTCGCCTTGATGAACGACGGCCGAGCGGATGGTGATGTTCTGAACCGAAGCCACGGTGGGATGCGTCGTCGCGGGGATCCAGGCGTCGCCGGTTGCGTTGAGCTTGGCGACCCCCGCGACGTTGAGCGGGTTGCCGGACTGAGTGAACGAGCCGTAGACGTAGAGCTCGCCCTGGTAGACGATTCCGCCCCAGACGGTGCCGCCACTGATGGGCGGGAGTGGTTCAAGGTCGGTGCCTGCGGCATTCAGCCGGGCGACCTGAAAGCGCGTGCTTGGGGTGGCGGTGCGGTAGAGATTGCCGATGACGTAGAGCTGGTTGTTGAAGACGACGAGCTGGTTGCCGGAGCCGTTGATGTCGGCACCGACGCTGATCCAGGAGCCCGTTTGCGGTGTGGGTCCTGGGGCGTATCGACGGAGAATGGGTGAGTTGCTTGGATTGACATCGCGTCCCAAAGCCCAGAGCGTGCCGCCGAGGTCGGCGAGAGATTGGACGGTGTTGGTGCTGGTGGCGGACATGGGTGTCCAGCGTGAGCCGTTCCATGCGGCGGCGTTGACGGGTTGCACGCCGTCGGGGTTGGGGTTGCCGAAGCCGCCGCCGACGATGAGCTGGTTGTTCCAGTTCGCGAAGGCGTAGTAGTTTTCGCCAGAACTGCTGGCGCGGCCCATGGGGACCCAGCCGGTGGTGGGGTTCCAATAAGCGGTGCCAGCGCTGCGTGCGTTGCCGACGAAGGTGAACTGGCCGCAGACGATGAGACTGTTTGGGATGGGGCCGGCACCGTCGGGGTCGGCGACGATCATGGCCTGCACAAGCGCGTTGGCACCGGCAAAGCCCTGCTGGTCGCCGGTGCGCCACTGGGGCTGGCATTGAGCGAAGGCCGCGGGGGCAATGAGTCCGGCGGCAATGGCGCACGCGGCCAGCCGCGGGGCGATGGACCGAGACAAACGGGTACGAATGACGGACATGGAGCACTCCTGGCGCAAGGCGATCGCCCGGATGCCAGGCCGTCATGGCCCGAGCGCATCTGGGCGGACCGAGAGACATGCGGAAACCGCGCTCGCGGACTGTCAGGATTTTTGGAAAGGGCCGGTGGTGGCCGTCAGGGCTTGACGGCCCCGACCAGCTCGGCGATGTTGGAAACGCGTTGTTCTCGGACCCATCGATCAAGCCCCTTGGCGATTTTCAGCGGGACGCGCGGGTCGGCGAAGAGGGCGGTGCCGATCTGAACGCATGTGGCCCCGGCGAGGATGAACTCGGCGGCGTCTTCCCAGGTGGATACGCCGCCGGCGCCGATGATCGGCACTTTGGCGTCGCGGCAGACTTTGGCGTAGACATCATGGACGAGTTTGACGGCGATGGGGTGGATGGAGGGGCCGGAGAGGCCGCCGGTGCGATGGGCCAGCCGCGGGGCGCGGGTGTGGACGTCGATCTCCATCGCGGGCATGGTGTTGGAGATGGTGAGCGCGTCGGCACCGGAATCGATCGCGGCGCGGGCGAGATCGGGCAGGCCGACGGGCCAGGGGGAGAGCTTGATGATGAGCTTGGCGGATTTCACCACGGGGCGCACGGCTTGGATGAGCTCGCTGAGCGCGGCGGGGGTTGAGCCGAAATCGCAGCCGGCTTTGACGTTTGGGCAGGAGACGTTGAGTTCGATGGCGTCGATGCGGGTGCGCGATGAGGTGTTGGTTGCGGCGGGGGGGTTGCGCCAGGCGTCGAGTTTCTCGGCGACGATGACGTAATCATCGACGCTGAAACCGGCAACGGAGCAGATGACGGCGCAGGGCATGGCCGCGGATCTGGGGAGATAGTCGGTGAGGAAGGCGTCGATGCCCGGGTTGGCGAGCCCGATGGCGTTGAGCATGCCGAGGCCGGAACGGCTGGGGAGGATGCGCCAGGTGGGATTGCCGTCGCGATTGAGGCGGGTGATGGACTTGCTGATGACGCCGCCGACGCGGGAGAGATCGAGGACGTCGGCCATTTCATCGAGCGTGCCGGAGGCACCGGCGGCGAGCAGGATGGGTGCGGCGAGGGGGATGCCGGCGAGGGTGGTGGAGATGGGGGAGGGGGATGTGACGGACATCGGAGGGAGGGTACACGCGACGTGGATGTGAACTTCAATCCGAGGCGTGGGCGCAAGCCCATGCAGTTTGGCGTGGGGTGGAAGGATGGGTGCTGGAGAAGCTGTGGTGGTTGGTGCCAGGGCTTGCGCCCGGGCCTCGGATTGAGTCATACCCTGCTGCCCCATGCTTGAACAGCTTGCTGAACTGGAACGACTTGGCCTTGAAGCGCTTGCGGCGGCCAGCGGTGCCGACGCTTTGGAGAAGTGGCGGCAGGAATATCTTGGGAACTCTGGCAAGGTGAAGGCCGCGCTGGCGGCGATGAAGGATGTGCCCAAGGAGCAGAAGCCCGCAGTGGGGGCCAAAGCGAATCAGGTGCGTGTTGCGCTGGAAGAGGCGTTTGCGGCGAAGGCGGGCGGGGTTGGGGCTGCGGCGGGTGGTAAGAGTGGGGGGGG
>JAIEOW010000108.1 GCA_019750095.1 Phycisphaerales bacterium
AGTCGCCGACATGCCGGATGCCCATGCCCGCGAGCACCTTGGCCAATCCGCGGCCTTTGGCCTGCTCGATCCCCTCCAGCAGATTGTCCACCTTCTTCTCACCCATGCGATCCAGCTTCATCAGTTCGCTGCGATGCTCGCGCAAGCGAAAGATGTCGGCGAACGAGTCCAGCGGAATCCGCTCGACCCCGGCGGGCACACCAAGCTCGATTCTGCGTGGATCATCGATGGCCAGATGCGTCGCGCGAATCTGATCCACCGTTCTTTCGCCGAGACCATCGATATCCATCTGCTTTCGGCCCGCGAACCAGATCAGTTTCTCGCGTACCTGCGCCGGGCACTCGGGGTTCACGCATCTTCTGGCGGTCTCCAGCGCGGGTTGTCCTTCGGCTTCGGGCGGCTCCACCTCGACAGGGCCATCGCATTCCGGACAGCGCTGGGGCGGTTCGATGCGCAGCGCGTTCGACGGCCTCTTCTGCGTCACCACACCCGCAACATACGGAATGATCTCACCCGCCTTCTCGACCATCACCGTATCGCCGATGCGGATATCCGTGCGCGGGGCATCGGGATTCTCAGGGTCTGTGGAGGCATCCAGCACCCGCCCATAGTTGTGCAGCGTCGCGTGCTTCACCACCGTCCCGGCCAGCAGCACCGGCTCCATCACCGCCCGCGGCGTGATCTTTCCCGTCTTGCCCACCTGATGATCCACGCGCAGCAGCACCGTCGTCTTCCGCTCCGCCGGATACTTGTACGCGACAAAGGCCCGGGGGCTCTTGCTCGTGGTTCCAAGTTCATCCTGCTGCGCAAAGTCATCGACACGCACCACCACCCCATCGATCGCGTACGGCTGGCTCTTGCGCTGGCTGTCAAACGTCCGGATCGCCTCCATCACCGCCTTGATATCGCTGGTCACGCACAGCGGCGCGTTCACCGCCATGCCCAGCGCGCTCAGTCGCTTCAGAAACGCCGAGTGGGAATCGGCGAACCGCCGGTCGCTGATCTCCCCGCGCCCGTGCGCCGCAAAACCCAGCTTGCGTGACGCCGTGACCTTCGGATCAAGCTGCTTCAGCGTGCCGGCGGCGGCGTTCCGCGGGTTCAAGAAGGCGTCTTCACCCTCCTGCTCGCGCTCGCGATTGACGCGTTCAAACTCGGTGATCGGGAAGTACACCTCGCCGCGTACCTCGAGAACTTCGGGGACGCCTTCGCTGCTGCCATCGAGACCTTCCAGCTTCAGCGGCACCGAGCGGATCGTCCGCACATTTGCCGTCACGTCGTCGCCCTTGACGCCATCGCCACGCGTCAGCGCCCGCACCAGCACGCCACGTTCATAGCGAAGCGACATCGCGATCCCGTCGATCTTGGCATCGGCGACGACGCGCACGCCGGAGTTCTTTGCCCCGCCCCCAAAGAGCCCTTCGCCGGCCTCTTCGCCCAGGTCTCGGCACACACGTTCATACCAGTCGAGCAGCCCCTTGTTGTCCTTGTGCCCAAGCTCATAGGTGTTGTCGATGCTCAGCATCGACGCGCTGTGCGCCACCGTGACAAAGCCCCCCACCACCTCGCCGCCCACGCGGTGCGTGGGGCTGTTCGGATCATCCAATTCCGGATGCTCGCGCTCCAGCCCCTCCAGCTCTTTGAGCAGCCGATCAAACTCCGCATCGGGCATGATCGGCTTGGCGTCGACGTAGTACGCCCGGTTGGCCTCGTACAGCACCCGTCGCAGCTCTTGCACACGTTGTTCCGCCCTGCTCGCGCCCATGACCGCATCGTATCGATATCATCGACCGCATGACCGCACGGCTTATCGACGGCAAATCCCTCGCCCAGCAGCACCGCGAGCGCATCGCCGCCCGGGCCGCCGCTCTGCGATCCGCAGGTCGACCCGTGCGACTCGACGCCCTGCTCTGCGGCTCATCCGACAACGCCGCGCGTCAATATGCCGAGAGCCAAGCCCGCACGTGTTCAGAACTCGGTATTGACTATGTCCTCCACGAGCTCCCCGGCACCGCCACCCAGGACGACATCGCCGGGCGCGTGCTGTTGCTGAACACCAAGGACGAAGTCTCGGCGATCATGGTCCACATGCCCCTGCCCGCGGGCGTAGACCCCTATGCCATCCAGCGACTGATCGACCCCGATAAGGACGTCGAAGGCGTGAACCCCGCCAACATCGGCAACGTCGTATATGGCCGCTCGTCCCTCGCGCCCTGTACCGCGCTGGCCGTGATCAAGATGATTGAGCACACGGGCGCAGAGCTCCGCGGCAAGCTCGCGGTCATCGTCGGTGCCAGCAACCACGTCGGCAAGCCGATCGCCGTGCTGCTGATGCGTCAGGACGCGACGGTGATCTCCTGCAACAAGTGGACGCCCGACCTGCCCCTGATCGCCGCCCGGGCGGATGTGCTTGTCGCTGCCGCGGGCGTTCCGGGATTGATTTCACGCGAGATGGTCAAGCCCGGCGCAATTGTGGTGGATGTTGGCGTGAATCGCGTCACCGC
Organism: Phycisphaerales bacterium; assembly: GCA_019750095.1. Taxonomy (GTDB): domain Bacteria; phylum Planctomycetota; class Phycisphaerae; order Phycisphaerales; family UBA1924; genus UBA4658. The sequence goes on from JAIEOW010000108.1 coordinate 2,502, forward strand.
CGTCGACGGCTCCAAACGGACCGTTGGCGACTGCGACTTTGAAGCCATCCGAGCCCCCGGCGGCGCAGGGTGGATCAGCCCCGTTCCAGGGGGGGTCGGCCCGATGACGGTGGCCATGTTGCTGCTGAACGTCGTCGAGGCCGCCGAACGCCATCTTGGGCCGAGGTTGGAATAGTCGGTTCATCTGGACGTTACAGACCGACTGCCTTGACGCCCGATCGTGGGGAATTACCCCCTCGTCGGCAGTATTTTCCGGAACTGTTCGTTGTCCATCGGGTGGATGACCGATCCCCTATCATCCCATGGGCGTAGAGTCCTAGGGTCCGGTATCCGCTCTTTTGCAGACCATCCCGTTTTGCGGGGTCCACCATGACGCTTGCGTTGCTTGAAGGTTTCGGCAGCCCCATCCACTGGATCATCCTGCTCGTGGTCGCTCTGCTCATCTTCGGGCGTCGCCTGCCCGAAGTCGGCCGCAGCTTGGGCAAGGGCATCACCGAGTTCAAGAAGGGGCTGAAGGACGCCGGCGAAGAGATCAGCGGCCAGCCGCAGGATCCGTACGCCTCCAACGCCAATCAGGCCGCCTATTCCACGCCAGCCCGCCCGCCGCAGCAGTACCAGCAGCAGGCCCCGCAGCAGCTCCCGCCCCAGCAGTACGCCCAGCCCGCCCCGCCGCCGCCGCCCGCGATGGCTGGTCAGCAGCCGGTGCGCGTGTCGCGGCAGGACATGGTGGATTGATCCCCGTCGAGTTGAATGATTGACCCCCCCACGCTCGGCGGTATGATCTGCGACCTTTGCCGAGGTAGCTCAGCTGGTTTAGAGCGCTGGATTCATAACCCGGAGGTCGGCGGTTCGAGTCCGCCCCTCGGCACTTCAATGCCCTCGTTCCCCGACGAAGCCCCCCCGGCTTCGTTTTTCATTATGGGCCCGGCTATTCCTCGCCCGCGCGCCGAATCACCGCCACAACGTCAGCGACCGGAATCACAAACAGCCGGTTATCGCCGTCAAACTCGACGGGAATCGCCTGCTTCGGGTTGAACAGCACCCGGTCGTACTTGCGGATGGGATAGTCCGTGTCGGCCTCGACCTTCGCACTGATCGCCACAATTCGACCGGTGAGTGTCGGGATCTCGATCTTGTCGGGCAGATGGATTCCCGCCTTGGTCTGCTTCTTGTCCTCGTCTTTGCGGATCAGCACGCGATCGCCGATGGGCTCAACGATTTCCATCTTGGCGGAGGGACGGGGATTTGGCGATGAAGAGTCCTTGGCCATGCGGGGAATGATAGAGGGGGTCAGATGGCCGCCCCGCCCCGATCGCCCGTTCTGATGCGGATGACATCGTCGAGTGGGAGCACGAAGACCTTGCCGTCGCCCACGCCGCCCGTGCGTGCGCCGGTGATGATCGCGTCAACCGCTGGCTGCACGTACGCATCGTTCACCGCGATGGTGAGCTGCAGTTTCGGGATCAACCTCGGGCGCACGGCCTGTCCGCGGATGTACTCCACCTCGCCGCGCTGGGCGCCGTGGCCATGCACAGGTTGCACCGTCAGGCGATAGGTATCGTTTTCATCGAGCACCTTGCGCAGCTCGATCTGCACTGGTTCGAGCCGTTCAGGGCGGATGATGGCGATGATCATTTTCATGGGCTGATCTCCGTCGGTTCAGGACACGACATCCATGTGATAGCCGTGCTCGCCGTGGACGGCGGTGTCGAGCCCGACGCGCTCCTGTTCATCGGTGACACGCAGCCCCATGACGGCCTTGATCGCCGCGGCGATGATGAGCGTTGCGAGCATCGAGAACAGCACACCGACGCCGGCGCCGACGCATTGCAGGGCGAGTTGTTTCCACCCGCCGTCGACCAGACCGGGATTGCTCGTATTGGCGACACAGAACACACCGGTGAGGAGCGCGCCAAGCAGCCCGCCGATGCCGTGGACGCCGAAGGCATCAAGCGAGTCGTCATACCCGGCTCGGACTTTCAACCGAACGCCCAGATAGCAGACGACCGATGCGAGTACGCCGATGATCACCGCCGACCACGGCAGCACGTGACCGGCGCCAGGCGTGATCGCCACCAGGCCCGCGACGATTCCCGAAGCCAGACCCAGCGTGGTCGGCTTGCCCTGATGTCGCCACTCAATGACCAGCCAGGTCAGCCCTGCCGCGGCCGCCGCGGTCTGCGTGGTGGCAAACGCAAGCCCCGCGCTCAACCCCGCAACTGGGAACTCCACCGCGACCGCCGACCCGGCGTTGAAGCCGAACCACCCGAACCAGAGCAGGCCCGCGCCAAGCAGCGTCATGGTCAGGTTGTGCGGCAGGATCGCAAACCCCTCGCCGCCCACCCCCGGCAGATAGTCGCGACGACGCCCGATGAGCAGCGCGAGCACCAGCGCGCTAAAGCCCGCCGAGATGTGCACGACGGTGCCGCCGGCAAAGTCCAGCACACCAAGCTTGAAGAGCCACCCGTCGGGGTTCCACACCCAGTGAGCGAGCGGGCAGTACACGAGCGTTGTCCAGAGCACGATGAAGACGATGTACGACGAGAACTTCATCCGCTCGGCGACCGCGCCCGCGATGAGCGCGGGGGTGATGATCGCGAACTTGCCCTGGAACATCACAAAGACAAGTTCGGGCACACCCTTGCCTTCAACCATGGCCCGCCAATCGACGCCGTGCAGCCCGACCAGCCGCCACTCAAACCCGATGAACCCGCCGACACTTTTTCCGAAGGAGAGGCAGTACCCGATCAGGACCCATTGCAACCCGATGACGCACATCGCAACAAACGACTGCATCATGGTGGTGAGCACGTTCTTCTTGCGGACCATGCCCGCGTAGAAGAGTGCAAGCCCCGGCACCATGATGAGCACGAGTGCCGACGACATGAGCATCCACGCCGTGCCGCCGGAGTCGATGCTCGGCATGCTGGGCGGCGGATCTGAGGCAAGGACGGCCGGAAATAGCTGAACGAGTTCCTTCACGCGTGCTCCCACGAAGAGGTGTGCTGGGCACGAGTGTACCGAGATTTGCCCGTAGATTCCCCGGGTGCCCCTCGCCCCCCACTTTTTCAAAGGAAACCATGCTTGCCGCCGGACGGCGTCAGAGACTCATTTCACATGCACCAGCCGCCAGCGACCCATTTCCTGGCGGACCCACAACTGCGTGTACTTCACGCCTCGGGTCGCCTGGCCGGTGAGTTCGATCACCCACGTGTTGTCGCCCGGCTGACGCACGATGACCGTCGGGGTGCGCTCGGCCATGGGCATGCGGGCGAGCATCTTGGCGATGTCCTTGCGGTTCTTGTGCAGCCAGCGGACGTACTCCTCGGGCTTGCGGCCCTCGCTCTCGTAGTGCCGCTTGGTACGTTCGTCGACAAGTTGTTCGAGCAGTTCCTTGTCCGCGGCCGGGGTGTTCTCGTCCAGCAACGTCTCGACATGCCGCGTCAGCATGGAGACCGAGGTGGTGATGAACTCGCGCCGGCCATCAGCGTGCTCGATGATCCCGCTGGCGGCTTGCTCGTCCAACGCGGCCGCGCCGAGCCCACCGGCTTCCCGCGGCGACACGATGGGCTTGAGCCCGGAGTACTCGGCCCCTTCCATGCCAGCAAAGAACGGCTTGTAACGCGTGACCTGCTCTTCTTCTGCGCATCCGGCGGTGCCAACCAGAGCGAACATCGCGCCGACAATCAGCACCCCGGCGATGGGTTGTCGCATGGCCCTCATGGTCAAGTTCCCTTCCCGACGGTGTCCGCCAGCGCCCCAACCGCCACCGGCCCGCGCGTCGACCAGACATCGCCGCGCCGCCAGCGGTCGTGCACCAGAAACTCATCTCTGGGGTGGGCCTGATCGGTGCGCAAGTGGCCGCCGCGAGACTCTTCACGCCACAGCGCGCTCTGTGCGATCAGTGCCGCGGCAAGCAGCAGGTTCTGCGTCTGCCATCCCGGCGGCGACTCAAAGATCTTGTCCAGCGTGTAGCGTGACCAGAAGTCGATCATCTCCGCCACATCGCGCAGTCGCTTCTGACTGCGTTCCACGCCCGCGTTGCGCCACATCGCTGATCGCAAGCTGCTGAGCACGTCGCTCAGGTCGAGCTCGCCGGTCTCGCTCGGCCGAATATCCGAGATCACCGGCACCGGCGAGGGCGGCGGGCGGAATCGGAAGTGCGAACCGTTCAGCGCCGGCTCGGGCCACTGCATCGCCAGATCGGCCAGCACCGCGGCACCGTTGCTCAGCGACATCTGGCGAGCCACTTCAGCGGCGGTGCGCCCGGCGGCTTCACCCACCACAAGCCCCTCCAACAGCGAGTTGCTCGCAAGACGATTGGCCCCATGCAAACCGATGCTCGCCACCTCGCCCACGGCAAACAGCCCCGGCACACTCGATCTGCCGAGCAGGTCGGTCGCCACGCCGCCGATGGTGTAGTGGGCCGCGGGGTTGACGGGAATCAGATCCTTCGTCGGATCAAGGTCGACACTGGCCAGCAGCTTGGCGATGCCCGGGAATCGCTCTCCGAAACGCTCGAGGTGCCGAACGTCCAGGAAGACGTGCGTCCCGCCGTGCGCGGCGAGGCGGCCGATGATGGCGCGACTGACGACATCGCGCGGCGCGAGCTCGGCCATCGGATGCACATCGGTCATGAACCGATGCCCGGATTGATCGAGCAGATGAGCGCCCTCGCCGCGAACGGCTTCGGTGATCAGCGATCGCGGGCGGCCGGCGAGATAGAGCGTGGTCGGGTGAAACTGCACAAAGGCGAGGTCCTGAACCATCGCGCCGGCGCGATAGGCCATGGCCAGCCCGTCGGCGGTCGCCGATCGCGGGTTGGTCGTCTCGCGATAGACCATGCCCGCGCCACCGGTGGCCAGGATGGTGCTCTTGGCCCAGATCATCTGGAGGCCATATTTCGGATGGTGCGTGATCGCACCCATCACCGGAGCGCCGGTCGCCGAGCTGGGCGTGATCAGGTCGAGCGCAAAGCAGTGGGTGAAGATGCGCACGCCCGGCGTGCCGCGGGCCTTGCCCAGAAGACACCGCGACAACTCAGCCCCCGTCGCATCGCCGTGTGCGTGAAGAATGCGAGCGTGCGTGTGGCCCCCTTCGCGCCCCAGCGCGACATCACCTTCGCCGCCCTTGGTTGCGGTGCGGTCAAAGGCCATGCCCCAGGCGATCAGCTCGCGCATGCGTTCCGGAGCACTCGCACAGATCGCCCGCACCACCGGTTCATCACAGAGCCCTGCCCCGGCAACGAGCGTGTCATGCACGTGGGATTCGATGGTGTCGCCCGGCGACATGACCGCCGCGATCCCGCCTTGAGCCCAGGCCGTGTTGGATTCCTCGCACCCGTCCTTGGCGAGCAGGATCACTTCTGCCCCCCCACTTGCCGCCGCGATCGCCGCACGCAGACCTGCGACACCCGTGCCGATCACCAGCGTGTCGGTAAAAATCTGCGGCAAAAGCCCGGACCGAAAGGGGATCAGATACCGGCGTTGGCTGAGCAGCGGGTGCATGCGTGGCGTGCGGGATGATAGTGGCCGACCCGGAGAGACGCGGCGTGTCTGCACCCAAGGGCACGCATTTCCCACCATTCGCCCCTCCCCGCTACGCTCTGACCTATGGCACTGCTTACCGGAAAACTCGCGCTCATCGTCGGCATCGCCAACGAACGCTCCTACGCGTTCCACATCGCCAAGGCTCTGCACGAGCACGGCTGCCAGCTCGCCTTCACCCACCTGCCGGGTGAAAAGAACGAGCGCCGCACCCGCCGAGCGGTAGACGAACTCGCGATCGCCGACCCGTTCATGCTTCCCATGGAAGCGGGCAGCGACGCCGACATGGACAATGTCTTTGCCAAGCTCGCCGAGCGATTTGAGCGGCTGGACACGCTGGTGCATTCCATCGCCTTTGCCGATCGCGAGTGGCTGGCCATCGGCAAGTTCGCCGACACGCCTCGTCAGGCGTATTTGCAGGCCATCGACATCTCGTCCTACTCGCTTTTGGCCATGGCCAAGCGAGCCCGCCCGCTGATGACCCGCGGCACCACCAAGGGCGGGTCGATCATGTCGATGTCGTACTACGGCGGCGACAAGGTCGTCCCTGGCTACAACGTCATGGGCGTCGCCAAAGCCGCCTTGGAGTGCACGAGCCGGTACCTCGCGTGGGAGCTGGGCGCCGACAACATCCGGGTGAATGTGATCTCGGGCGGGTATCTGCGCACGCTGGCATCCTCCGCCGTGGGCGGCACCGACAAGATGGGCGATGAGGTGGAAAAGCGAGCCCCGCTGCGGCGCAACGTCGAGGGTGGCGACGTGGGCAAAACCGCCGTCTATCTGGCGAGCGATCTAGCTTCTGGAGTCTCCGGCGAGACGATTTACGTCGATTGCGGCGTGAACATCGTGGGGGTTTGAGGAAATGGCCAAAGAGCACATGGTCAAATGGCCAAATAAGACCGTGGTTCTGACGCTGCCACGCGTGCTTGTCTCGAATTTGACCATTTGACCCTTTGCTCATTTGGCAATTTTCGCACCGGGCCCTCTCCCGGGCCGATACCCCCCTCATGAGCGTCTTCGGCACGCCATCCAGCGTCCAGCACCTTGCCGGGGTGAACCAGGCCGAGCGGGTGAATGCGCGTCGGGCCGAGCCGGCGAAGAACGCCAAACCCGATGCCCGTCGGCGTCCCGGTGACGAAGTGGATATCGACGTGCAGTCAGCCCAGTCGGCCGGCGCGGTTGAAAAGCTCGCCGGCAACACCGAGGAGCAGACGGCCGAGGATCGGCAGAGTCATGACCACTATCAGGCCAAGCCCGACGAGCCCCGTCGACCCGCGCTGGATGTGCAGGGTTAGGCGCAGGGTGGCAGCAGCGTAAACTGGCCGAATGCCCGCGAAGAAAACAACCAAGAAGAGCGTCAAGAAGCCGGTCAAGAAGACAAAGGCCGCGCGGTCGCCCGCAAGGAAGAAGACCAAGGCCAAGACGTTCTCAAGGGCCAAAGACGCATTGAACGCCGGGAGCATGGCCGAGTCGCGCAAAGACCTCGGCCAACCGGGCTCGGTCGCGATCGATCGGCTTCCCGAACCCCAGCGACAAATCGCTCTGGCGATGGATCAGGTCATTCGGCAAGTCGTGCCCGGATGCGACAGCGTCGTGAAGTGGGGCAATGCCTGCTATTCGGTGCCACGCCAAAGTCAGAAGGTGGTCTTCGCGGCCCTGATGGAGACCAAGATCGGAATCAACCTCGCCCTTCCCGGCTCGGAACTTCCCGATCCGGAAGAACTGCTGGAAGGCACCGGCAAAGTCATGCGGCACGTCAAGCTGCGTTCGGTGGACGACGCAAAGCGTGACGGCATCAGGGACCTGATCCGGCTGGCCGCTGAGGTGGGCATCAAGGGGATGTGATTGACGCACGATTGCGGACAATCGTGTACGATCTTCCCCCTATGGCAACGACCCAACAGACTCCGGCCCTTGTTGACACACGCCCGCAGTTCCTCGGCCACCCCGCCGGGCTCTTCCTGCTTTTCATGGTCGAGATGTGGGAGCGGTTCAGCTACTACGGCATGCGGGCGCTGCTGGTGCTCTATCTGACCAGTCCGACCTCGGGCATGCGCAAGCCGCCCGCCGGTGCGATGGATGGCTTCAACCCCGGCCCGGGGTGGGCGGATGCGGACGCGAGCAAGCTCTACGGCTGGTACACGGGTCTGGCGTATCTCCTTCCCGTGATCGGCGGGATCATCGCCGACAAGCTGATCGGGACACACCGATCGATGCTCGTCGGCGGAGTGCTGATTATGGCGGGGCACATCGCCCTGGCCGTCAGCGGCCTTGGAACGCTGGCGACGAGCGCGATGGGGATGTCGGTGTTCGTCTTCGGGCTCGCGCTGATCGTTCTGGGAACGGGGCACTTCAAGCCGAGCGTCAGCGTGATGGTGGGTCAGTTGTACCCCGAGGGCGATCCGCGGCGGGATGGGGCGTTCAGCATCTTTTACATGGGCATCAACATGGGCGCGTTTCTGTGCGCCTTTGTCTGCGGCACCCTGGGTGAGAAAGTCGGCTGGCACTGGGGCTTTGGCTCTGCCGCGGTCGGCATGTTCCTGGGGCTTGCGATGTACATGATCGGGAAGCCGCTCTTCCTGCGGGGCATCGGCGACGGGCCGAAAGACGTCGCGAACTTCTCGCCACTGTTCCTCGTGTCGGGGCTCGGCCTTTCGGCGGGGTTCGCGATGCTCTTCCATATCGGGGCACTGCGTGGGTTCGAGACCCTTCTATCGCCCGCAGTGGTCATCACACTCGGTGTGCTCGTGCTTGGGTTGGCAACCTGGTTCGTGGCCATTCAGCGTCCGATTGACCGCGGGCCCGTCGCGTCAATCTTCATCTTCATGATGTTCAACGCGTTCTTCTGGTTGGCGTTCGAACAGGCCGGGAGCAGCATGACGCTGTTTACCGATCGGTACACCGACGCCAAGATCGGCTCATGGAACGTGCCGACGACGTGGTTCCAATCCGTCAACCCCGCCATCATCTTCATCTTCGCCCCACTCTTCGCCGCCCTCTGGACAGGCCTCGGCCGACGCCGGATGAACCCCAGTCAGCCCTTGAAGATCTCTATGGGCCTCATCTTGCTGGGCATCGGTTTCGTCGTGCTGGTCATGGGCGCACGCACCATTCAGGTTGGCCCCGGCGGCCCCGAAGACGTGATCCGCAAGGCGGCGATCTGGTTCATTCTCGGCGCGTATTTCTTCCACACGATGGGCGAGCTCTGCCTCTCGCCGACGGGGCTCTCTTATGTGACCAAGGCCGCCCCGGTGCGGTTTGTGTCGCTGCTCATGGGCATCTGGTTCATCTCGAGCTTTATCGCCAATCTCTCCGGCGGGCTCATCGCCGCTCAGACCGAAAGACTTGAGAAGGGCGAGATCAAGCTGCCCTGGAACCTGGGCCAAGGCACCGGCAGCGTTCAGGCCGACTTCTTCACGCTGTTTGTGGTGACCAGCATCGGGGCGGGCATCCTGATTTTGGTGCTCACGCCGATCCTGAAGAAGCTCATGCGTCACCCCGACGACTAAGCCGTCGGGGCGTTCATGCGATGAGCGAAAAAAGCCGCCTGCCGGACTCGAACCCGCGACCTGCGCTTTACAAAAGCGCTGCTCTACCAGCTGAGCTAAGGCGGCCAGAATCGATCCCGGACCTTGTCGTCCGCGATCGGAGCAGAGGATAGGGGCGGTCCCAGCTCCTTGTCTTCCCGGCTTCACTCCACAGGCGCGGGCAAATACCATTGGCTCCATCTGCGGGCCTCGGGCGACGGATTCTTGCTCCGGGCGCGTCGGTGCTTTTCGTACTGCTCGGCTGTGGTCGGCCGAGCGATCTTTTCTGGCTGGTCAGGATCGCTCACGCATGATCGAGATCAAGGGGCTGGTTAAACGATTTGGAGACTTCACCGCCGTCGACGGCGTGTCGTTCGGCGTCGCTCGCGGCGAGGTCCTCGGCTTTCTCGGGCCAAACGGCGCGGGCAAGTCGACCACCATGAAGATGATCACCGGGTTTCTCACCCCCACCGCCGGCTCGGCGATGGTCTGCGGGCACGATGTCGCCAAGCACCCGGTGCTGGTCAAGCAAGCCATCGGTTATTTGCCCGAGGGCGCGCCCGCATATCCAGACATGACGCCGGAGAGCTTTCTCGGGTTCATCGCCGACATCCGCGGGCTTCGCGGCCCGGATCGCAAACGCCGCATCGATCAGGTGGTCTCTCGCGTGCACCTCGAAGGCGTGATGCGGCAGAGCATCGACACGCTGAGCAAGGGATACAAACGCCGCGTGGGGCTGGCGGCGGCCATTCTTCATGATCCCGAGGTGCTGATCATGGACGAGCCGACCGACGGGCTCGATCCCAATCAGAAGCACGAAGTCCGCACGCTGATCCAGGAGATGTCCGCGACCAAGGCGATCATCCTTTCAACGCACATTCTTGAAGAAGTCGATGCCGTCTGCACGCGGGCGGTCATCATCGCCCGGGGGCGCATCGTCGCCGATGGGACGCCCGAGACGCTGCGGGCCCGCTCGCGGCACCACAACGCCGTGGCGATCACCGTCCGCACGGGCGGCCGCAGCGACGCGATCGGCGCGGTGCGAGCCGAGCTTCAGCGCTTGAACAACGTGCTGGGTGTCGAAGACGCAAGCATCCACGACGGGCGGGCGTCGTTTGTCATTATGCCCAAGAGCGGCGCAACGATCCTCGCCGACGTCAGCCAGCTCGCACGCAGCAAGGGGTGGGATGTTGACGAGTTGCGGCTGGAACCAGGCCGACTCGATGAAGTCTTCCGCACCATCACGCAGCCCGCCGGTGCGGGGGCACGCCGCACGCTCGCTCGCGAAGGAGGTGCGGAATGAGCTCCGCAGTCAGCACCAACACCGAATCCACCCGCGCGTCCGCTGCGGCTGCCCCGGGCCCGCTCACCGGCACCTGGACGATCATGCGCCGCGAGCTTGGGGGCTACTTCCTGACTCCGGTGGCGTATGTCTTCATCGTCATCTTTCTGCTCGTCACCGGCGTGTTCACGTTTCAGCTCGGTGGGTTCTTTGAGGCCGGGCAGGCCGACCTGCGATCCTTCTTCAGCTTCCATCCCTGGCTGTATCTCTTCCTTGTTCCCGCCGTCTCGATGCGATTGTGGAGCGAGGAACGCAAGCAGGGCACGATCGAGTTGCTGCTCACCTTGCCGATCACGCTCGGGGCGGCGGTGCTTGGCAAGTTCCTCGCGGCGTGGGCCTTTGCGGGCATCGCGCTCCTGCTCACGTTCCCGATCTGGATCACCGTGAACTACCTCGGCAAGCCCGACAACGGCGTGATCCTTGCGGCCTATATCGGCAGCTTCCTGCTCGCGGGCGGGTTCCTGGCCATTGGCTCGGCCATCTCGGCGATCACGCGGAATCAGGTGATCGCCTTCGTCATCACCGTCGTCATCTGCTTCGGCTTCCTGCTCTCGGGTCACCCAGTCGTGCTGAGTGTCTTGAGCGGCTGGGCCCCGCAGGCTTTGGTCGACGCGATCACGGGCTTCAGCTTCCTGACCCGTTTTGACGCAATCGCCAAGGGCGTGATTGATCTGCGTGATCTGATCTACTTCGCCACGCTCATCGCCCTCGCGCTGTTTGCCACCGCCGTGATCGTGGACGCCAAGAAGGGGGCGTGAGGGAACATGGCCAAAGGGCAAATGGACACATGGCCAAATCGGATGCAGGGTCTTCATTCGGCCTTTTGACCATGTGCGGTTTGACCATTTCGCGCATCGCCCTCATACCGTCCGTCCATGCCCTGGGGCCTCATCACTCTCCTGCTTGCCGGCCTGGCGCTCGTCTGGGTCATGATCGTGCTCTACACGGCGTGGCAGCAGTTGCACCCGATGCGGCGGGCGTATGCCTTCGCCGTCTCGCGCTCGATTCCTGGTGATCCGTCGGAAGTGGCCACCGACGCATCGGGCACCCAGCCGCGCGGGCTGGAGTACACCTCGTGGACGGTGCGATCACGCGGGATCGAACTCCCGATCTGGGACATCCGGGGCAAAGACCCGGCGGGCCCGACCATCATCATCACCCACGGGTGGGGCGAGTCCCGCGTGTTGAACTTGCCAAGGGCCGCCGCACTTGCCCCGATCGCCTCGCGCATCATTCTCTGGGACATGCCTGCGCATGGCGATTCAGACCGCGGCGGGCGGTTCACCCTGGGGTGCCGCGAGCATCTTGATCTGCTGGCGATCATCGAACGCGTCCGCGGCAGCGGCGACACAAGCCCGCTGGTGCTGCACGGGTTCTCACTCGGCGCGGGCGTCAGCATCGCCGCGGCGAGCGTGCTTCCGCCGGATCGCGCGCCCGCGCTCATAGTTGCCGAAGCCCCATATGCCCAGGCGATCACGCCGGCGCGGAATCTGCTGGCGTTGCGATCACTTCCGCATGCCGTCACGCTGCCGCCCGCGATGGCGTTGCTCGGACTGTGGCTGGGCGTCGGCCCGCGGTGGCGCGGGTTTGACCGGACGCGTCTTGCCAGCACACTCCCGGCCGCGACCAAGCTGCTTGTTCTTCACGGCGCCGAGGATCTGATCTCACCACCCGCCGACGGCCAAGCCGTGGCGGCGGCTGCACCCAACGGTGCCGTCGTGGCGATCCAGGGCGCGGGGCATACGAATCTGTGGACGACGCCCGAGCATGCCCAGCGCTGCACGTCGGCGATGCTCGAAGCGATGGGCCGCTCTAGCCGAGTGACGGCGATCGCGTAGGCGAATGGGATCACAGGCCCCAAGTTGATCACAGGCCCCAAGTCGATCGAGAACTCAGCTCCCGCTGATGGCTCGACCGGTCGGGCGGCGGGTTTCGGGCTTGCCGATGTGCTTGGCCGCGGGGGCTGGACCATTGGCGTCAGCGTGTGACGGCGTTGCGTGCTTGGGGAGCGCATCGCCGGTGGGGATGGCCGGTGCGAGTTTGACGGGGTTGAGGCCCAACGAGCCCCCCCCACCACCACCGGAACCCGTGCGACCGAGCAGGCCCGCCGCGCTGCCGTGGGATTTGTTGGAGGACTTGGGAAGACGAGGAGCGGGGTTGTTGTTTTTGTTGTCGTTGTTGGGGGGGGTGGGGGTAGTCATGCTGGAGTGTAGGGGCGGGGCTCGGGGTTCGGGGTTTGGGTAGCCCCACGCTCCGAGTGGGTGCCTTGGATGCCGAACCAAGACATTTGAAACACGGAGGGGCACGGAGGGGAGGCGGGAGGGGCGGGAATCGGGAATCGGGAATCGGGTGGCACGCTCGTCCCGAGCGTGTGTCTTCCTGCCTTGATGCCTCGCTGCCTCTCCTCGTGCCTCTTGCCCAATGCCTCTTGCCTCATGCCTCCCCCATCAACACCCCGCAAACCAGGCGTTGAGGAAGGCGAAGATGTCGGCGGCGTCGATCCCGCCGAGGCCGTCGAAGTTGGCACGGGGGTCTTGGGGGGAGGCGAACCAGGCGTTGAGGAAGTCGAAGATGTCGGCGGCGGTAATCCGCGCGTTGCGGTCAAAGTCTGCCGCGCAGGGCGCAACGACCGTGTTACCCGGCAGTAGCCGTATATTCCGAACGTTGAAACCACCCGAAGTCTGCCCGGTGCTCACGGGCGCGATCGCAAAGCGAATGGGCCACGTTCCGCCCGCGAACGGCGAGAGGTCAATGAACGCGACCTGCCAGCCGGTGCTCGGCGTCGGCGCCGCCTCGCGGAGCGCCTGTGTGCCGCCGAAGAACACGCCGGCGTGCTGCCCGGGCCCCGGGCTTTCAAGCTGGTACTCAAAGGTGAAATAGCCACCGTCGCTTGGGATCGGCACGGAGGCGGTGCCGGAGCCGGCGACTGCTGGAGTGGCCGGGTCCGACCGCACCCGCAGGAATCCGTTGACGAGGTTTGCGCCATTGCCGCCCACCGCCGCCCAGATCGCCGGGTCCAGCGTCGTGAAAGGTCCGCTTTCGGCTCGCTTAAGCGTGCCCCAGATGATGGCTTCCGGCTCGGACAGCTTCGGAACTGGTCGCTCGGTCGTCTGCACCCAGTCGTTCGGTGCCGCCCCCTCGTTCCAGTTCGTTCCTCGATAGGTGTCGCAGTTGCCGAGGAATCCACGTGCCGACGCGGTGTCGAGCCAGCCCCCCAACTGGTCGGCCATGCACGCGTGGAAGTACAGCGGGCCGCAGTCCTGGGTCATGCCCGTGCGGACGCGGACGTTGACAAGGTTGAGGGCTTCCATGAGCCCACCAACACCGTTCGACTTCGGCGCTCGCGCGCAGGTCCACCACGTCGCCCCCGTGTCGTTGTACAGGTTGACATGGCAGGGCACTTCTGATGCGTACGCCGAGTAGCTGTTCCCCGGCAGGAACAGCGAACCGAGGCTCGTGCCCGTCTGCCACGGCCAGCCGCGTGTCCAGGTGGAGAAGGGCGTATCGACCGTCAGCAACCGCTGCACGACCTGCCGCCCGCCGGTCCGATCCTTCATGAACTTGGCGAATGTTGCGGCGGCGGCCCCGCCCAGGCTGTGGCCGATGGCCAGCGGGATGTTCCAGTTCTGATCGCAGTTGACTGCTGAGCCCTGCCCCGACGCGCAGCCCTGCAACTGGTTGACCAGACTTGTTGCGACGTTGTCCACGTTCGACATTGCGCTCGAAAGGCTGCTCGCGAGGCACATCTGTGCCGGGACGGTTGAGAACGACGGGCAGCATTCGCGACCGGAGAGCGGCCAAGGGTCGAACGAGCGCGCGGCGTCCATCACGATGACCTGTGCATTCTCAAGGCCCGGGATGCGGCGGACCGCAGCGGCGGCGTCGGTCACCCATTGGGCACCCGGCGAGTCGGTCCAGCCGTGGAAGATCGGGACGATCGGTCGCGTGCAGTCGATGCTGCCGACCGTCATCGGCGTGAGCGCGCTGGCGTCTCCGTCGTACACGCGCCAAGAGGCGGACACGGGTGATGTACATGTTGGAGGCGGACCGAACGGATTCCTCGAGCATACGCCAGAAGACGTCGTGCTGAACGATACGAACTCCTCACTTAAGCGCGGGTTGTTGCCGCAGGCGTCCGTGAGCTCGATGGCGTGGCGTCTCTGGTTACTTCTTGGACTTGGGGCCGGGGCGATCAAAGTGATGGGCTGGCCGGACACTACCTGGGGATTGCCGTCGGCAACCTGCCACCCGCTGATGCTGCTACGTGTGTCATTGATCATGAGCCGAACCGAGCCGGGCATGCCGGTAATGGTCGGAGTGATTTGATATGTGCCGCCGGGCTGGCCCATGCAGGTCGGGCCTGCGATGGAGCCGGACACGGGCGGCAGAAGGCATGGCCATGTTAAGGAGACAGGAGGACTGGCAATAAACCTCTGGCAAAGGTCTTGACTGACGATTCGATACTGCTGCGTTTGCGTTCCCGGATATGGGATTGTGACCTCGCCGCTGGCAGCTACTGGCGACACATTTTGCCAGTAGCCCCCGCTTTGAGGAATCCACTGTTGGAGTATTGCCGGGAAGTACCCGCACGGCTGGCAGCCAAAGCAGTTGCAGAACCAAATCGTCGTCAGATTGGTTGGAAACGTGGCACGCAGCGTGATCGGTTGCGTGCCACTTGGCTGTCCGATTGGCGTTAAGCCGAGAATCGGCAACGGAGGAGGAGCAAACGTCACTGATCGTTGTTCACTACTCACGATCAAACCAGACACATCCGCAAAGTCTGCACGAAACGTCCGAGTTCCAGCCACGCAATTCTGGAACTGAAATGAACTTGAGCCGACATAGCGCCAAGATCCATCGACCAACTCGCTGATCGAAGGCGTGCCGCATCCCCGAAACGTCGCAGACAAACTCGTATAAAAGCCGAAGTAGTGGTTTGCGTCCACTTCAAATCGCTGTCCGGTCAGCGGCAATGCCGGAAAGCTCACCGACGAGTAGGCCCCCGCACCACCTCCGCACGAATCGTTTGCATAGAGCTGCAAAGCACTGATGTCGCCACAGCGAAGCCCGCGCGCTCCGCACGTGTACCTCCCCACCAGCACGGTATAGCCGGATGGAACGTTTCGACCAAGCTCACCAAAAGTCGTGAAGAAACAATCCGATCCGAGCGCGTACAGAACGTTGTTCCCATGGAGGCCACTGTGGGTCACGGTCGCGGTCAGGTTGTTTTCAGAGTCAATGGACCAGGTGATTTGTGCTGACCATGGTTCCGGCACACACGGCTGCGCAATGGCCGAGTGAGGTCCAAGGAGGGCCACGCACGCAGCGAACCCGACCAGGCCATTCACTATCGTCTTCTGGATTCGCCTGTGTTCCATCCCTTGACGCTTGTTACTCAAGACGCTCGACGCGGCTCTCGCGTCGCCCGACGTGGACATCGCGCCGCTCGACGTGACTCCCAAGCTGCCCGACGTGAACATCAAGCCGATCGATGTCGTTTTCAGGTCGCTCGACGTGGACATCAACGCGCTCGACGTGACTCTCAACGCGCTCGACGTGGCTGATCCTGCGGCGTGATTGGGACCTTGGGTGCGGGCCATTACCGGCAATGCTTGCGCGATGGCACGCACGTACTCCGAACTGGATGCGGCAGCTCGCCGCACGATCGCCGAACAACGCGAGAAAATCGCTTGAAGCATGGGTGGCTCCTTGAAGTTCTCTCAGTAAACCGCCGATGGGCTTGGCTGTCAAGGGCCTCGGCGCACGGTGCGCGTGAAGTTCTTGAACTTCAATTTTATGGCCGGTCATCCGGCCAGAAAGAACGGTGCCGTCATGGCCACGCTCCCCGCAGACAATGTTGAGTGCATCCAGTTTCTTGAAACCCGCCTCACCCGCTGGCAGGAGTCGGCCGCTGAGATTGGCTTGACGGCGGCGCAGGTCACGGCACTGCGCAC
>JAIEOW010000014.1 GCA_019750095.1 Phycisphaerales bacterium
GTCCTGCCGACGCGCGTCATTGGGTACTCCCAGTCGCGGCTCGGCGTCGGCCATGGCGGCCACGGTTGCGTCTTGCAAGAGCTTCAACACCCGCGCGGCTCGGTCCGATTCACCGGTCGAGGCACCGAGCTTTTCCCATGCCGTGCCGCGGGCGATTTCGCCATCGGGCAGGCGGAGCGTCACGCACACGCCGCTCACACGGGCTCGGATGGGCGGCGTGCTTGCGGGCTCAGCAGGATCACGCCAGCCGCTCACCCAGTCGCGTACTAGACCGTGAGCCGCGAGGACATGCTCGGCTGCGGGTTCCGGCACCACGTCGGCTGGCGCGGGCTGCGTGCTCTGCTCGCGTGCAACTTCACCACCTTGAGCAATCCCGCAACTCAGCCCAAACACACACAAAGCCATTGCCACGGCCCAAAGTCCGATAGCTCGCCGGGAATACCCCGTCGCAGAGATGGAACGCATGTGACCCAAAGCAACGCCCCTGATGCTCGCTTGCAACGTGCCCATACCGTGGTAGCGTAGAGGGATCGCCCATGCGGGCGTCGCCCGTGCGGAATCCGCGGCCGCGACGACCCACGGGCTTTTTTTAGGGACTCAAGGACGGGTCCGCCGTCGAGCGGCCGACTGGCACACGGGTTGAAATGGATGTCTCCCGGACATTTCAAGATCAGCCATTGGAGACCAGACCGTGCTCACCGCCCTTGCCGTTCTCTCTGATCCGCGTCGCAAACTCGCGTTCCTGTGCCTGCTTTCGTTCCTTGCCCTTTGCTAAGAACACCCCGCCCTTGGTGAGGGCGAATGAACATTCGCGCGGTGCAACCGCCAACCCCGGGCGTGCGAAAAGAAGCACGCGGGAGGCGTGCGAACACCACCAGCGCATCAATCCTTGCTTCACACACCACGAATCGACCCTTCGCATGTGCGGAGGGTCGATTCGGTTTTTGGATGGCTCACTCGGCAAGCGGATCGGGGCGGAAGAGCTTGGTATCCAGCCCCCACTGCTTCTCGGTGAAGTTGCCGTTCAAGGACTCGCCGCCGGATTCAGCAGGGCCACTCTCGGGCCGAGCGGCGGTGACGGCGATGTTCATCTTGGCGTCGAGATTATCAAGCATCGAGACGAGCAGGGCTTCGGGTGTCATCGGGACCTTGGCCGCACCGAACTCAGGGATGCCGTGGTGGCTCAGGATGATGTGCTGCAGCACGAGCACGAGGTTCTGGGGCAGGCGCTGCCCGGTGGCCTTCATCACCTGCTGGGCCTTGTCGTGGAGCATGATTGCGCCGTCGACGATGTGGCCGATGAGTTCGCCGCGATCGGAGTAGCCAAAGACCCGGTCGTACACGAGTTCGCGGGTCTTGCCCAGGTCATGCAGGAAGAGCCCGAGCACCACGATGTCCTGGCTCACCTGCGGATAGAGCGGGCAGACGCGTGAAGCGAGATTCATGAGCGAGAGCGTGTGCTCCAGCAGTCCGCCGAGATAGGCGTGGTGCATGCTCTTGGCGGCGGGGGCGCGCTTGAACAGGACCATCAGATGCTCGTCGGCGAGATAGGTCTGCGCGAGGGCGCGGGCGGCCGGGTGCTTCAACGCATCGAGCAGCCCCTTCAACTCGGCGAACATCTCTTCCGGGTCGCGCTTCGACGACGGAATCAGCTCGCGCAGGTCTTCCTCAGAGGGTTCTGTGGGATCGATCACCTGCACGATGACCTGCAGCTCACCCTGATATGCCTGGGTTTCACCTTCGATATAGGCAAATCCGACGTTGGAGATCGCTCGAAAGAGCGCGGGCTCGATCGTCCACATGCGGGCCGGTGTCTGACCGGTTTTGTCGCCGATCAGACACTTCAGGAAAGGCTTGGCCGCCTTGGTCTGGCCCATCTGCGGGTTGTGAATCGCGAACACGCCCTCGACGCGCTCATAGGGCACAAACTCGGCGATGTACCGACGGGAACGGGGCTTGGATGATCCGGGCAGCGTGGTCATGGGCGGAGTGTAGAGGGTCGGCGATGACCTGCGCCAACAGAAAAGTCCCGAACTGGTGGCACAGGCAATCCGCGCGTGGATGTGCCTGATCTGCAGTGCACACCTGCGATGCCTGTGCCACCGAAGCGAGGCCATCCGAATCAGAACGCCGACCCGAGCCCCTGGCAGCGACGCCACGTGCTGATCTGTCCGAAGTGGCTCATCTGGTGACCCGACATCAGGAAGTTCACCGCCGCTCCGATCGTCGGCATGAGCTCGGTCATCCGACCGCCCATCGGGTTCGGCTTGGCGAACGTCGCATCATCGACTTCGGGCAGCTTGGCGATCACATGTCGATACGCGGCGAAATAGTGCCGCGTGATCGCTTCCATGCTCGGAAAGATCTTGCCGGTCGGATCGTCGGTGCTGGGCGTGCCGTTCTTGAACAACTCTTCCCAGCCGGCCGGGTTCACCGTCGGCCCCGGATCGATGCCCGTCAGTTGACAGACCTTGTTCGCGTAGATCGACAGGTGTCCATACACCCAGGCCGGATGGTTGGTGTCGATGACCTTGCCGCCCAGGTTGGGCTTGCGGGCGAAGGTCTCGGCTCGGACGTCCTTGAGCATGCCCTCGGCATAGTTCATCGTGAGATTCGCAGCGGGGATGATGGCGGTGGCGATGGAACCCATGGGCTTGTCCTTTGCGAGTTGGAAGCGCGTGACGGCCGTATCGATGACGGTCGATACAACCATAGCCACCGTCGCGCTGCGCAGCTTCACACGCCCAGATAGCGGGCGAGGATCGATCGAGCCACGGCGGCGTCGGTCGTCCCGCCGACGATGGCCCGGGCGTCGGGAAAGATTGTGAGTGTGATCGGGTTGTTGCTTTCGGTCTCTTGCTCACGGAAGAACGCACCTCGCACGAGATGCGGCGTCGCCACAAAAGCACCGTGCGGGGCCAGCCGCCGGGCGACCTCGGACAGATCAAGTCGATGCGCGGGCGAGTGTCCAGGGGTGATCTGCACCGACCGTGTCCCGCAGAGCGTGGCGGATTCAGGATTGACCGCATCAAGGTGCTCAAACCGCCGTCGCACGCAGCAGGGGCATGGGTCGTCATCTCCGACGCGGCGAGCGTTGTCCAAAGCGATCTCGCGGAATCGGTTGTGCCAAGGTCCGATCTCGGTCAGCGTGGTGCTACATAGGTCTTCACGTCCGAGCAGCACCTTCATCGCCTCCACGGCCTGCATGCTCGCCGCCATGCCGACGAGCGGGCCAAGCACGCCGGCCGTGTCGCACGTCGGCGTGGTGCCCGGTGCCGGTGCCTCTGGAAAGAGGCATCGCAGGCACGGCCCAGCGCCGGGTCGAATGGTCATCAGCATCCCCGAAACACCCACAACCCCGGCATACACCAGCGGCACATGGTGCTTCACGCACGCATCGTTGATTAGATATCGCGTCTGAAAGTTGTCCGTGCAATCAACGACGACTTCGACGAATCGGGCCGACTCTCGTGCTCCGAGCTCGATCACGCCAGAGTCCGATCCATGCACGCGCATGAGCGACTCGACGTTGCCGGGTGTCAGATCGGCAACGATCGGCGTGATGCGAATCGCCGAGTTGATGCGGCCCAGCCGCTGCGTTGCCGCGATTGCCTTCGGGGTTCCCTCGGCCGCGTCGTGCTCGTCAAAGAGCGTTTGACGCTGAAGATTGGTGAGTTCCACCAGATCTCGATCAACGATGATCAAGTGTCCGACGCCCGCGCGGGCGAGGAGTTCAGCCGCCAAGCAACCGAGCGCACCGCACCCGACAATCAGGGCCGCCCGCGCCCCAAGCTTCCGCTGGCCAGCGACGCCAAAGTCCGGGAGCAGCATCTGACGGTGATACCGCGCCAGTTCATCGGGAAGATGCGGAACCGAGTTCGCCATGTCGAATCAAGCGTATGAGTGTCTCGCCTGATCCGGGTGAGCGATGAACTCCCCTCATCGCCGACGACGGGTGGCCAGCAGGCCCATTGCCGCGAGCGGCAAGACCGCTGAAGGTGCCGGAATCGTCACTCGCACCGGTGTGGCATCCACGGCAACGCCGTTGAGCTGACGAAAGCTGCCATCGTTGCTTTGGAGCACGACGTCGATGGTCCCGATGAAGGAGATATCAAAGTCCGTCGGCCCCAGCGAGCCAACGTCGATATCGAAGGAAAAGATGCCCGCACCCGACTCCGGTCCGGCGATCGGCACCACTCCGTTGCCGGGCACGCCACGCAAGAGCCGATTGACGCTGCCGTCCGCGCCCGGAATCTGTGTTTCTGTGGGCCCGCCGACCGCATAACCAAGGAACGGCGACGCATCGGTCAAGCTCGCGGAAATCGCAAATCGTGACGGGCTGACGAAGACCTTGCCCACGTCGTTGGCATTGCCCCCCGTGGACGCACGTTCGTAGATATCGCGGAAGGGCCACATCAGTCCCGTGTATGGCCCCGCAAAGCTTGGCGGGCCACTGGAGTTCGGCAGCCCTTCCCCGTAAGCCTCCTGCGACGTCAAGAGGCCGCTGCGGACCTGGACGCCCGCCGTGTTTCCCGAAACGGGAATGATGGCGATGAATCCGTTGAAGGCCTTGATGGCAAACGGATTCTGGCCGTCGCTTCCCGGCGCGTTGATGGTGGTGGTGATCCCCTTGGCTGAGCTTGAACTAGTCGTTGACGCGTTCTTGCACTTCACGCCAAGCAGACCGATGATCGCGTGCGATGGACTTGCCCAAAGCAGCATCCCAGCCGTGGCCAGGATCACCCTGGAGATCGTTGATCGTGATAGCGAGTGACCAGAGTCAGACAGGAACATCGTCTCATTCTCCATGACCAGCGTGTCCGTAGAACGTACGGCATCTTCATCGAAAAGCAAGTAAACCACTACTTCTCGAAGCGATGACGTCACTCTCAAGCCACGAACACGAGGCAGGCACCTTCTCACGGCAAGCTCGGCAACCGCGCCCGCCACTTCTCGGCTTCATCGGCCTTGCCCGTCTTCTCATAGAAATCGACCACCCGCTGAACAAAAGCCGCCTTCTTCGAGGGAGAGAGCGTGCCAATCCGCAGCGCCGCCTCGGCTGATTGAATCAGCAGCTTCTCGCCCTCGTCCACCTGGCCACCACCCACCAGTGCTGCTCCGAGAACACTGCGGCTTGAGTCTGTCCGCCAATCGCCGGCAGCAAAGTACTGCTCGCGAATCTGGACGGCTCGACGAGCATGATTCACCGCCTCGTCATGACGCCCCAGCTTCACGAGCGCGCCCGCAAGACCCGTGAGTGCACGCGAAGCGTGCCGGGCGAGATTCGGCTCGGGCTTGTCCACAATCGCCAGTTCCTGCGTGTACAGATCCACGGCAGATTCAAGATCCGCGGCCGTGCCGCGATCGACGCGCAATCCGGCGAGCAGATCGAGAATCTCGGCGACTTCGATGCTCTTCGGATCGAGCGCGATGCGCGTCGTCAGAGCCTGCTGGGCGAGACGCAGCGCATCATCGGGCTTGCCGAGTTCTCGATACAGCAACGCGAGGTTGTTCTGACTGAGCGCGAGTGCTGCGTTGGGCGCACCGCCGCGAGCTGCGTGCGCGTCGATCGCCGCCCGATAGCTCTCTATAGCATCCTGAAACCTCCCCACTTCCTGCTGCGCCCGCCCCAGATTGTGCAGCGCGTTCTGGGTCAGCGGGCTGTTCGGCGAGGTCTTCGCCCGGCGGATGTCCACCGCCTTCTTAGCGGCGTCTGCGGCCTCGTTCTGCCGACCGGCCCAATCCGCATACAGCACGCCCAGCGCGGAGAAGCCGCTGGCCACTTCCAGTTCGCGCTCTGGCCCGGCCGCTTCGTACTCATCGATCGAGAGCTTCAAGAATCGCTCGGCGTCCTCACGCTGAGCAAGCAGTAGGTGCGATCGCCCGCGCTCGAATGCGATCTCGCCCGCGGTCGCTCGCTCTGGCCCGGTGCTCGGCGCGGTCGTCAGGGGCTCGAGCGCATCGAGCACGAGAAGAGCTTCCTGCGCTCGTCCCATGCCGTTCAGTGAACTCGCAAGATACAACGACGCTCGAATCATCACCGGCGTCAGCGGTGTGGGTGTTCCGCCCGTGGGTTGCTGCGAGGCGATCGCCGCCCGCAAATGCGGCTCCGCATCCCGCGGTCGCCCCATCGCGACGTAGCACCCGCCGATCATCACCCGCACTTCGGCGAGCATCTCCGGATCATCCTTCAGTGCCGAGTCTTTCACCAGTCCGCTCATCGAATCGAGCAGGTCTGGTACCGTCATGGATGACGGTTCCAGCCAGGGATTCGCGGTCTCTATCGCTTTCTGCACAAACCCTGCGGCGGCCTCGGCCCGAAGCCGTTGCTGACGTTCGTTGTCGCGTGCACGCTCTGCGGCTACACGCGCCCCGACCGCTTCTTCTCTTGCGATCGCGAGTCGATCGCGTGCCATCGTCGCTTCTGTCAGCCCGACCAGAGCGACCACAAGCCCCGCACAGAGCGCTATCGCCGAAATCACGCCCGCCGCAACAAGCACGCGATGCCGACTTGCAAACTTCGTCAGCCGATACGTCGCGCTCGGCGGCCCCGCCTCCACCGGCTCAGAACGCAGATGGCGGCGGATGTCCGCCGAGAGCGATCCGGGCGAGTCGTACCGGCGTGCTCTCGCTTTCTCGATCGCTCGCATGACGATCCAGTCCAAGTCGCCGCGAAGATCGCGAGCCGAAGAGGCCGCCGTCGTCTTTGAGGCGGGCCGATCAGTAGTTTGGCGAGCAGTATCCGTGCGAATCGCCGCAATCGAGCTCAGCTTGGTGCTGGGCTTGGGCGGCTCGACCTCTCGGATGATCCGAAGAATCTCCGCGAGCCCTGCGTCGCGCAACTCGCGCTGAGAGATCGGCAACTCGCCGGTCAAGAGCTCATACAGCAGCACGCCCAGCGCATAGACATCTGTCCGTGTGTCGATATCACTCTTGGCGTCGGCCTGCTCAGGCGACATGTACTCCGGCGTGCCGACAAACTGACCACGCTCGGTGACCTGGATCGCCCCCCCCACTCCGCCCGCGCCAAACGCTCCGCCGCTTCCTGCGATGGCCTTGGCGATGCCGAAGTCGATCACTTTGGGAATCGGCCCACTCTGAGTCTCGCTGATCAGGATGTTGGAGGGCTTGAGGTCGCGATGGATGATCCCCTTCATGTGTGCGTGCTGCACCGCCTCGCAGACATCCATGAAGAGTTCCAGCCGTGCACGCAGGGTGAGCTTGCGTGAAGCGCAGTACTCCGTGATCGACGGCCCCTGCACCAGTTCCATCACAAAGTACGGCCGCCCCGCGCCCAGCGAGCAATCCTGCCCGGTCAATCCACCATCGAGCACACGAGCGATGCCGGGATGGTCCATGAGTGCCAGGGCTTGCCGCTCCTGGTCAAACCGGGCCACGACCGCCGCGGAATCCATGCCGGCCTTGAGAATCTTGAGCGCAACCCGCTGGACAAAGGGCGTGGTCCGCTCGGCCAGGTACACCACGCCAAAGCCGCCCTCGCCCAGAACGCTCGTCAGGCGATAGGGTCCGATCTCGGCGATCGGTCCGGATAGATTGGCAACGGGTTTCTCAGGCATGGTCAGGCGCGGGCCTCCCCTACCTGCTCAAGCGTACACAACCCCGCCCTCGGCCAGAGATTGTCCATGGCGATTGTCCACGCGTGCCAATCGGCGGGTGTTTCGGGCCCTTCCGCCTGGGTTTGGCGTGTCCGCATGCACCCGATGGCCGATATCCTGCATCTGACCATCCGCCCGATGCCAGCCGCAGAGAAGTCATCCATTTGAGAAGGAGCCGACCATGGACCTGTACATCGACACCGCAAATCTCGCCGAAATCAAGGAAGCCGCCCAACTCGGCGTGCTCGACGGCGTGACCACCAACCCGTCGCTGATCGCCAAAGAGAACGTGCCCTATGCCAAGCGGCTCGCCGAGATCTGCGAGATTGTGAAGGGCCCCGTCTCTGCCGAGGTGATCTCGACCAACTTCGACGGCATGATGAAGGAAGCCGAGCAGCACATCAAGATCGCGCCGAACATCGTCATCAAGCTGCCCACGACCTTCGACGGCGTGCGTGCGTGCAAAGCGCTCTCCGACAACGGGGTGAAGACCAATCTCACGCTTTGCTTCCAGCCGCTGCAGGGTCTGATGGTCGCCAAGGCTGGCGCGTTTCTCGTCAGCCCGTTCATCGGGCGCCTCGATGACATCGCCGAAGACGGCATGGAGCTGATCCACAAGCTCCGACAGGTCTATGACAACTACGGCTACACGACCAAGATCTTGGCCGCTTCGGTGCGCCACCCTAAGCACATGGTCGACTGTGCCCTCGCGGGCGCTGATGTGGCCACCGTGCCATTCAGCGTCATCAAGACCATGCTGAACCACCCGCTCACCGACAGCGGTCTGAAGAAGTTCCTTGAGGATTACAAGAAGGCCTTTGGCGGCTAAGCATCTGACTGAGTACCAATCCCAGATGCAATCCGGGCACGGATCCACATTGATTTCCATCTTTTCGTGGCCGGTCTTGGCCTTCAGCCCGAAGGGCTGGTGGTCAGTAGCCGGGGGTGAGCGAGGCTTTGCGAGCCACCCCCGGAAGCCGTGTCCTCTGTGTGTTCGTGATTGCACGCCGAAGGCGTGTTTGTTGCGAGTGCGCTGAGCGGAACTGCGTGCACTCCTTCGGTGTGCGGTGGATCGCCACACCTCGTTCTTCCGGGTGTGTCGCTGCGCTCCACGCCCGGCTACAGACGACCAGCCCTTCGGGCTGAATACAGATCTCATTCTTCTGTGTTCCGCACATCGCCGTAGTGCCGGGATTGCGCTTTGAATCAGCAAAAACGAACAGCCGGGCGCTCTCGCGCCCGGCTGTCCATACTCAAGGTTTCAGGCATTCGTCCCCACCCCTCGGTCTTCATTGGGCCATTGGCACCTTTCACGGGCACCCGGCAAACCAAGCGTTCAAGAACTCGAAGATGTCGTTCGTGCCCGCCACGCCATTGAGATCAAAGTCGGCGGCGCACCCGAGGTTCAGGCCCATCGTCACTTCAGTCTGGTTTGTCGTGCCGCCACAGTTCACCGCACTGCGGTCGGAAGCGATCAGGCGGAGCGTGTAGGCACAGTTCGGCAAACCGCTTGTGTTCCACTGCGCGAGCGTCCCGTTCATGTTGGTCGTGCCACTGGCGATGCTCACCCAGGTGTTCGTCGGACCGCCGGTGTATTGCAGGACCCACCCGGAAATGTTCGCGTCGTTAACGACGCCATTGATGGTGATCAGACCCGGGGCGATGCGTGAGCACGCCGTCGGCGAAGAGATCAGGGCGATGGGTCGGGTGTTGTCAACCGTCACATCCCGGGTGACGGTGCGGGTGTTGCCGCAGACATCGGTTCCGCGAACACGGAGGCGATAGCTGCCGTCGGCGAGCGAGCCCGTGTTCCACCCACCAAGCCCGTCGTTGACGATCGGCGTGGTATAGGTCACGTTCCCCGAATCCACCGCGACAAACGGCGAGCCAGCGGGCAGCGGGGCATAGTTGATGGTGTAGTTGGCAAAGCTCGAAGTGCCGACGCCGTCGCTGACGGTGCCGTCGAAGCAGACCGTGCCGCCCAGAATGTTGCCCGTCTGGGGAGCACGCAGATCAACAGTGTCGAACTGCTTGTCGACGAAGACCACCGTGGTCACGATGCTCGAGAGTCCGCTGGTGTTGAACGCCGTCAGACGCAGGAAGTACCACCCCTGCGCGACGCTCGCGGTGTTCCAGGTCGCCAGCGTGCCCGTGCTGCTTACTTGGGTGCTGAACGTGCCGATGCTCGTCCACGATCCGCCAGAGGTTGGCTGGAACTCAAGCTCATAGCTGTCGAATCCGTTGGGATCGAACGCCGTGCCGGTGATCGTCGCCGGGTTGCACGTGGCACCGAGCGCGTTCGGCGAAGCGATCGAAACCACCGGCGGCGTCGAATCCTCGACCGGATACGCAAACCCGTACAGCGCCTGCGACCCGCCCTCGCCCGCGACGGTGATGCGGCTGTCCGCCGAAAGCCCGCGGCTGGAGGTGGAATACGCGGTTGCATTCGTGCGGATGTACAACGCGCGGCTGCTTGCACCAAAGTTCAGCCCGGTCGACCAGTTCAGTTCGATCGGCCCGCCCGAGTTGCTGCGCGTCGCGCTCGACACGCTTTGAGAGGTGATCGGGGCCACGCCGTTGAAGGACGTGAGGTCGGTGGTGTAGCTGTCCCAGTCGTTGACCGTGATGCCGTCCACATCGCCCGAAGACGATGCGTTGCTGACGGAGTAGCTGAACAGGATGGTGTTGTCAGTCAGCCGATACACGCGCTGGGTGACCGTGCCATCCATCGGGATCAGGATCGGGAGCGGCCCGTTGGGCGTGTTGACGAAACCCTGACCGAAGAAATCAAAGGTGCTGGTCTTGCTCCACTCCTGCACCGCGCCAGCGGGCAGCGAAGCGCCTGGGATGGGCGAAAGCGTCCCCCCCGGGATGAGCGGAGCCGCGCTCGCCATCGAGCCGACAAAGAGCACCATCGCCGCCGCCATGGAAGTTCCCAAACCCCGACCGATCGTAAACGAGCACATCGCTGAGTCTCCTGTGTGAACCGAGACAGTTTGTCCCGGCGAGACCCATGCGGATCGGCTCGTCCGACCGGCCAGAGTTTTCTAGCTGTTCGTGCGACGACGCCGACGGCCGACGATGCTGAGCAACAGCAGGCCGCCCGCGGCCGGTGCTGGCACAGGACTGCCCGCAAGATTGTCGATCCCGAACGCCTCACCCCCCGTACCGGCAACGGTCATGGTCGATCGGAAACGCAGAGACGAAACCACCTCGCCGCTCACGAATCCAGCGAACACCCCGCCGGTCCCGCCAGCGCCGGCCGTCGGCTGGATGGTGCCCAAAATCTGACTCCCTGCCCCGATGATCTCGATCGTCACGCCTTCAAGGACGCTCCCCACGAAGACATCCATCCCGAATGCTCGGATCGGCGTGTTGAACGTCAGACGCACCTGTGTTCCAGGCCCACCCGCCTCTGGACCATCGGTGAATAGGTAGGCGAAGGCCGATCCGCTTGAAGTTCCAGAATCGATATTCGCGTACGGCGGCACATCCACGAGGTGAAAAGATGGCCCACGATCCACACCCTCTCGCGAGAGCGTCCCGAACCCGGTCGCAATTGCGAGGGGGCTCAGGCGAAAGCTCGTGTCGACGGCAAAGCCCTCGAAGTTCTCAAGAAGCGTCTGCGACCCAGCCGCGGACGACCACTGGGCGCGGTCGAGAAAAGTCGTCACTTGGGCTGACGCAGGAATGGCAAGAATGCAAACGATGGCAGCAGAGAGAGTTGTGCGCATGAACAGACCACTCCGAGATGGTCTCTCTTTCCGCCGCTCTCTCTCAATGGTGTGAAGCTGGCTGACGCACGCGCGTCGCCGAAGTACATAGGGATACCAGAATCAGGGGGGAAGGTCAAGTGCTTTGGCCAAAACTCACCGATTGCTGACGAAGTCTGAAAGCTCGGCAATCCGAATCCCCCTGTTTGGGTTGGCATCTTCTTCATGTCCCCATGGAAACTCCGAGTGAGATTCCATGGACACCCGCTGAAAGCGTGCGACGATTTGGCCCGGGGTGTCGCATGATCTTGGAGCCAAAAGTGTTGAGCCAAGTTCCGCAGTTTGTTCTCGCCCAGCAGTCCACCGCCGCAGCACAACTCGCTGACAAGGCCGAGCAGAAGATCGAACAGGCAACCGATCGGGCTGCTCAGCTTTGGAAGATCGCCCAGACATACGCCATCGAGTTCACGCCGAAGGTGCTCGGCGCGATCGTCGTGCTGTTCATCACGTGGACGCTGGCGAACTGGGCTCGACGATTTCTCTCACGCGGGATGGAGCGTGCGAGTCTGGATGTCACCCTGGTGCGGTTTCTCGCCAACGCCGCGAGATATGCGATCATCGTGCTGGGCGTGCTGGCGTGCTTGAGCACGTTCGGGTTGAACGTGACGAGCTTTATCGCGATCTTGTCGGCGGTGGGTCTGGCGATCGGCTTGGCACTGCAGGGCACGCTGAGCCACGTGGCGTCGGGGATCATGCTGCTGATCTTCCGGCCTTTCAAGGTGGGCGACACGGTGATCATCAGCGGCCAAACGGGGGTTGTGGACGAGATTGAGCTGTTTTCAACAACACTCGATACCGCGGATCGGCGGCGGGTGATCATTCCGAATGGGGCGATCTTCGGGAGCACGATCACGAACCTGAGCCACCACCCGGTGCGAATCGCGACGATCAAGGTGGCCGTCGCGATCGGAACCGATGCGTCGACCGCTCGTCGCGTGCTGCTTGAAGCTGCGGGAAATGTGGCCAACGCGGGGCAGGGCGGAGTCACGGATCCGAAGCCCACTGTGGCGCTTGCCGAGGCGGGCGTCGCGCACGTGTGGAACGTCAGTGTTGGTGCGCAGGCGATGAAGTTTGACTCGGTGATCGAGCAGCTCACGCTGGCGACCGGCGCGGCGGTTGGGTCGGCGGGAATCGCTCCTGCGCCTCCAGTGACGCTTGTGCGAAACGTTGGTTAGGTCGAATCGGGCTGAGTTGCTTGCCCGTACACTCTTACGCATGCGAACTGATGGAAAACGCGCTCTTGTGTGTCTCTCAGCGATCGCCCTGATCTGTGCCGGGTGTGTGCAATCGCGCGGCAAGCTCTCTCGGCTTGAACTCGAGTCGCGCCGAAGCGAGTTCGTCACCACGCAGACGCTTGATTGGACGTGGGCCACGAGAAAGATCGTGCGCCGGATGGTTGAGGAACACCGCTTGCACATGGAGATACCCGGCTCATCCGAGCCGATTCTGGATGTGCTCATGCTCTCGGGCGGCGGAGACTATGGCGCGTTTGGTGCCGGCTTTCTCGAGGGGTGGTCGAAGCTGACGGGGCCTATGGCCAAGCCGGACTTTGACGTCGTGACCGGCGTGAGCACGGGGGCGCTGATCGCGCCGTTTGCGTTCATTGGTGACGCCGACTCGATCGAACAGGTTGAGACGCTGTATCGCGAGCCAAAGGCCGACTGGATTCAGTTCCGCGGCCCGCTGTTCTTTCTTCCCGGTCAGGCATCGTTCATGAGCATCGGCGGGCTCGAACGGGATATTCGCAGCCAGATCAACATGGACGTCATCCGCAAAATCGCGGAGAAGTCTCGACAGGGCTGCGTGCTCGCCATTGGCACGACCAACCTGGATCTGGGCATGCTCAAGGCCTGGCGACTGAGCGTCGAGAGTGAGCGAGCGGCTGAGTCTGGCGATCCGACACGTGTGCACAAGATTCTGCTGGCCTCCAGCGCGATTCCCGCCGCGTTTCCGCCGGTGTTGATCGACGACACGCTGTATGTCGATGGCGGCACGACATCGAACATCCTCATTCCCTCCGATGCGAGGAGTCCGCGGGCTGCGCTCCGGCTGTTACAGAAGCGATTTCCGGGGGCCAAGCCGCCCAAGGTGCGGTACTGGGTGATCGTGAACAATCAGCTCGGCGCCAAGCCGCAGATCATCGAGCCATCGTGGGTCAGCATCACCAGCGCGAGCGTCGCAACGGCGATTCGATCATCGACGATCGGATCGATGCGGCTGCTTGAGCTTCAGGTCCGGCACATGCGCGCCGTGGACGGGATCGACGCCGAGTTTCGCTTTGTCTCGATTCCAGAGTTCTGGCGCCCGCCTGTGGAGGGGATCTTCCAGCGCGAAACGATGCGGTCGCTGGCGGATCTCGGGAGAACGATGGGCGCCGATCCGGAGAGTTGGAGCACCGTGCTCACGCCGGAGGCGGATGCAGGGCTAGATGCGGACATGGAGAGTGTCCAAGCTGGGGATCGGGTGCCATGAGCATTCTTACATCACGGCGTGGTTGGATCGACCTGGGATGTCGGGCGGCGGTCGGTGCGGTGCTCGCGTTCGGAGCCGTTGGCTGCGCGGTGAACCGGCGTGTGCTGAGCGAGCAGGAACTCGCATGCCGACGCGATGCGTTTGCGCAGCGCGAGCTTGTGCAGCGCACGGAGATGCTCGACGCGGTGGTTCGAAGGTACATCCGTGAGGCCGAGGCATTTGCCCAATGGCAAGAAGGGGAGCCGCCGACTCTGGATGTGCTGGTGCTCTCTGGTGGCGGAGAGAAGGGCGCGTTCGGTGCGGGCTTTCTTCTCGGGTGGTCGACCGTTGATGGGCCGCTGCGCAAGCCGGAGTTCGATATCGTGACGGGGGTGAGCACCGGGGCGTTGATCGCGCCGTTTGCCTTTGTGGGCGACTCCCTTTCCGCCGCTCAGGTCGCGGATCTGTATCGTCAGCCCAAGGACGACTGGGCGGAGCTGAACGGGTGGTTGTTCTTTCTGCCCTCGAACGAGTCGTTTCTGGATCCATCCGGTCTACGCCGCGATGTGACGAAGCAGATCGATTCCACTCGGCTTCGTGAGATCGTCAACGGATCGCTGCAGGATCGACTCCTCGTGGTGGGAACGACGAACCTTGATCTGGGTCTGCCGGCGACGTGGAACATGACCGGTGAGGCCGAGCGCATCGTGGGCGGGCGTGCGCGGGCGTCGCGGTTCATCGACATTCTGATGGCTTCGAGCGCCGTGCCCGCGGCATTTCCGCCCGTCGTGATCGATGACGAGTTGCACGTTGACGGCGGCACGACTTCGAACATCCTGATCGTGACAGATCTTCGGGCCGAGGATGCGCCGCGAAAGCAGCTTGCGCGGCTGCGTCCGGACTTGAAGCCGCCGCGGATGCGATTTTGGGTGATTCTGAACAATCGTGACGAACCCGAGCCGCGGGTGGTTCAGCCGACGTGGTGGAGCATTACGCGTGCAAGCGTCGACACCATGGTTCGCTCGAGCACGCTGACGACGCTGCGATACTTTGCGCAAGAGCTGGAGTACGTCCGCGCGGTTGAGGGTGCCGACATCGAACTGCGCTACGTGGCGATCCCGCCGGCATGGAAGCAGCCCTCGGGCGGAGTCTTTGATGCCGAGGCGATGAACGAACTGGTCAATCTGGGCATGACCATGGGAGCGGATCCGGGCAGTTGGCGCACGGACCTTGCGCGAACGCCGATTCCGAAGAAATAGACTCGTGCCCTCGTCGCGATCGCCGAGGACTGACATGGAGCTACTTGGCGAGCTTCGCCACCAGTCGCCACACCGCGTGCGGAGCGAGTGTCCGGCCCGTATGAGAGTTGAACGACTCAACGATGGCGTCAAAGTCCGGGTGATAGGGAAGACGATCGCGCTGGCCCAGCGTGCCGACCACCTGTACCACGCGGTCGCGGAGCCACTGTTCTTCGCCAGGCTCCAGTTTCACGGGAAGCGTTGATGGGCGCCCAATCCGCGGCAGTTTGCCAGCTTTTCTCAGCGTGTGCAGCTTGCGAAACAGGGCATAGGTGTTGAGGGATGGGTACGTGGTTTTGGCCTTGGCCGCCAGCGTGTCGAAGTCTTCGGTGTAAGGAAGGTCATCGAGCGTTCGACCCGTCTGCTCATAGAGTGTGACGAGCGCATCGAACGCACCGCTCTTGATGGACGTGCTGTCATCCTCGGAGACATCGAAAAGCGGAGGAGTGTCCGCAGTGGTCGCGGTTGAAGCAGGAGCCAGTGGCACCTTCAGCGAACTCTGGCTGATAGGGCGTGCCTGATCCACCGCCGCCTGAAGCGTGGGGCCGGGCTTTGCGTCCGCCTCGGCTGACTTCAGCGGAATCCACACCCCGGCGGCATCGGCCCGCGGAGCGCGAAGTGTGTGCAGCCAATCCTTGTACCCTCCCCCACTGCTCCCGCCGTGCCCCGAGGATCGATAGGCACTCACGACGTTGGCCGACGAAAGGTGCGAGAAGACATCCTCACCAATACTGACCGAATGCCCGAGTGCGCGGCAGGCATCGCGGATTTCATCGACATCCAGAAGCGAGAGCGCGTGACGCTTGGTCCGGTCGCAGACACGAACAAGCTGGCCCACCACCTGATGAGCAGTGCGGAAGGGCACACCCTTGGCGACCAGATACTCTGCGAGCACCGTGGCGTCCAGGTGACCACGATCGAGCGAAGCGTTGATGCGCTCGGGATTGAACCTTGCCGTGGCGACGATGCGGGCGGCCATGGCGATGCAATCGCGCGTCATGTCGTGCGCGGCGAAGACGTGGCGTTTGTCTTCCTGAAGGTCGCGGTTGTAGGCCAGCGGCAGGCCCTTGATCAACGTTTGCAACGCGGCATGATGCCCGAGGATGGTCGCGCACCGCCCGCGGATGAGTTCGAGCATGTCCGGATTCCGCTTCTGCGGCATCATGCTCGACCCGGTGGTGTAGGCCTCGCCAAGAGTCAGAAATCCAAACTCAGTGGTGCAGTAGATGATCCACTGCTCGGCCAACCGCGAGAGGTGCAGCGCAATGCGTGAGCAGGCGTGGAGATAGTCCAGGGCCTCGTCGCGGCTCGCCGTGGAATCGATTGAGCTGAGCGTGGGGCCGGCAAAGCCGAGATCGCCCGCGGCCATCGCGCGATCGAGCGGTAACGTGGAGCCGGCCACGGCACCGGACCCGAGCGGGGAGGCCGAGAGCCCGTCTGGAAACCCGAGCATCGCGTCGAGCAACCGGCGATCGCGATCGAACATCGCCCACCAGGCCATGCATTCCGCGCCGACGACGATGGGCTGGGCACGCTGGAGGTGGGTGTACGAGGGCAGCAGCACGTCGCCCTGCTGACCTGCCAGATGGACGAATGCACCGAGCAACTCTTGAAGTCCGCGCGTCAGCTCGGCGCTGGCATCCCGCAACCAGAGCCGAAGGTCGAGCGCCACCTGATCGTTCCGCGATCGGCCCGTGTGCAGCTTTCGGCCAGCATCCCCCACTTTCTCGACGAGTGCGGCCTCGATGCACATGTGCACGTCTTCGAGTTCGATCTTCCATCCCGGCCATGCGCCGTTCACGCCGACGGCATTCGGCCCGGCGGGCGCAGACTCGATCTCGCGCGTGATCTGGGCGAGGCCGCGGTCGATCGCGGCATAGTCCTCACGCGAAATGAGTCCCGTGCGAGCGAGCATGCGGGCGTGTGCCAGCGAACCGCGAATGTCCGCGGAATACAGGCGTGTGTCGTAGGACAGCGACTCAACGAATCGTGCCGCGAGCGGATCGGAACTCGATCCCTCGGCGTGCTTGGCGTGCTCCCAGGGCTTGGACGAAGGACTGGCGCTCGGTGGGACCTGGCGTGAGCGTGCGGGAGGAAGATCGGCTTTGGTCGGCTTCTTGCTCATGGCGTGATTGGACGGATGGTATCGGGACTGGGATTGACGAAGCAGAAGAGCGCCATGCGGAGCATGGCGGTACCCAAAGAGTGACGGACATACCGTTGACCATGCCGGCCCCCAAAGAACGCCAAACCATGCACGTCCGCTCGGAGCGGGCGATTCTCGCGGCCGTCCGCCTTCCGGATTCGGTCTTTGACGAGCGCGACCCGTTCGGCGAGCTGTCCTCGCTGGCCGAGCAGGCCGGCGCGGTGGTCGTCGGCACATTGGACCAGCGCAAACCCAAACCCGAAGCGGCGACGTTCATGGGCGCTGGCAAAGTTGAAGAACTCCGCGATCTTTGCCAGGCGCTTGAGGCCGACGTGGTCATCTTTGACCACGATCTGTCGCCCCGTCAGCTTGCGAATATCGAGAAGGTCGTCGGCAAGAAGATTCTTGATCGCAGCGAGCTGATCCTGGACATCTTCGCCGCCCGCGCCACGACGCATGAGGCCAAGCTGCAGGTCGAACTCGCCCAGATGCAGTACACCTATCCGCGGCTTCGCGCGATGTGGGACCACCTCGAACGCATCACCGGCGGCGGCGGTGTCGGCGGGGTGGGCACACGCGGGCCGGGCGAGCAGCAGCTCGAGATCGACCGCCGACTCGCGCAAAAGCGTCGGATGGAGCTCCAGAATGAGCTCGACGGCATCTATGCCCGAAAACGCCGCATGGTGCAGGATCGCAAGAAAGATCACTTCACCGTCGGAATCGTCGGCTACACCAACGCGGGGAAGAGCACGCTCTTCAACGCTCTGACCGCGGGCGGGGCCTATGCCGACGACCGGCTGTTCGCGACGCTGGTGACGCGCACACGCGACTGGGATCTGAGCGGGGGATTCACCGTGATGCTCAGCGATACCGTCGGGTTCGTGCGTGACTTGCCGCACAATCTGGTGGCGAGCTTTCGGGCGACCCTGGAAGAGGCGACGCACGCCGACATCCTGCTGATTGTGCTGGATGTCAGCGATCCGGCGGCGGACCTGCACTATGACACCGTCTGCAAGACTCTGGACGATCTTGAGGCCGAGGTCCGCGAGACCGAGCGGCGCGATGGGAATCTTCCCGAACAGAACTACGACGAGCACGGCTGGACTCCGCCCAGGCGGCTGCTGCTGTTGAACAAGGCCGACAAGCTCGCCGACAACCGCGAACTGCTGGTCTGGAAACAGAAAGCGGGCGAACAGGATTCGTTCGTGATCTCGGCGATCGACATCCAGAGGGCCCGCGAGCGCGGCGACCCTGAACTGGGCTTGGGCTATGCCCAGCTTCGCCAGCGCGTGCTCGAGATCGCCCAGCAGGAAGAGCTGGAAGCCGAGATCGTGGTGCCGCTGCGCGAAGGAAAAGCCGTGGATCGCCTGGAAAAAAGGGCCAAGGTTCTGGATCGCGAGTACGACGAGACGGGCACGGCGGTCACCATGCGCGTCCGTATCGGGCGACGCCAGCTTGAGCAGCTCAAGAGCACTTCGCCGGGGCTGAAGGTGCGAGAACTCGGCCCAGTCGCCCCCGACACGTCCCCACGGCCCGCGAAGTGAGCAGATCAGCGGGATTCCGGGCACGCCAGAGGTGGACTCTTGCAGGGAACGCGCCGATACTTCCGGCCCGCGATCGGATGTTCCTACCGGTTCAACCGCCCGCGGCCGTCATCAGGCCACCTTAGCTCAGCGGTAGAGCGATGCTTTCGTAAAGCATAGGTCCAGGGTTCAAATCCCTGA